>CALVXZ010000062.1 GCA_944371785.1 uncultured Clostridia bacterium | reverse complement strand
GGTCCCACAGGTCCTACCGGACCCACGGGACCGGTTACTCCCGGTACGGCGGTAAGCGACGTTTCGACGAGCGCTTCCACCACCGATCTTGCCACGTCCTTAAACGAACTTCTGGCTTCGCTGAGGGCGGCGGGCATAATTTCCACCTGATCGGATAAATTCGTTTCGGGTAACCGAAAAGGGCGCTTCGGCGCCCTTTTTACATTGTTATTCGGTATCCGTCTTTTCAGGGGTTTAAAAAATACGCGGCGAGTGTTACTTTTTCAGGTATATCTTCGTCGCGGGAGCGTTGCCTTCCAACACCGCTTTTATTCCGAATTTGGAATTGGCTATATATACCGTAGTTCCCAACTTTGCGGGTTCTTTTACATACTTCAGTTTGGCTGCCGCTCCGTTGGCTCCGCGGCGGCTGGCGCCGTCGCAATAACCGACGTAATAATCGATTTTTTCGCTGAGTTCGTCGGCGTTGTCGGCGGTGATCTCCTTTACCAGAGTGCTCTCGTCGTGCATATCCGTGTAAATCCCGTTCACGCCCGTCAGGATCAGGAGATATCTGGGCTTCACCAGGCAGGCTATCTGCCCCGCGGTTTCGTCGTTATCTATGCACTCCACCACCTTTTCGTGCACGGAGCGCAACGCCTGTATTTCCATTTTACGGTTTTCTTCGCTGCACACGGGGTCGTTGTAATTGATTATCGGGATCGCCCCCTGCTTCGGGCAGCGCATCAGCGCGGCGCGCAGATGTTCGCGCTTCATTTCGTCGTTGAAATGCTGATGTTCTACCAGAAACTGCCTCAGCGAAAAGCGGCTGTCCACGAAACGGCGGTAGGTTTCCATCAGAATAGCCTGACCCTGCGCGGAATAATCGGTTTTGATGTCGTTGTAATCTCCGGACAGTTCGTTACCTACCCGGTGCAGGTAATCCAGGCGCCCTATCTCCGTGGCTCCCGAAGTCACCCACAGGCAACCGGGGCGGAGTTCGCGCGAGATCCTTGCGATTATGTTGTAATCGATATCGTTGTATTCCTTGTTTATCAAAGCCATCGAGCCGATCTTGCCGACCAACTCCACATCGAATGCCGTCATATTCGCTCTCCGTAGTGTTCGTGAGGCGATTATATAATTATTCGGGCTTATAGTCAAGGGAAATGCGGAATTTTACCTGTTTTTCGGCTTTCAAACGGCTTTCGCCGCTTGCGTATGCCCTGTGCGGCGCCAACGCGCGCCGATAAGTATATTATGTCCGCGCCGTGCGCGCGTTTTAAAGGGTCTGCGGAAATCGCCGTAAACTTCGCGGAAGCGGCGCAATTTTATTTTTTGACAGCTTCCCGATTCCGTGTTAAAATCATTACGGGAGGGGCTTATGTCGTTGATAACATCCATAGCAGTAAAATTTTGGAAAGGCGTAAAGAAAAAAGACCTGAAAAGGCTTTCCTTGCAAAAGCCGCCGGAAGGCATATCCGAAATAACCGATATCGATTACGCCGCGGCGGCGGACAGAGCGCGTTTCGCCGACGTATACTACGAAAGATCCTCGGAAAACCGCGTAACTCCCGTCATATTCGATATCCACGGAGGCGGATGGTACTACGGCGACAAGGAATTGAATAAGATCTACGCGATGCACCTTACGGCGGGCGGCAAATTCAAAGTCGTAAACATTTCGTACCGTCTGGCTCCGCGGTTCACGTTGGCGGATCAGCTGCGCGACGCTGCCTGCGCCATAAATTATTTTACGGAACACGCCGAACAATACGGTATCGACAAAAATAACGTCTTCGTCACCGGCGATTCCGCCGGCGGATGCCTCGCCGGAATGGTCGTCAAAGCCTCCTTGAACAAAGCGATGGCGGATTATTACGGCGTAAAAGGCTTGCCGCGTTTCAAAGCCGTCGGCTTTACTTCGGCGGCATTCGGACTTTACCGATATAAAAAATCGCCCTATTACCCCTATTTCGCGCCGCTGTTCAGAGACCTGCCGATGGTAGAAGAATACGTCGATTACTGTTGTAACATCACCGCCGACTATCCCCCTGCCTTCGTGATAACGGGACGGGGCGACTTCCTCAGAAAGGAAAACGTAGACGCCGCCGACAAGATGCGCGCCGCGAAGATCCCCTGCGTGCTGCGCGACGACGACGGCAAGGACGAAAAATTCACGCACGTTTATAACGTGTGCTATCCCGACTCCGCGCCCGGAAAAAGCGCAAACGACGCGATGCTGGCTTTTTTCGAAAGTTTTCTGAATTGACGGTAAACCGTTGACAGCGGTTTCGGAAAGGTATATAATCTATTTAGATAGTCAATCAAACACAATACTGATTCACAGGGAGGCAAACAATGAAAGAAAGATTTAAAAGCTACCTCGAAGCGGCGTTCAGAAAGATCCGCCCCACGAAAGCGGCTATGGAACTGAGGCTGGAAACGCTGACGAAGCTTGAAGAAGCTGCCCAGGATTACCGCATCAAAGGTATGACCGACGACGAAGCGATTTACCGTCTTTGTATCGATTCTTTGGGCGATTTCGACGCGAAATTGCAGGAATTCGACCGTTCCTTGACCGAAGTTCCGAAAAAGAACAATCAAAAACGCTATATCGCCATGGGCGCGATCGGCGCTGTCGCCGTAATCGTTGCGTTATACCTCGTTCTGTCCATTACGGGCGCATTTGCATGGAGCGTGTCCTGGTTACTGCCGCTCGGCGCGATAGTCGCCGCCGTCGTCGCGGCAGACGTCGTTTTGTTGCTGAAGGGCTTCAAAAGCGATAAGTTCCTGGTTGCGCGCCTGTTTAACGTCGCCACGGTAATTCTGGTGTTCGTGTTTATGTATCTTTGCATACGTCTTTCCGTGCACCCCAGATTCGATTGGTATATATTCCTTTGTATGGTGCCTGCCGCAGGAATTATGGATATCGCCATAGGCTTCGTCACCAAAAGCAAACTTACCGTTCCCGAAATTTTCGTTTGGGCGATGCTGACTTCCGTGATGCTGTACGTTATGTTGGGAGTCGCCGCGGTAATGCCCTGGCATCCCGGCTGGCTGCTGCCCGCTCTGACCGCGATATGCATAGTGGCGGTCGTGGCGGTACTGTTGATAAGCCACAGCAAAAAAGCCAAAAAAGACAAACAGCTCTTCCTGGACAGCACAAAGAACCAGGTGGACGAAGAATACTACACGAAATGGTAATTAATCAAAGGGTAGAAATATGAAAAAGCAAAGAATCACCGCAGAGCTTTGGGACAAGATGCAATATCTGTTCCGCAATTACTACGACAGAATGGTGCACGCCGTATTGTATTACGACAAGCCGATCGACGTCGCCATTCTGAAATCGGTTCTGGTGGCGACTACCGAAAAAGTCCCCGTCCTGCATTCGTCGTTCCACGATTCAGTGATAAACCCCTATTGGGAAGTGGAAGAATATTCGATATCCGACATTCTTACCGTTAAGGATACCGATTCCGAACATTTAGAAGCCGAAATAGAGGAATTTATTACTCAATCGATCCCTGTCGAAAGCAACGTGCAATTCAAGATCGCGGTTTTCAACGAAGGCGGCAGAAGCGTTTTCGCGATGATCGTAAACCATATGTGCTTTGACGGCGGCGATTTCAAATATTTCCTGAAAAGGCTTTCCGCGAACTACAACGCGATGCTGACGGGCGACGCCGCGGTGGAAATAAAGACCGGAACGCGCTCCTACGACCAGGTGTATACGAAGCTGGAAGGCGAGGACAAGGAAGTCGCAAAAAAACTTTACAAGAACATTTCTCAGGTAAAGGACACCCATTACTTTCCGCTGACCCCCTCCGCGCCGGAAGACAAATCGATGATCAACCGTTGCAAGATGGACGCGGAAACCTTCTCTTTGTTCCGCGCGATAGGCAAATACTACGGCGTCACCATCAACGATCTGATGCTGACCGTATATATGCACAGCCTGTACGAATTCGGGCAGTACCCTGCTACGGACACGCTGACGATACCGTGCATGGTGGACCTCAGGCGGCATATCGAAGGCGGCGAGGAAGCCGGCGGACTGACTAACCACACGGGATTTATGCAATGTTCCGTGGACGGCGTCGGCGCCACTTTGAACGACACTCTGGTAAAAGTACTGCGTTCCGTCAGAAAATCCAAACACGATAAGTTCATGGGGCTGTACAGCCTGCCGCTTTTGAAGCTGGCTTACACCATATTCCCCTACGCGATCAGCGAAACCGCAATAAAGATAGGATATCTGAACCCGTTGATCGGAATGTCCAACATAGGACTGCTCCGTCCGGAGCTGCTGACCATGGGCGAAGCCACCCCTATAGACGGATTCATGACGGGCGCCGTCAAGTACAAACCGTATATGCAGCTCGCTCTGACGACGATGAACAACGAAATCACGATGACCATCGCGATCAGAGGCAATAACGACGATAAGCTGTTGGTGGAAAAATTCTTCGGGATACTGATGAAAAACGTCAAACTGTTCATCGCCGAAAACGTCAAATATCTGAAAGTGTGATCGCCCTCCCGAAATATTACAGATTAAAAAGCGCGTACCTTGCGGGTACGCGCTTTCGTTTCATCAAGGATTTATTTTAAAAGCGAACGGTCTTATTGCATTATCAGCGCGCCGATGTTTGCAACGATATCCTCTGCCTGTTTGCCGTCGATTTTTATCTTTGCGCTCTTTTTACGTTTGAATAAGCTGAACAATACGCCGACGATGCTGGCGGCTCCGGCGTTGATAACGTTCGTTTCCGCAAATTCGCCGTATATGGTAAGCGACAGCTTCTTTTCGTTGCCTTTCTTTACCATAGGTATTCCTATGATCGCTCCTATAACGGTACAGCATAATATGATACCTATGATCTTTAAGGTTTTATTTTGCGCCGTCGTCGCCGAAACGCCGTTGATGTTTTTAAGTAAAAAGTCGTCGCGCGAGATCTGTATCTTGGACTCCGCCAAAGATATCAGCCTTTTGTTCGTCAGCAGCAGCTCGTACTTGGTGCGCCCTGCGCGCTTTTTAGTCTTGGCGTAATCCCATTGTTTTATGATCTGTTCGCCCGTAGAAAGTTTGATGTCCATATTTATCCTCCTGCCTTTTTTACAATATACCTACCGCTTTGCGGTGCTTTTTTTTGCTGTTACGCGTCCCTGACTTCGGCGGTCACGTTTTCGGTTGCGGCGCCGATTTTAAACGTATTGCCCTCGGTTTTTTCCAATTTCATGCTGAATATCCTATCCGAAACACATTCCGTAATATCGCGCGCTATCGATTTGTTGACTTTGATCCGGATCGGTTTCTCGGATTTTCTACGTCTGTTTGACATATTTATTACCGTAGCCGCCCGGTAACGTCCGTTTATAACCAACACGAGTTGATTTTTCGCGGCCATCATAAACTTACCTATAAAAATAAGATATATGAAAAATGTGATTGCGTACAAAACGCCGCCCAATAATTCGCCGAACAAAATATCCAACGCGTAAAGGAAGACCTGCGTCAGCACCAAAGTCAATGCGGTGATTATAGTTTTTTTCAGATTCGAATTGACCTTTTTGACGGTCACGCCGTCTATGTCTTTCAATAAAAAAGTATTGACGGTGGTTCTGTTGGACGACGATTTGGTTTCGATCAAACGCTTATCCGTCAGCAGCAAATTACAGTGCATGCGCGAAGCGCCTCCGCGTCCGTATTCCCATTCGCATATTACTTTTTCATCGGGAAAATATTCTATTTTCATTTTCGCCTCCGCCGCTTTATTCCATTATAAGCATTCAATAAACTTAAGTCAATATTTTTTTAATCGTTAGCTCTGCATTTATAATCATAGTTTATTATTTATGACCGGCGCCGCTACCGCTCCCCGTAATGCCGTTCGGCGAAATGAATAAAAATCCGTTTCCAATGTAAACTATTGAAAAAGCCCGAAAGGAGGTAAAAAAATTGAAAAACAAAAAAGTATTGGCTGTGCTTATCGTTGTTGCGCTGCTGCTGACCGCGATCCTTGCGGCGTGTAACGATAAAGGCATAGATAACGTAGCTTTAAAGGAAGGCACTTCGTTGGGCCCCGTCGTAAAAGGACAGGAGCTGGATCTGAAGGACAAACTTCTGGTCGTGACCTATAAAAACGGCGACGTGAAGGAAGTTCCGATCACTGCGGAAATGATCTCCGGCTTCGACAAAAACACGGTCGGAAACCAGGAAATCACCGTAACCTATTCCGAGGACGGCAACGAAGCTTCCGTAAAAGTCAACGTCAGCGTCGTGGAAAAGGCTCCCGAGTCTTTGGAAATAGCTTCGATGCCGTACGTCACCGATTATGCGGCGGGCGAACGCTTCCGCCCGGAAGGATTGACGATAAACGCGGTGTTCGAAGACGGCAGTAAAAAACCGGTATCCGGATTCGATTACCCCGCCGAAGCTTTGACCGCCGACACCGAAGGCGTACAGATCGGATACGGCTCGCTGACGGTTTCCGTGCCCGTGACGGTCACCGAAGCGGCGTATGAAGCAACGGACGAAGCATCCCTGCAAAGAGCGTTGTCCGAAGCCGAAGAAGGCGCGTTCGTCACCGTCTCCGGAAACATCGGAGAAGCCTCCCGCGAGAGCGGATACAACGTCTATACGATAACGACTCCGGTCAGATTGATAGGCTTGGACGGCAACAAAATATACGGTTCTTTCGTAGTAGACTGCGACGGAGCGGTGTTGAGGGGTCTGAATATATTTAACCGCGGTTGGGTAACCGGTGAAGCTACTTCGGCACACCGAAACGCGATAACGGTGACTTCCAACAAAGTGACTTTGGAATATAACGCGCTGACCGCTCCCGACGCCGGTTCGTTGGACGCGGCCGAAGCCATCGCCAACGGGATCGTGCTGTCCGCGGGTACCGACGCCGATACCGCCGTCAATATCCGTATGAACAAGATCTCCGGTTTCGGTTTCGAAAACGACGAATGGAGCTCCGTTGCCGTCAACACCGTTGCGGGATACGATTTCCTGTACGGAACGACTAATGACCACGGCAGCGAAACCAGCGTGCGCCTGACGCTCGATTACGAAGACATCGTAAAAACCAACGTGTTCGAAAAGGTCGACAACGAACTGTTGGCAACCGATTACGCTTTGGGATTCGAAAGAATGTATATCCTGGCTTACGCGTCCGATTCCGCAAAAGCCGTCAACGCTCTGACCTATGCCGCGGAAAGCGGAATGATCCTGCTTTTGAAGGAGGGCGATTACGATCTGGGCGGCATCACGGCGGACAATATAACTTTCCGTTCTACGGGCGGTAACGTAAACATTACCGGCATCAACGCCGGCGAAGGCTGCACGTTCGAAGGCGTTAAGGTCGTCGAAGCATCCGAAAACAAATAATTTTTACGGCAGCCGTATTTTGCGGCGCGGCGGTAAGCCGCGCCCTTTTTTACGGAATTCGGGCGTTTCGATCGCTTATAAGGGCGCAAAAAGCAAATTATAAGTAAAACTCTTTGACGCGCGCGCGCATATTCTTATATAATAAATAGGATTAAAGGCGTATTCAAAGGAGGAGATTGGAATGCCCGCTGAACTCGAATACAAAATCACCAAAACCTGCGGCGTTTTGTCTACGTCCGCCAGAGGTTGGACTAAAGAACTCAATTACGTAAGCTGGAACGGCAGAGATCCTCGTTTGGATCTGAGGGAATGGAGCCCCTCTCACGAAAGAATGGGCAAAGGCATGACTCTCAGCATCGAAGAAGCCAAAGCGTTAAAGGAGATTCTGGACTCTCTGGAGCTGTAAACGGCGCCCGTCGGAGCAACGATGTCTAAAAAACCCGAACAAAGGGCGAACGTACGCCCAAAAAAATACAATCCGTATTATCCTACGGATTATTCGGTAGGTCAAAAACGGGTGCAGAAACCGCATCCGTTGGTGCCCACCTCCCCCACGCTCAGTCCGAAAACGTGGTTTAAAATGTTGTTTTTCGGACTGATACCGCTGTTCAATTTTATACCGTTGATCGCCTGGTCGCGCCGCAAGAATCCGCGCACTTCGGAAAACCAAAAGAGTTTTGCGAAAGCCGCGATACTTCTGTCGGTGCTGTTTTGGGTAGTATGTATCTGCGCGGGAGCGGTTATGTATTTTACGGGAATGCTCCCCTTCTGACGGCTTTCCCGCGTCGTTTCGCCGAGGTCACTCGGCGTTTTTTATGCCTTTCGGCAATATGAAAAAGGAGTCGCTTTGTCCGAAAACAAACTTTTTATGGCGTTCGATCCCTGTTACGATGCGTCCAGCCGATTACTGATATTGGGCAGTTTTCCTTCGGTCATCTCCAGAAAAGAGAACTTTTATTATGCAAATCCGCTGAACAGATTCTGGCGCACGCTTGCCGCGTTGGCGGACGAACCCGTACCGACGGACGTTTGCGGTAAAAAAGATTTCCTGTTCCGCCACAACATAGCGTTATGGGACGTCGTAAAAGAATGCCGCATAAAGGGAAGCCTGGATCAGAACATAACCGATTACACCGTACAGGACATCCCGTCGCTGTTGAAAAAAGCCCCCGAAATAGAATTGATCGCGCTGAACGGCGGTACGGCTTACCGCTTTTTCAAAAAAGCTTTTCCGCAGTACG
>CALVXZ010000061.1 GCA_944371785.1 uncultured Clostridia bacterium | reverse complement strand
AAATTGGCCGTGTAAACCCCGCTCGATGCAAGAGAAAAGGAAGAATGGATCGCCCGTCCCTTCCCTCAATCGCTGGAACCCGCAGGCGACTGCGGGTCAAGACAGATGATCGCCAAATACAGAACTCGGCTTACAGACTAACCCGATTATCCTCCCGCAAAGGAGGATTTTTCGGTTTTAAAAAGGAATTTTTGCTATTATTGGTCGTCCTGTTCCAAAGAAATGCGCGTCAGATCCTTGTTTAAAAGCTCCAGCTTCCCTTTGCTTTCTTTCAGGGAATCGATACAGCTTTTACCCAATTTGATGGCTTCGTCGTACAGTTTCAGCGAATCCTCTATTCCGAGGTTTTCGCCTTCCAACCTGTCGACCAACTGCTTTAGTTTCTGAAAATTTTTTTCGAAATCCATTTTAACCCTCGGTAACGTCGATTTTATTTACGGTAACGTCCATAGAACCGAACGCAGCGTATAATTTAAGTTTGTCCCCTGCCGAAACGTCTTCGGCGGCGGTTACGGGACGTCCGCACTTTTCCGCGCGCATATACCCTGCTTTCAACAGTTTTGCCGGGTTCAGCGCAATAAGTTTTTCCACCGTGTTTTCGACGGCTTTTTCGGCGGCGTTGTAATGCGAAGTGACGGCTTTTTCGGCTCTGGTCAGCAATTCTTTCGCGGCAATGAACGATCCCGTCAGCTTCTCCCCTGCGGAAATCGTCACGCCGTGAACGGCGTTTACCGTTTCGCGCTCCGCAAGTTTCAGCTCGTTTTCGATTCGACGCCCCGCCAACGTCAGATCGGACAGAATATCGCCTATCAGCGCGGAAATATCCGTGGCAACGGCTTCGGCGGCGGCGGTCGGAGTCAGACACCTCATATCCGCGGCGAAATCGGCAAGCGTAAAATCGGTTTCGTGTCCCACGGCGGATATGACGAACGTGTCCATATCGTACAGCGCGCGCACCACTTCTTCCGAATTGAACGGCATAAGGTCTTCGAATGAACCGCCGCCTCTTGCCAGAATTACTGCGTCGAACCCCGACGAATCGGCGGTTTTCAATCCCGAAACTATTTCCTTGACGGCGTCTTTTCCCTGTACCTGAACGTCTATTACGGTGATGTTCATCACTTTGTTGTACTTTCGGACGGTACTGCATATGTCCTTTATTACGGCGCCCGTTTTGCTGGTCACCACACCGAGTTCGAACACGAATTCGGGCATAGGTATTTTGTGGGTTTCCGAAAACAGACCTTCGTCGGACAGCTTTTTTTTCAAAGCCTCCAACTCCATATGGATTTTGCCGCGCCCGAAAGGCTCTATGTGCTTTGCGACGAAACTCATTCTGCCCGTCTTCTGATAATAATCGGGGCTGCCGTACATCAGAACTCTTTCGCCGGTTTCGGGAATATATGTTTTTTCGGCGCCGAAACAGCATACGGCGATCGCCGCGCCTTCGTCTTTCAGCGTACAATAAAAATTGCCCTTATTCAGGCTGGTGCCGGAAACTTCGCCCACCAAAAAAATATCGTGCAGCAATTCTTCCGCATCGATGATCCTGTTTAAATAAAAATTAAGTTCGGAAACAGTGATATAATTTCTGTCCATTTATTTTGCGGAAAGCTCCTTGTACACCGAAGCCAGCAATCCGTTGACGAACGTAGGCGATTTTTCGGTGGAAAAAGTCTTTACCAATTCCACAGCTTCGGAAATGGAAACGGACATGGGAATATCGGGCATATACTTCATTTCGTAAATCGCCAACATCAGCGCCGCCATATCGGCTTTGAATATTCTGTCGGTTTTGAAACCGACGGCATATTTAGCGATCATCTTTTTGAGTTCGTCGAAGTGTTCGGCTACGCCGTGATAGACCGTCTTTATATATTCGGTTTCGGAATACGGCAATTCTTCGGCGGTAAATATACTTTCCGTCCTTTCGTTGATCTTTCCCGAAAATAAATATTCGTATATCAGTTTATATGCGCTTTCGCGGGATTGTCTTCTGGATTTAACTTTGTTCGGCATCGGTTTAAATGTTTATGTTCGCAACGGTAACGTTTACTTTTTTGACTTTGAATTTAGTCGCTTCCTCGACGTCGTTTTTTATGGTTTCCTGTAATTGACAAACGGTTTCGGGAATGCTGTACCCGAAATCGACGTTTACGAAAATATCGATGATGCATTCGTCTGCGTCCAGAATATAAACGTGACAATTCGTGTTCCTCAGCTTTTTCAGACCGAAGCGGTATTTCTGGACTCCTTCTTCCATAGTAATGCCTTCGACTTTTCTGAAAGCTTCGTTGGCTATCGACGCTATCAACGACGAATACTGTTCAATTACCTGAGGTTTCAAACTTTCCATGTGGTTATGATATCACAAAATAACGCTTACTGCAATAAAAACATACCTCGTATCCGAAAATTTATACGAAAAGACCCGCTAATTACGGGCCTTTACGTATAAATAGATTCAGGTTTCGTTCACATCGGCATTTCGGCGGCTTATACATAAGGAATGATGACTACGTCCGGAGCCTCGAAATCGGTTTCGCTGACGATGATATTCAGTATCTGAGCTGCGTCTTCCAGACTGACTTCCTCGTCCATCACGACTACGTTGACGTTTTCGGTAGACATCGTCACAACGCAATCCTGAAAGCCTTTGGCTTTGATGAGTCCTTCGAGAATGAGTTCGGTTTCCATCGCGCCGGTGATCTGAAGTTTCTGTTCTTCGGCGGAAGCGATAGCCGTTTCGGTGGAAGAAGCGGACGCGATTATTTCGTCAAGATATTCCAATTCCTGCGCCCTGGTTTCTTCGCGGTCGGTGCGGTACGTCGAAAAGAAAGTTTCCGTAGCCGACTGATCGCCGAGCCCCGTTTCCAATCCTTCCTGCTCCTTTACGTTGAGGAAGTAGTTCAGACATCCCGTCGCCACTAACAAAGCGACCATACAAGCCACAACTATGATCTTCTTTTTGTTGGCTTTGATGCTGTTTCCGAGTTTTTTTAGTTTATTTTTCATACTGCTCTCCTTGATAGTATTTGTATCGAATTAGGATTGATTCCGAGTACTGTCGCAACGGCGTCCCTCAGCCGAAGCTGTACTTTTACGTCTTTTGCGCCCTCTGCCACGACCAGAACTCCGACGACTTCCGGCATTTTCTCGCCCAATATCAGCGCTTCCGAACCCTGCATAACGGGTTCCGTAGTCGTAGTCACTGTGGTCGTTTCGGTTCCGGAAACGTTAGTCGTGGTGGAATGCGTGTCCGTTTCCGTAGCCGTTATCTTGTTCGCGGTTCCGGCGTAGGTTATCATTACGTTCACTTCGCCGGCGCCGTCGACTTCGGAAAGGATTTCCGCAAGCCTTTCTTCAAGCCCCGTTTCCTCGGTGGTTTCCGCGTCCCCTGCCGCGCTTACGATAGAGTATATTATTACCGCCACCGCGATTATGACGAGAGCCAGAATTATTTCGAAGTTTTTTATACCTTTGGCTTTTTGCCATAATTGCTTTATCTTATCCATATCATGCTCCGACTATGATAACCATATTCTCCGGGATCGAAAAATATACCGCGGCTTTCTTCCTTACCGAAATTTCGGCTTCTTCCAAAGAAACTCCCTCGTCGAAAGTTTCCGGGGACAAAGTGATGACCGCGGCAACGGCTTTTCCGGATTCGTCGCCTGCGCCCGTATGCAAACTTACGACGGCTTCTCCGAAACCGTCGCGTTTTAAACTTTCGGCGAACAAATCCGCGCGGCTTTCGGCATAGTTTCTGTCCAGATCCTGCAGATAGTCCTCATCCGCCATTTCTTCGACGATATCAAAAGAAATATCTCCGCCCAACAATTTGGGGATCGGAGCGATCAGCGCCGCAAAAACTATAAGGGCGGAAACGCCTTTTACAAACTTTTTCGTGCTGCCGTCCGCCATTACGATATCGGCAAGAGTTCCGACTGTTATGGCGGCGGTAACGCCTATGACCCAACCGGAAATGCTCATACCACACCCGTATTGAAAGCGCCGATAACTAGTAACAGCATCACGAATATCAAAAACACGGTGCCGGCTACAGCGGCTATCAAAAGATTCAGACAACCGGCAGCGCCGTAAACCATTTCCGAGATTTTCGGATCGCCGACGGGTTCTATAACTCCGGCGGTAAGCTTAAGAGCCAAAGAAAACAGGATTAGTTTGATCAAGGGCGCCGCGGCAATCGCAATCAACAGCACGAACGCCCCCAACCCGAAGGCGTTTTTTATCAAAACTCCTCCCGCCATTACGATATCGAAGCCTTCGGAAATATATCCGCCAAGGATAGGAATATAGCCCGACAAAGCGAATTTCGCACTTTTGACCGCGACGGTATCGATACCTGCCCCCACAAGACCTTGGATCGAAGCCAGCCCCGTTATCAGTCCGAACATACCCCCCAAGACCCAACTGCCGATTGATTTTACGGCTTTTGTCAGCTTTCCTAGTCTTACGTTTTCGCTAAGGTTACCGACGATCGTAAATACCAAAGCCGCAAAAAACAAAGGGATTATCAAAGCGTTTATCACGTTCATCACGACTCCGCCTATCAGCAGAGTGAACGGCGCCAGCATTTCGGCGCCGCCCACACCGCCCAAAGCCGTCAACAGCGTCACGAATACGGGCGAAGCGTATTTTACAAGGTTGTTCAGATCGTCCATTGCGGTTACGGTGGATCTCACAAGCGCGGAAAACATCACCGCCACCGCTGCGACGGCGCCCGAATAGACGGCGTAATAGACTATTGTCTTGGTGGATTGTTTTTTGAACCCGGAGGTCAGCGCGTCGGACATTCCGCCCAACACGGAAAGTATTACTATTATCGAAATTCCTGCGGCGACTTCCAGCATATTTTGCTTTAAAGACTCCGAAAAATATGAAAATATATCCGTTAATCTGACGTTTTCGCCGTTCGTGATCTTTATTATGAAGTCCCTTAGAGAACCCATACCGCTTTCGTCGGAAAAATATTTATCCAGATCGTCGGAAATCAATTCGTTCACGCCGTCGCTTATTTCTTCCCGAAGCTCTTTTTCTATTTCTTCGGCTTTTTCCCCGTCGGATGCGGCTTCTGCGGTCCCGAATCCGGAACCGATCCCGAAAAGCAGGGCTGACAATAAGATGCACAGCGACGTTACAACAAGCTTCCTATAGTCGAAATCAAACCGGTAATTACGGGAAGCGCCATTACGGCGATACATATTTTTCCTCCGAACTCAATTTTTTTTGCTATCGGTTGCGAACCGTAGTCTTCCGCCATACCTGCCGAAAATTCGGTCAGATACCCTACTCCGATGATTTTTACGATGGTTTTTACCAAAGCGTCGTCAATTTCCGCAATGACCGTGAGTTCTCTGAAGCTTTCGACGATATAAGTAAACTCATCCAACAGCGAATATATTATCGCAAGCCCCGTAACTATTCCTGCCAGCGCCGCAAGCGACGGTTTTACTTCGCGCAGTACCCCAACCGCCAATAAGCCGACAAAGGCGATAGCGATAACTTTGATTATCGTCATCAGTAAAGATTGAACAGCGATTGGATGCTGTCGAACAAACCTCCGATCATGTCTATTACCATAACCAACACAATTATCAGTGCCGTCAACGTAACGAACGTGGTCAGTTCGCGTTTGTCGCTTTTTTCCAGAATACTGTTGATGACGGCGGCAAGGATGCCCACGCCTGCGATTTTAAAAATAGTTTCGAGTCCCGTCATATCAGAAGCACCACCAAACCTACGCCCAACAAAAACATCAACTTTTTTATCAGCTCCCCTTTTTGTTTTAACTCTTTGTCCGATTGTTTTTTCAGTTCCTCCGCAACCGATACCGAATAACCGAACAGCGCGTCCTTAGAATAGTAGTCGCATTCCGTCAAACCCTTAAAAAAAGCCGAAATTTCGTCGTTTACGTTCTTTTTCAGCTTATCGTAAGCGCAGACGGGTGCCTTTCCCTCCCGCAAAGCGGCAAGCGCGGATTCCAGGATCTTGCTGAAATCGGAAGCGCAACCGAAATTTTTCATCAACTGCTCGGCGTCAGTTTTCAGAAACTCCGTTTCGCGCTTTGCATATCGGATAAAAGCCAGAAAATCGTTTATTACGGCGGAACGCGATTTGAAATATGCTTCGACGGCGTAGCCCGAAAATACGCATATCAACAGCGCAACCGCCATTAAAACAAGTTTTATCATGGCAACCTTACAACCGATTTTATGCTGCCGGCGCGAGGTTTATTCGACAGAAGGACAAAGGAAGAAAACAATTCATTCAGTTCCGGGAACCGTTTCAGAGCGCCTTCGACGGAATCCGAATGGATACCCGCCGCAAGCTTTATCCCGGAACGCGCCATTTCGCAAAGCACTCCGCCGTCCTTAGGCGGATACAGTTCGTCCAAAACCATGACTTCCGGGGACATCGCGCGTATCGCGCCTTCGGCGGCAAGCGTCTTCGGAGTCCCCGCGATAAAATCGATTCTTTCCCCGAAAACGGCGCCGTCCATACCGAATTCGCCGCGTTCGTCCAATACCAAAGTGTCGTAATCGTTGCTTAATATCCTGGCGATATCCCTTAATAAAGTCGTTTTTCCGCCGAAAGGAGGAGAAACCACCAACAAATTTTCAAACGGATTCAACAGCGCGGAAAGCTTATCCGCCGCTCCTAAAATTTCATGGGGTATACGAATCGTTAATGAAGTAAAATTCTTATACGTTATCAGCCTGTCTTTTTCCACGACTCCGCTGCCGGCAACGCCTATGCGTATACCGCCCGAATAAGGCAGATAGCCTTTGCAAAGTTCCTCCTGGAAAGCGTAAAGCGAATTCTTTGTGGCTCTTTTAATAATGGAAAGAATATCCGCTTCGGTAACCGTTCGCTGTCCGAAACGATTTGAAAAAACGTCTTTTACGGCAAGTTTTCTGCCGATTCTAAGCCTTATTTCGGCAATTTTATCGGGCTTGAATATCTTTACCGCATCCGAATACAGCTCCTCTCCGAGCAACGATTCCAACATGGTAAAGAATATTTATCGGAATTTTGTTTATTCCTTTTATTTGAAATTGAGCGCCTTTAGCCTGCTGTCAGCCTCTTCTCTGGATATTTTACCCATATTGCAATCCGCCATGACCTGCACCTGCTTGTCGGTCAGCCGGTAGAAAAACCATACGACCCCCGCCAAAACCACTCCGATAACGGGTACCAAAGCATATGTAAACCACAGCCCGAACAAAGCTGTGTCGGATTGCGGAATGTTCATTTGCTGTAAGACCTCGAAATTTTCGGCTTCTATTTCCTTCCAATCGAATACTCCGATCAACAGCAGCCCCAAAGAACCTGCGATAGCCCCCGTAAGTTTCGCCGCAAACGTCTGCAACGCAAAAGTGATGCCTTTTGCGTCGATTCCAGTAGTATATTTGCCGTATTCCGCACAATCGGGCGTAAACATAAACATCATAACGCCGATAACGGCAAGCGGCATCGCCTTTATGGTAGCCAAAACGGTATAGACTATGATGTTTTCATACCCGACAAAGAATGTGATCAGCCCCGTTACGATAGTCAGCACCACGCAAACCAGATATATCTTCATCTTGTCGAATCTGCGTATAAGCCGCGGTACGAACAGAGCGCAAATCAACGACGGAACCAACCCTATCACCGTGATTATCAGCGAAAACAACGAATCGTGGAACAAATAGAAGGACACGAATAAGGTCATATTCGCGCTGACGTTCAAAGACGAATAAAAGAAAAATCCCAAATAATAAATCAACAAATATTTGTTCGATACCAAATATTTGAACATTTTTTTGACGGTAAAATCCTCTGTTCGGACAACGGGAGCGCGTTCCTTTGCCTTGAAAGCGACGGGAACCATCGTAATAGCGGCGGTAACGCCCAAAATTATCGCTACGATGCCGAAATCGGAGCCGACGTGTTCGGAAATCAGGATAGTACCTACCAAGGTGCAGAATCCCGCGCCGGCGCCGCCGTAAATGCTCTTATAAGAAAGCATCGAGGTCCTTTCGTCCAAATTTTCCGTCATCACGGTGATTATCCCGTAAATCGGCACGTCGCAGATCGTGTAAGCGGTATCCCATATGATATATGCGATCGCAAGCCACGCAAGTTTCAGCGATTCGGAGCCTCCTGCCGGAATAATGAACATCAGAATGGTAGTTATCGGTACGGCAATAGACGAAATCTTCAGCCAAGGCAAATACTTGCGACCCGATTTGAATTTGACCTTATCGAAAATAACACCGAAAATAGCGTCGTTAAAAGCGTCCCATAACTTTACCGCCAAAATTACCGCCGCAGACTTTTCTGCGTTTAAACCCAGCAATAATAAGTATGTTGTCAGAAGCGTGGAAACAAGATTATAAACGGCGTTTTGCCCGAAGAAAAAAGTATAATAGGAAAATCTTTCCGTAGGCGAAGTATGCCAGCTTTTGTCCTGAACATATGCGATCTTCATAAGGCGCTCCAACCCGTTTTTTTAATTTTAACATTTACGGAAGACAAAGTCAATACGACGCCCGTTAAACGAAAAAAACGGGCAAAAAACCGTTTCGACTATTATCGAATAATACGATTTTTAGAATAGTCTTATTTTCGAGGGGTGCAGAAAATTTCAAATTATCTCGGTTTTTATATTATTTTCCTACATTTATTTACGAGGGGGTCTGAATATCCGCGAACGCCCGTTTGTGCCGCGGCGCACCGGGCGATACGGCGTCAGAGCCCCTTTCCGCCGCGCAATTTTACGGCAGAATCCGAACAAAAAAAAAG
>CALVXZ010000060.1 GCA_944371785.1 uncultured Clostridia bacterium | reverse complement strand
CGCGTTGCCGGAATCTTCGGTCAGGGACGCTTCGTCCGCCGCCTCGTTTTTCGAAGCCTCTGCCGCGGCGCGGCGCGCGGTGAGTTCCGCCAATATCCTCTTGTGTTCGGCGTCGTCCAGACAGTAATTCCACGTGGGTATCACCGTCAATATACATCCTACCGCCGGCGGTATCGAAACGATCACGAACAGCACCAACATAAACCTTTCGAATTCGGGAATGTATCTGGGAGTCAGTTCGGCGGCTATATAGTTGTTGACTTTATCGATGTTTTCATCGGAAAAACCGTAAATCGAATAGAATATACCCGAAATTATGGCGGCTATTCCCGATTGCATCTTTGCTATGAACGTCTGCCCGGCGAAAAACACTCCGTCCGTTCTGACGCCGTTGGTATACTCCTCGTAGTCTATGCAGTCGGCTATCATATAAGATTGCAGCACCGTCGAAAATCCCAACGAAGCTCCCGCCACAATAAACAGGAAGAACAGTCCTACCACCCAGCCCCAATCGGCAAGCCCCGTCGGATCCGCCTTATAGAAAACGTAAATCAGCATAAACGGGACCACCCCGGCAAGGTTCGAATAGTTATACAGATGCTTTTTGGATACTTTGGTCAGTATCTTCGGCGCGAAGCCCATCGCGGAGAACTGACCTATGAACACCCCTCCGCCAAGGATAATCATATAAAGAATGGCTTTTATCGGATCCTTGTCCGCAAAATAATACGAGATCAAAGGCATCGCCGCCGTTTGTATCAGCATTCTGGGACTGCCGAGTATCCCCGACAGGAGGATCTGACGGAAAGGCTTGTTCCTTACCATTATCAGAATGTTTTCTTTCAGAGTATACTGTTTTTCCGAAGAAGGCACTCTTTCCTTTATGTTGGGTCCGCAAAGTTGGAACAGTCCGCACCCCAACAGCCCGAACGCCAAAGCGGCTATCGTAAATCCCCAACGTTCGCCCTGTCTGGTGGCTTCGGCGATTATGGGATCGGTAGCCAGGTATTCGGCGGCAAGAGCCTCGTAATCCATACCCGTTTCGGCTATATATTTATCGGGATCGGCGTTGTACTTTTCTAGCTCCGCATTGAACACGGCGGACATTTCCGTCTGCTTTTCGTTCAAAGCTATCCATTTTTCTTCGGAGCCGGCAAGCTCGATCCCGACCGGTTTGGCTATCCAACCGCCCACCATCAGGGCGGCGGGCTGCATCGCCAGCAAAGTTATTCCCGCGCCTATACCTCCGAATATCCTAGCCATCGACAACAGCTTGTTCCTGTCCTTTTCGACTTCCGTCATCAGCGAAGTCACGCCCCACAGCGGAATATCGCCTACGGTATAAACGACTTCCCACAAAAGGTATGTAAAAATAGCCCAGGCGATTATCAGCACGTTCATCGCGACCTGCGTCTCCTCGTAAAAATCGAAGTTTACGAAACACAGCGTCGTCACCACGAACAGCGGCAGCGGACAATATATCAAAAACGGGCGGCATTTGCCCCATTTCGAACGCGTTTTATCGACTATCGTCCCCATTATGGGATCGTTAATCGCGTCCCAAACCCTGGCTATCGCCATGATCGTGCTGACCGCTACGGCGGGGATCAACAGCGTGAATTGGAAATAGTATGCCAAAGCCGATCCGATAATATTGTAAATAATGTTCTGCCCCACCATGCCGGCAAGGTAAAAATTACGTTCTTTTACGGTATAAGTCCGACGCGCGGTCTGCGGTACCTCGGCAACTGCCGCGTTAGCTTCCGACATAATCTCTTCTCCTTTTTCGGGAAACTTAAAAAATCCCTGCTTTAATTTTAAAACAGAGAACGGGGATTGTCAACCCCGAAAGAATCCGGGTTCAGGATCGCAAAAGCAATGCGGCGCGCCGTGCGGTTTCGGCGGATCCCGTCGCAAAAACGGGAATTTCCGGCAGTTTTGCGGCGGCTTTTATCTTTATCCCCGGCACGGCGGGATAGACGTCGCGACGGAAGCGTTTTCTTTCGACTTCCTTTCCCATATAGTAAGTTATTTTTATAAGCTCGCTCTCACGCCTCGGCAGAGCCGCCCTAACTATGCGTTCACCTTCCCCGGGAAGCAGAGCATCCGAATAATCGGGCTCCGTTTCGTATTCCGTGCAAGGAGTTTCCTTTATCAGATTGCTGACGAATTTTACGCTAAGACCGTCGGTATAATAAGGAAATCCGTATAATCGGACGGTCAGTTTGCCGTTTTCGGCGACGCATTCTATGTTCACGGGGTAAGGCGTATCGTTCCGGAACACGAAATCCGTGACTTCCGAAACGGCGGCGTCCGAAGACAGCGGCACATATCCGGCGGGTATCGTATGCCTCACCGCGGATACGTTTTCGAATCCCGATCGTATCACGGCGTTGTATAATGTAGTCGACACCTGGCACACCCCTCCGCCGACGCCGTCGACGTATTTTCCGTTTTCTATGACGGGCGCGGGAAGGTATCCGCGTTTGGCGTTTCTGATGCCGACGGTTTTATTAAAAGAAAACTTTTCGCCGGCGTTTACTTTGGTTCCGTTCAGCGCCTTCGCCGCAAGTTCTATGTTGTTTTTCCTGGAGCTTCCGGACGACGAATATGACGTGGAATATTCCCCCATCAGGTCGTCGAAGTAGACGCCGTCCCCTTCTTCCGCAGTCGCGATCGTCGTCGGTAAAACCGCATTCGGGTAACAGAATATGAATATAAGGATACCCGAAATACAAATAAAAAGCACTTTATAAAAAGAGCACGGCATACTGAAAGTATGCGTTCGAAATTAAAAATTATTACCGGAAGCCGGGAATCGGGATATGTATTCCAACGCGCCTTCCCTGGTTCTGACGGAAGGGTCGAAGGCATTTTGCCTCAACAACGATTTTAACGCGTACCCCCTGAGTTCCGGAGGCAGCTGCATTACGTCGTTGCCGGTAATTTTCAATTCTTTTACGGAAAAGGCTACGCCTTCGCTTTTCATTTCTTCCAACGTGCGCAGCAATCTTTCCCCCGCCGGCGAAGGATCCGTTCTGAGTCCGGAACCCAACCTGTCGGCGTTTTTCAGCGCGACGAGTTCGGGAATTATTTTACTGTGTTCCAACACGAAAAGACGTTCGTCCTTTTCGCTGACGTCGCCTTTCAGATCGAACATATGCAGGCGAATCAGTTCGGTGACTCTGTCCGAAAGTTTTGTCGAAAAATGTAATTCTCCCAAGCGTTTCCCCGCCAGCCACGCGCCGAATTCCGGATGTTCGGCAGTCCTGCCCTTTGCGGAGCCGGCAGGCGGCTTGCCTATGTCGTGCAAAAGCGCCGCCAATCTTAGCTCTATTTCGGGCGGCGTGTTCTCGAAAGTTTTCAAAAGATGTCCGTAAACGTCGTAGGCGTGCCATTTTGGGTTTTGCTTTATGCCGATACAAGCCGCCACCTCGGGCAGGATCATTTCCGTAAGTTTGCATTCGGTCAGCAGTTCCACGCCTCTGACGTGGGCGTTTTTTACGCCGTTTTCGGCGTCAGCCAATAAAATCCCCGCCAATTCGTCGCGGATCCTGTCCGGCACTATGTTCTTTAATCCGGCGCGCATCGCGATAGCCGCGCTTTTCAGGCGTTCGTCCGGGCTGAACCCGAGTTTCGCCGCGAATCTGACCATCCTGAGTATTCTCAGCGCGTCCTCGTCGATGACTTCCTCCGGCGGCCTGGCGGTTCGGATAAGTTTCTTTTCTATGTCCGCCATACCTCCGACGGGATCGACTATACTGTCTGCGCCGATATCGTAGTACACGGAATTGACGGTAAAATCCCTGCGTTTCGCGTCGTCAAGTATGCTGACTCCGAATTCGACCGACGTGGGAGAATGCGCTCCGCCCTCGGCATAAGAATCGCTGCGGAAAGCCGTATATTCGAATTTGCCGCCCATACCGTAAATACCCAAAGTCCCCAATTTTACGGAGTTGGGTCTGACGGTGAACTGCGTGCCTTTTAACAAACCGACGACCTCCTCCGCTACCAGCGGCGAAGCCAAATCGATATCGGACACGCGGTATCCCAGGACGGCGTCCCTTACGGCGCCGCCTACCATATACAGCGGTCCCCGCCAAAGCTTTTGCAATTCCCTGAGGGCGGCCGAAACGATCATTACGAATACACTCCCGGTTTGAGTATACAGATGTCGGGAAGATTCCTGTATTTTTCGTTATAGTCCAAACCGTATCCCACAACAAATTCATTGGGAACCTTAAACCCGACATAATCGCCTTCGATCTCTACCTTTCTCCTGGACGGTTTATCCAACAGAGCGGCGATTTTCAGGCTCTTGGGATTTCTGGTCTCAAGCATCCGTTTCAGGTTTTTCAGCGTGTAGCCGGTGTCTATGATGTCTTCGACTATCACGACGTTCATATTTTCTATCGGCTGCGACAGGTCCTTTATTATCCTGAGTTCTCCCGAAGAATCCGTCCCGGCGCCGTAGCTTGAAACCACCATAAAATCGAATCTTACGTCAAGGTCTACTCTTTTGACGAGTTCCGAGAAAAAGACCACGGCTCCGCGCAGGATCCCGACCATCAATACCGATTCGCCGCTGTAATCGCGGGTGATTTCGGCGGCGATCTCTTTTACGCGTTTTTCGATCTCCTCGCCGGACAGCAGCACTTTGCTGATGTCGTTGTTAAGGGCGCTGTTCATTGTTCACCTTCCTTACAGATATAAATATATTTCGTATTTTCGTCGACTTTCAATTCGTCCGACACTTCCGATCCGAAGATCAGCAACACCCGGCTTCCGGACGCCAATACCGGAGTCGCTTTCCGGAGCCTTACCGGATATTTGACGTCGGTAAAATAATCGCCGAGGGATTTGTCGCCGCCTTTGTAACGCCTGAATCTGTCTCCGCCGCGCATAAGGCGCACCACCGCGTCGGAGGGCACTTTCCCGGCGTCGAAACAACCCTTTTGTACTTCGGAAACTTTTGCAAACGAATAATCTGTGCCGAAAAAGCGATATTTCCCGCCGATTTCAAAAGGATATTCGGCGTCGTCGGCTTCGAACGGGCGCATGAACACCACGGAACGGCTTTCCCTGTGCGCTTCCGTTCCGAACGGCAGCGAAACCTTTTTGCCGACCTCGGATTTGTATAACGCGATGACGTCCTCGAAATTCGCCGCCTCCATATCGCGCGTGATTCCCAATTTGCGCACGGCGTCTGCAATAGACCTTTTTACGACGGCGATCGGACGTTCGAAAGCTTCGTCCTTCAGTTCATATCCGCCCTTTACGGGAACCGCCTCCGTTTTCAGCTCCTCCAACAGCGAATCGATTTCCAGAGCGGCTTCGGAAAGTCTTTTCAGTCTGCGCTCGAATCCCGGAAAGCGTTCCCTTATCGTCGGCACCAGTTTGAGTCTGATGAAATTCCTGGTATATCCCGAATCGGAATTTGTCGAATCGGTGCGGAACTCTATGCCGTTTTCGCGGGCGTATTCTTCTATTTCCGCCCTGGTCAGATCTGCCAGCGGATGGACGAATCCAGGTCTGTCCGCGATCCCCGTCAGACCCTTCACGCCCGTTCCGCGGAACAGCCTCATCAGAATCGTTTCGGCGTTGTCGTCCATATGATGGGCAAGCGCGATCGCGTCGGCTTCGCCTGCCGCCAGCATCCTGTCGAATTCGCGATATCTCAATTCCCTGGCGGCTTCCTCCACTCCGATCCCGCGCGCAGCGGAATATCCGGGAGCGTCCAAAGCGACGACGCGGCATTCCAAACCGTACTCCGCCGCCTTTTTTGCGACGAATTCCGAATCGATTACCGATTCTTCGCCGCGTATGCCGTGTTCGAAGTTGATAACGAAAGGTTTGATCCCTTCTTTCAGCATCATATCCAGCATAACCATCGAATCCGCGCCGCCGGAAACGGCAGCGGCGATCTTTTTGCCTTTCATCCCCGAAAAGTCCATGCCTGAATTATACCAAATTATCCTCGCCGTGTAAATATTTCACCCGAATTACGGTCGTCAAAGCGCGATTTTTTCTTGCCGAAAATGCTGCCGCCGAATACTTCTTTTTCGCGCTTATTCCGAATATAATGTTGATAACTATGTTGACAACTCCCCCGTATGTTGATAAGTATGAAAATTCGATGTCGAAAACGCGCGAATTTTGTCGTTTGGGGATTCCTAAAAGGCGTGTTTAGAAGGTAGTTATGTTAAAGAGCAAATCGGTAATGTTGATCATAGCCTTGCTGACGGCGACGGCGGTCACGGCGCTGGCGTTCCACGGCGCGCTGACGGCTCCGGGCGGCTCCGCCGCGCCCACGATAGTCATCGATCCGGGTCACGGAGGAGCGGACGGCGGAGTGACGGGAAAGAATTCCGGAGTGACGGAAGCCGAGATCAACCTGGAGATCAGCCTGCTGTTGGAAAAGAGCCTGGAAGACAGAGGATATAACGTAGTAAAAACGCGTACCGCCGAAGGTACGGTCGCAAAAGCCGGCAGCGAAAAGCTGTTGGATATGGAAAAACGCAAGGAAACGATATTGAAAACCGTGCCCGATCTGGTGATCAGCGTGCACTGCAACAAATTCCCCTCCTCCGAAAGACGGGGCGCGCAGGTGTTTTTCAATAAATTCTCGGACGAAGGAAAACGGCTTGCCGAATCCGTACAGAACAAACTCAATATCCTGAATATGGAAAACGTCGGCAGAGCTTTTTCGGCGCTTTCCGGCGATTATTACATACTGAATTGTTCGCCATATCCTTCCGCCATAGTCGAATGCGGCTTTTTATCGAACGCTTCGGACGAAGCGCTGTTGTTAAACGCCGATTACCGTTTGCAGTTGGTCGAAAAGCTGGCGGACGGCGTTTCGGAGTATCTGCTGACCGATTGAACGCGTCAGATTTCGAAAGGCGGTATATATGCGGAATCGGCAGAATCCGCTTCCTGTATGAAAGCGTTTACGAAACCGCACTTTTCCGCATAGCGCACGACGGCTTTGTACTCTATAGGTTTCAGCTTCCGCGTGATCGTCGGCGAACCCGGCGTCGGAGTGAATTGGCTCATGACCGAAACCACCGTTTCGCTGCCCGCCGCGGCTAAGACGGCGTCCAACACTCCGAAGCTGTTTTGTATGAACCCGGGAAGCACCAGGTGTCTTACGATCAGCCCTTTTTTCATAATGCCGTCGTCGTATTCGTCCTTTACGAGGCTTCGCATCAAAGCCACGGCTTTGAACGCCGTGTCCGGATAATCTTTTCTGCCGGAAAGTTTTCTTCCGAGCGCCTCGTCGGAATATTTGAAATCGGGCAGCCATACGTCCACATATTCGGAAAGCCGCTCTATCGTTTCGGGCAATTCGTAACCGGAAGTGTTCCAGACGACGGGGACTGAGGGGCGGTAGAATTTAAACGAAGATATTATCGCGTCCGTCCACGGCGTGGGTGAAACGAAATTTATATTGTGAGCGCCCAGGTCTTCCAACATTTTATACAGATCGCTGAGCTCCTTCGGCGTATAGCTTTTCCCCGAAGGTTTCCTGCTGATGGCATAATTCTGGCAATATTCGCAACGCATCACGCAGCCACCGAAAAATATCGTGCCCGAACCGCGTGTTCCCGAAACAGGCGGTTCCTCGTAAAAGTGGAGTGCCGCACGGTTGACTATCGGTTCGGCGCCGCACAAGCATACGCCCTTCTCCCGTTCCCTGTCGACTCCGCACATATTGGGACAGACATAACATTTCTCCATACTTCGATTATACCACACCTTACGGCATTTGCCACTTTCCGAACTGTTTTTCCGAAAAAAGAACGGCTCCGAAGAACCGTCCCTTTGTTGTTTTCAGTTGTTTTCGGGTTTACTTACTTCCGCCAATCTGAATTATTTCGCGGCTTTAATGGCTGCGGAAGTGCCGGCGTATATTATTTTCCCTTGCTTCTTAACTTTTGCGTCTTCGATTAATTTTTTCATTTCTTCATACTCATCTTTGTCTAAAAGATCCTCCTTATACATTTGTTCCAATTCTTTTAATCCCTCTTCCTTTTGAGCTTCGTAATCGTCCATTTCTTCGTCTTCCCAATATTTGTTGGCAGCGTCTTTATCGTCAAAGTAATAGATTGTAATGCTGTCGTCTTCTTTCTCGGCTCGTAACAAAGCTACCATTCCGTCTCCCAAATCTTCTTCGATAAGCGTGACGTCATATCCCTCGGCTTTGAGATTTTCTTCGGCTTTTGCGGGATCGGACGGCATGCAAGCCACTAAGCAGGCTGCCAATACGGCAACAAGAGCCATCACGGCAATAAGAGTTGCGATTCTTTTTTTCATTTTTTCTTCCTCCAAGTTTTAAGAGTCTAGCCCTTTGTCTGTATTATATCAATATTATTAATCGTTGTCAATAGAAAATTGAAATTGTAAATTAGCAGTTAGTATTCGAAAGTCGGATTTTTGCATTCCGGTCATAGTTCCCCTGCCTTGACCTAAATAAGAAAGGATTGATAGTAGCCAAGATAGAATAAAAGAGTCGTTATTTGCCGACATAAAGAAAACCGATATAAAAAAATTGATATTTTTTAAAACCCTCTGTCCTGTTTAAAAACAGACAAAAAGAACGGCTCCGAAGAACCGTCCCTTTGTTGTTTTCAGTTGTTTTCGGGTTTACTTACTTCCGCCAATTTAAATTATTTCGCGGCTTTAATGGCATCAGCGCTACCTACGTATACTATCTTGCCCTGTTTCTTCATTTCTAAACCTTCGTACATTTCTTTCCACGAATTGTAATCGTTTTCGCTGATTTCGCCTTCTTTGTATGCATTTTCAAGTTC
>CALVXZ010000059.1 GCA_944371785.1 uncultured Clostridia bacterium | reverse complement strand
CTTTCGTTTATAAATGTGGTGACCTGATTGTTTCCTGCCTCGTCCAATGCTCGCAACAAATAATCAATAGCTTCGCCCTGGGTGATGCCTGCCGGCTTGACCGCGTCCTTTATGATAGCTTTGTCGCCGATCTTTATCCCGAAAAACAGATCGTCCATCCAAATAACGTCTTTGACGCCTTCGGTACCCACGATCTGTTCTTTGAAATCTATGGCTTGCTGGTAACTGATGTTTGTGACCATCGTCGAAGCGTTGCCGCCTTCGCCGAACGCCCCGTACATTTTATCCAGACCTATGCTGACCTTGGAATCGTCGGGCAGATAAACTACGTCGGAAAAATTGGTCTCGACAAAAAACGAGCCGACTATGCCGCCCACCAAGAATATTGCGAAAACTATGACGATCCATTTTCTGTTTTTGACTATGAACGTCGAAATTTTCCTCATCATTGCCCGTTTCCTCCGACTCTTTCCCCCAGATCCCGGAAATAGAACGACATAAGTTTGTCAGCCGCGTCGCGGCGGCGCTCCTCCGGCGCGCGCGTAAGCACGGACAGCACGCCTTCGATTATGTTCGCGGCTATCGTGCGAACTACGAATTCATCCACTTCGCATTCACGCGCCTTAAAAGCTTCGTTAAGTTTTCTATATCCAAGTTCCGTCAGCTGGTTTATAAAGTCGGAGTATTCGGAGCCGCCGCTCTTTTCGGTCAGCAGTTTGATGGCACGACCCTGAGATTTGGCTTCTTTTAAAAACGAGGAAATCGTTTCCTGATATTCTCCGGAACGCAATCCGGCTTCGAACACCGCGTCGACCAGGGAAAGGCTGTAAGCGTACGCCGAATCCACACAGGCCTTGAAAAGCGCTTCTTTGCCGTTGAAATACCGGTAAAGGTTGCCTATCGGCACTTTGGCTTTCGTGCTGATCTGCAACATACTTGCACGGTAAAATCCGCTCTTTTCGAACTCTGAGAATGCCGCGTTTATTATTCTTTTGCGAACCTCTTCTTTTTGGTATTGCATCCTCGATTCACCTCACCGGCAAAGGCTTTTTGCGAACGATTTTCTCTTTTCACATTATATACGATCGTTCCGCTCCCTGTCAAGAAATAATCAATATTAATATTATAAAATCGTTATTCTCGTTACCCCTTTTACGGCTGACGTCAAATTATTCCGAATGTACGCTCTTTTCGCCTTTTTTCGACGTACGGTTCGGTTTTATCATACATTGTATGACCCGGAAAAATGTCAGGTACTTAACCGAATACTTGTGCTTTGCGCTGTTCCTGACGGCGGCAAAATACGCCGAAACGCTGTCCGGTCTGGCGTGCGTCGCCGTACCCGCGGTGTTCGCCGCCTTGCGGCTTAAACGGAACGCGCTGATACTTCTGCCGCTCCTGTTGGCGGCGTCGGTGCTTTGCGACCCTTCGGCGGAGGCTTTGATTTGCGGCGGCTCGGCGGTGGCAGTCGCGCTTCTGTTACAGGCGATCCAATACTTTTCCCGTAAAAGACTGCCTGAACCGGCTTATATGACGGCGGCGGCTTTGTGCGCGATACCTTACTTTTTCTTCGGTTCCCACATAAACGCCGCGGTTTCTGCGGCGGTTTCGTTTTTTACCGTCCGCGCCGCCATCGCCGTCCTGCGCTTTATCGACTTTCCGCACCGACCTTCCGCCGAAGAATTCCCTTCGTTCATAATAGCCGCTTGGATGGCGGGATTGGTTTTGTCGCGGCTTAACGTCGGCGCCTTTTCCGCGCTTCCTCCCCTTTTCATCGCCGCGGGCAGACTGCTGTCGCCGTCCTGGGGCGCGCTTGCCGGGGCAGCGGTTTCCGCCGTTGCCGGAGCCGCGTTCGCAGGCGGAGAAACGGTTCGGATCGCGGCGATATACGCTTTTTCGGTGCTGGTTTCGAATAAACACAGCCGATTCGGGGGGCTGATCGGAGTTTCCGTCCACGCGCTGAGTATGGCTTTGGGCGTTTCGGAGCTTCAGCCGTTTTCATTGATAGCGCCCGGCGTTATCGCCGTAGTTTCCGCGGTCATACCCGACAGAAAGCTTGCAAAATTTTCGCTGCCCGTATTCGGGGAGTTGCTGAAAAGATCCGTCATCAACAAAGAACGCGCCGACGCAGGCAAAAAAATCGCTGCTCTGGCAGGTGCGTTCGAGGCGCTGAAAGAGGCGCTTTCGCGCGATTACGAAGGAAATCCCGCGCGTATGGCGGAACTGAAGCATATTTTACAATCCAAAGTCTGCACCGACTGCCCCGGCAGAGAACGCTGTATGCGCGCGTTGGGAGGTTCCGAACCCGAAAGCGCGTTGGGCGAGTTGCTGGAAGCCGCCGTCCGCAACGGAAAAGCGTCTATTCTGGACGCCACTCCGTTTTTAAGCTCCGTCTGCGTGAGGTTGAAAAAGCTGATCGACTCTGCCGGAGAACTTGCAGAAAAGGAGCGCGGATTCGAACGCGAAAAAGCCGAAACCAAAGAAAACAAAAAGATACTCATCGCCGAAGTAAACGCTCTGTCCTCGGCTTTGAAAAGGCTTTCGGAAGGAGTCGCAAAGCCTTTGTCGTACAACGGCGAAGCCGAAAAAAGCATCGTCCGCGAGCTGGCAAAAACAAACGTCTACGCCGAAGCTTTGGTGTACGGTAACGACGAAGTCAGACTGACCGTACCCGAAAACTGCGACAGAACCGCCGTAAAAGCGGTGATCGAAAAGATCCTTTCGGCGAAAATGCAATGCGTCGGCGAAGAATCGCGCGCTTTCTGCAGAGTGTCGTTAAGCTATCTGAAACAGCCGCGTTACAGGCTGGCTTACGGGGAAAGGATAATTTCTGCGGGCGAATTCGGCTCCGGCGACGTGCATAAGGTGTTCAGCCCCGGACGAGGAAAAGCGCTGATCGTACTGTCGGACGGCATGGGACACGATTCCGAAGCCGCCGTAAACGCTTCCTCCGCCGTAAGGCTCATCGAATGTTTCGCAAAAGCCGGATTCGATGCCGAAACGGCTCTGGAATGCACCGGGAAACTGCTGGCGGCGCGCAACAAGGAAGAATTCAATGCCGTGGACATAGCTTTGATAGATACCGAAACGGGAACGGCGGAGATCATAAAACAAGGCGCAAGGGAAAGTTTTCTGCTGCACGGCGAAGACGTCGAAATAATAGAATGCGGCACTCTGCCTTTGGGAATAGTCGATTCCGCGCCCTCCGTGGACAAGGTCCGCCTGTCGCCGGAGGATTTCCTGATAATGGTCACCGACGGAATCGTCGACGCCCTCGGAAAAGACGGCATTTCGGATATACTTACCTCGAAACGCTTCGTGAACCCCGACGATATCGCGGCGTCGGTCATGGACGAATACCTGCACTCGTCGGGGAATACGCCGCCGGACGACGGCAGCGTCGTCGTCGCGCGTCTGATATGATCGTTTCCGATGAAAAGTTTTAATTGATGAATGCCGATCGCGGCAAAAAACGCTTATAAAAAAGCCCGTACAGCGTACGGACTTTTTCATCCATCATCTAAAAAAACGATAAACTTCTTCGGCTTGGCGCGATCCCGTGATTACGGACGATCCGTCAGTCCGAGTATATAATCGGCGGAACAATCCAACGCCTTGCACAGTTCCGCAAAAGTTTCAAGTTTCGGAAGTTTATCCGTCGTGCGATACTGAGTTATCATTTCGGGAGACACGCCCACTTTCTTGGCGAGTTCCACCGTGGTATAGGGAGAATAACGCAGTTCTTCGATAAGCCTTTCCTTGATAAGTGACATAAACTACCTCCTTTATTCCTTTGCCGTAGGTAACGGCGTTTATGCGGTTACCCTACGCATTAATTTTACCTTATAATATGTATTTTGTCTAGTGTTTTTTGAAAATTCTATGTCACAACATAAAATATCGCTTTACGTTTGCAAAGTTTTTACCGATTAATCAAAAATGAAACACAAGAACGTGTTAATGGTTACTTTTCGATTGATTTAAGTTACCCATTTTGCTTTTTGCGGCACTTCATATTGCACATAAAATAGCCCTTTGCTTGTATTATATGTACTGTACGTATTGACGATTTTTCAAATTTCTTACTTTTTATTTACGCAGTTTCGGCTAGCGTAATAAAAATTATTTTTAATTTTATAAATTTTTAATTTTTCTATCTAACCGTTAATAATTTTGAAAGGCATTCGGTTTCCCGCGCTCCGGCGATCTCGCCGTCCGCATCGGCAATGTCGGACGGGTCTTCCGAAAACCCGTGCCGGCGCAACCCCTTTTGCGTCGTTGACCGGTTCTGCCGCCTTTTCCCGGCGCGTCCGCCTACGCCGGACGCAGGCGCGCCGCGTCCTGAGGCTTGCCTCTTTAACAGTATGCCTCTTTGCACGTTTTTTAAACGTAACGAAAGGCATTCTCCGTCCGAGGCATCGCGGCGCGGCTCTCCGCCCCGGCTATACGGAAAAAGCCCATCGGGTGGGCTTTTGCTTTGCGGTTTTAAATATGCGCTCCGACAGTTTATCGGCTATTTGCAGCTTATGTTTTTGATGTTGTAGCTTATATCGTTTTCGACGATCCTTAAGGGTATGCGGACGGAGGAGTTGCCGCCTGCCGCAAAACCGCTGCCCGCCGGGTTTCCGAGGACTTCTATGGCGTCGGACGCGGAATAAATAACCTGTATGGCTTTGCCCTGCGGCGCGGAAGACCTGGAGAAAGTGACCATCACCGCGGAGGTGGTATTGTAGGGTTTGGAATTACCTTCGAAATCCGTTGCGGTATAATCGAAATTGAAGGTGGTTTCCCCTGCGGTGGAAACGGCGACTTCGACGACTTCGTTCGACAGCGGATCGGCTATTTTATAGGATCCGGCGTATCCCGCGTCCAAATCGTATGCTCTGACCACGGTATACAGCTGTTCGCGGTCCGCAAATCCCGATTCCCCTACGCGCAGGCGTTCTTCCTCTCCGCCGTTAAGGCTGAAATAGAAGTATTTATCCTCGTAACGCCCTTTCAGTTCGTAGGCTTCGCCGTTGTAATTGACTTTTCTGTAGGAAGCTATGGACGTGAACATATCCATAATGCTTTCGGATTTCAGCCATTCGACGCCGTCTGCGGAAACCGCGGTCGTTGTGATGCGGGTGCCGTGGGCGGAGGAATTGATTTTGAAATTTTCCCCGGTCGCGTTCAGAGTTACCTCGGAGTTCGGAGAAAGTTTTTCCAACTTTACCGTCAATGTTCCGATATTATCGGTGCCGCGCATGATGTCGTATTGTATGGTTTCCTCGTTCGCCCAAACCGCACCGGGGACGTTGGTGTTTCCGTTACAGGAAACCGATGTCAGCGCCGCCGCCGCGGCAAGTACGGTGACCAACAGAATAACAGCGATTTTTTTCATTTATGACTCCGCTTTTTGGTAGTGTCGGCTTTTTAAAGCGTATAAATTATATACTACCTTCGGCGGAAAGTCAATCATAGCGGCGTTATACGATCAGCATTCCTTGATTTCCGTCCTCTATCACCCTTAAAACCTCTCTTTCTTCGCCGGTTACGGCGTCGAAATACAGATAATAATAGCCGCCGTTATATTCGCCTGCCGCTTCGTATACGGCTATTTCGGTGTTGAAATCGGTCGGGATCACGGCTTTCCCGACGTTATCCGCGTCGAAGCCTTCGGGCAGAGCCAATTCGATATCCGCGAATACGGCTTTGTCGCGTTCGGTGTGATTATAGATATAATTCATAGCCTCTATCCCGGATACGGCGCCGGTATCGGGCATGACCTTCACCTTTATAAGATCGGGATAATATACGACCCCGTCTAAGGTATAGGCGAAATTGATATATACCGCTTCGTCGCTTTCCGAAGCCCACACCGCTTTCATATCCTCATAGCCGAGTTCCTCCAACAGCGCCCCTGCCGAAGCCGTCATTTCGTCCATACTCTTTCCCGCTCCCGACGAAACGGCTCCGTCCGAATACTCCAGGACGTACCCACCGGCTTTGGTCAGCCTCAGGTTCCTTTCCCCGGAAGTCAATATATACGACGGGATATTGAAGTCGCTTTCACCGGCATAGTCGAACTTTCCGCCGAAAATTTCGCCGGCAACGGATACCGCTTCGTCGGCGGAAATAGTCTCTTTCCCGTTCAGGAATTTGGTTTCTCTGTCGTTCAGACCGTCGGAGAAAGGTCCGTCGTATATCAATTCGGGGTATTCGACGTTGTTGTCGGAAACGGCGTCGTAAATATCTCCGATGGCTCCCAGCTCCGCGCCTATAGCGTCATAGATGTTACCGCCTTCGGAAACGCTCTCTCCCGCCGCCAAAAAAGCGTCGTTCAACTGTCCGACCACGTCGCCCAATTGCCTCAGAGTATCCTTTTCATCGCCGGTCAGCCCTTCGGCTTCGGCTTTTTTCGACAGATACCCGGCATAATCCCCCAATTGGTTCACGAATTTCAACGCTGGCGTGATCTCTCCGTTTCTGCCCGACAAAGTGGCTATATGCCCGACGGCGACTTCCGAATCGGTATAAACGCCTTCCAAAAGCTCCCTTTGCAATTTTCCGCCGGACGCCACGTCCAGCTTTTTCAATTTGTTTTCCAGATCGCCCAGGTTATCTACCAACGCGAAATACGCGGCGTCGTAAACGGCGCCGAGTTCGGTGTTCAAAGCGGCGGTTTTTGCCGCGAACAGCCCCAGACTTACCGCCAGAGCCGCCGTCAGCAACACGGCTACGCACAAATGTATGATCCTTAACTTGTTTTCCTTTTTCATATCATTCTCCGCAATCTTTTATTTTTTACAGCTAAGTTTGCGGAGCGGAAATCCGAACCGCTCCGCAAAGTCATCGGCGGCAGCCCGAAAAATCTCAGGCGCAGAAAACGTGGTTGCCTATCGAAAGGTGAATGGGCTTTTGCTTTATCCACAAGTTTGTGGCGGTTTTCGGGTTATAATAATACAAACATCCGTAAGTCGGATCCCACCCGTTCATAGCGTCGCGCGCCGCGTTCACGGCGGTTTGGTTGGGCGACAGATTGATCTGTCCGTCGTTGACCACCGAAAACGCCCAAGGTTGATATATGACGCCGGCTATCGTATTCGGGAAAGAGGAAGACCGCACTCTGTTCAACACGACCGCGGCTACCGCTACCTGACCTACGTAAGGTTCGCCGCGCGCTTCGGCATACACCAGACGCGCCAAAAGATACTCGTCCGAGGACGAATATCCGGCGGTAGAGCTGCCTTCGCCTATCCATATCCCCACTGCGGCGGCAGTCTTCTCGCCCACGATTCCGTCCACCGCAAGCCCGTTGACGCGTTGGAAATACTTTACCGCTGCTACCGTCAGGCTGCCGTAAATACCGTCCACGGAGCCCGTGTAATACCCCCAATTTTTCAACCGCGTCTGTAATTCGCGCACCGTTTCGCCCGTAGAGCCTTGTTTCAGGACGGCGGCTTCCGCCGGAGCTTCCTCGAAATTGAAAAAGCTCATCAGGATCAGAGCCGCCACTACCACCAGCACCAAAGGCGCCACTACAAATCTTAACGCTTTATCCGTTTTCGGAGTAAACATCATTTTCAAAGCCGACATATTGACCTCCGCGGAAATTATTACCTTAGCCGAACGATTTTAAACGCCGATTTTTAGTTGCGGCGCGGAAAAAGCCCGCGAAATAAAAATAAAAAATTTTTTTAATTTTCTTTCGTGAAAAGTATTTACAAATGCGCGCATAGTAAATATAATATAGCCACCTGAAAATAAAAGGCGGGAAACGGCTTCCCGAAACAAGGAGAATAAACCATGCCTAAATTCAAAAAATGTCCCAGATGTGAGTTAAATTATATCCCGGAGGACAAAGAATACTGCCCGATATGCGAAGCCGAAATGCGCGGCATCGTCGATACCGTACCCGACGACGACGAGGATCTGGAAGAAGGGCTGTGCCCGCGTTGCCACACCAATTACGTGGCGGAGGGCGAAAAATATTGCGAACAATGCCTGAAAGAAATGGCTGAAAAAGACAGCGGCGACTCTTACGACGAAGAACCCGAAACCGATATCGACGAAATCGACGAAGAAGATCTGGCGGACGACCTGGGCGACGACCTGGAAGACGACCTGGAAGACCTTGAGGATCTGGACGGTCTGGGCGACCTCGACGAATTGGACGAATTGGACGAGGACGAAGAAGATTGGGATTCCGACGACGAATTTTCCGATTCCGACGAAGACGACGACTTCGAATACCCTGACGACCTGGACGAAGGCGACGATCTGGACGACGACGAAGACGAGGAAGACGAAGAGGACGAAGAGGACGAAGAAGAATAAACCTCACGACCGCATCTTATAAAAACACGAAAGCCCGCAAACCGCGGGCTTTATTTTTCGAAAAAGCCGCCGCACGCCGCGCATACACGAACTATACTTCCCCTGCCCCCGCGACTCCCGTACCTGCCTGCCTGTCCCGCCCTGCCCGATCGATCCCGGCATTACACGTTGACCGCGGTCATTCGACGCGATTTTCCGTTTCGGAAATCCTAAGCGCGCTTTGTTTCCCGCTTAAATTGATTTTAAGCGTACAGGAAAACTGCCGAAGGGTGATATAAACAAAGAAAAAGCGACAATAATCTTTAAATCGCGGAATCCGAAGAGCGAATTTATCATTGACAAACGCTCTGTGATATGCTAATATCAATAATACTTAAAATGAACGAAAACGGCAATGGAGAAATACCCAAGAGGCCGAAGGGGCTCCCCTGCTAAGGGAGTAGTACGTTAATAGCGTAGCCAGGGTTCAAATCCCTGTTTCTCCGCCAGACAAATCCTAAATCGAACACCTAAATTCGGTTTAGGATTTTTTCTTA
>CALVXZ010000058.1 GCA_944371785.1 uncultured Clostridia bacterium | reverse complement strand
ATATAACCGTATCTGAACCCTGCCGCGTCTTCGAATTCCGCAATGAGTTCCGCCGAAGTGACCGCTACGTCTTCCGCCTTGGCTCCGTCCGGCAAAAGCTCTCCGGCGGCGCCCATATAATCCACCGCTACGATCCTTGCGCCGTGGCGGGCGGCCTCCAAAAGTTTCCTGTAACCGGATATCGCGTAAAGGGTTTCCCCTCTTTTTACCGCGGCAACGGCTCCGCCGGGGTTTTTCAACAGCCTGTCCGTCGGATATAACGAGGTGGGCGCCGAATAAAAACCTTGTTTTTCGTGCGTGACCTCGTATTTTTCGGCGGCTCCGACGATAAGTTCCAGCTCCTCTTTCACGGTCAGCAACGAAGTGTCCAATACCAGATCGTAATTCCCGTAATCGGACATCGAAACGTGATAGAGCATATTATATCGTTCGTTTTCCAAACGTCTGCGCTCTATCAGGTTCCGCATCGCCTCTTCCTTGGAAGAGTAGCGTTCTTCCTCGGCAATCCTGTTGAAAAAGACTCTGTCGGCGGCGATATCGGGCGCCACCAACAGATGTACTTTGAAAGCGCCCTTTACGAAATGCCAAGCCATTCTGGAATCGAAAACGACGTTTTTGCCGCGCATACTCTCCGCGTATTCCACAAGCCGCGAATCGATTATTTTATCGTAATGATGATCCTGCTTGCACCTTTCGTTCAATTCCAAAGTCGATATCCCGAGCTCCGCGGCAAACTCGCGCTGGATGCGTCCCGTGTGGAAGACTTCGAAACCGTATTCCGAATTCAACCGTTTGCAAAGTTCGCTTTTCCCGGATCCGAGCTGCCCGTTTATCGCTATAAACATTATTCTTCCCCGTCCAATAAATCGCCGACTACCGAATCGACTTCGGCTACTTCTTCCTTTTCCTCGTCGGAATAGCCGACGTAGTCCGTATCGTCGTTTACTGCGTTTTGGGTATCCTCAACCGCGTTTTCGGTCGCCGAATCAGCAATAATATCGGATGCCGCTTCTGTGTTCCCGCCGTCGGGCAAAGCGTCCGGATCGATGTCTTCCTGCGGTGCAAGCGCTACCGCCGCCACCTTTCCGCCGTCCTTCAGACGCATCAGTATGACGCCCTTGGTGGCTCTGCCGATCTTTGAAATATCCTTTACGGGAGTGCGGATCATCACGCCGGTATCGGAGATGATGATTATGTCTTCGCTGAGATCGATAAGTTTCAGCGCGGCAAGTCCGCCCGTCGTTTCGCTGAACGCGCCGGCTTTGATACCCTTTCCGGCTCTGCCCTGGACGCGGTATTCGTCCAGATCGGTGCGCTTTCCGAAACCTTTTTCGGTGACGGTCACTACTTCGGCGTCGGGGTTGTGGAGCACCGCCATATCGACGATGTATTCGCCCGGATCAAGGTGCATGCTCTTTACGCCCATAGATCCTCTGCCCGTTTTCCTTACGCCGCTTTCGTGGAAGCGGATACATTTGCCGGACGAGCCCGCCATTATGATCTCGTTGTCGCCGTCGGTGATGTCCGCAGTCAGCATCAGGTCGCCTTCGGACAGCGTTATGGCTATCTTTCCGTTCTTACGGATGCGGCTGAATTCGTTCAGATCGCATTTTTTGATCAGACCGTATTTGGTAGCCATCACCATATATCCGGATTCGTAATTGTTTACGGGCAGATACGCGGTGATCTTTTCGCCGTCTTCCAAAGGCAGCAGGTTGACCATCGCCCTGCCCTTTGCCGCGCGCTGAGCTTCGGGAACCTCGTAAGCCTTCAGACAGTAGACCTTTCCGCGGTCGGAGAAGAACAACAGATCGTCGTGAGAGTTGCAAACGAACATTCTGACGACGAAATCTTCGTCCTTGGCCTTGTGTGCGGTGACGCCCACTCCGCCGCGGTTTTGGGCTTTGTATTCGTTCACCGGCGTACGTTTGATGTAACCGCCGTAGGTAGCCGTGATAACGACTTCCTCCTTCGGAATGAGGTCGGCGATGTCTATGTCGCCGGCGTCGTAGCTGAGCTCGGAACGCCTGGGTTCGTTATATTTTTCTTTTATCTCCGTCAGCTCTTCCTTTATGATCTGTCTGACGCGCTCCGGCTTTGCGAGGATGTCGCGGTATTCGGCTATCTGCGCTTCCAATGCCGCCAATTCTTCCTTCAGCTTTTCGACTTCCAGAGCGTTCAACCTGCCCAATTTCATTTCCAGAATGGCGATCGCCTGTTTTTCGCTGAGTTCGAACGCCGCCATCAGCCTGGGCTTCGATTCGGAGTTGTCTTTCGAAGTGCGGATGATCCTGATCACTTCGTCGATGTTGGCTTGCGCTATCACCAGACCTTTTACCAGGTGGTCGCGTTCCATCGCCTTGTTCAACAGGAACTGCGTGCGCCTGGTGATGACGCTGATCTGGTGGTCGATGTACGCTACCAGGATCTCCTTCAGGTTCATCACGCGCGGAACGCCCTTATCCAACGCAAGGAACGTGATACCCGTGGAAACTTGCAGGTTGGTCTGTTTGTACAAAGTGTTCAATACTACCTGCGGGCTGGCGTCGCGTTTCAATTCGATGACTATGCGCATTCCGAAACGGTCGGATTCTTCGCGGATATTTGAAATACCTTCGATTTTTTTGTCCTTTACCTGGTCGGCAATGCTCTTTATCAGCACGGCTTTGTTGACCTGATAAGGTATTTCGGTGACGACTATGCAATTCTTGCCGCCGATTTCTTCTATTTCGCAGCGGCTGCGTATAACCACGCCGCCGCGCCCGGTGCGGTAAGCCTGTTTCGTCGCCGCCCTGCCCAATACCAACGCCCCGGTGGGGTAATCGGGAGCGGGTATATATTTCATAATGTCGTCCACGTCGATGTCGGGGTCGTCCAGAACGGCTATCGTGCCGTCGATGACCTCGCCGAGGTTGTGGGGCGGTATCGAAGTCGCCATACCTACGGCTATACCTTCGGAACCGTTTACCAGAATGTTCGGGAAACGGCTGGGCAGTACCGTCGGCTGTAACAGAGTATCGTCGAAGTTCGGGTAGAAGTCAACGGTGTCTTTGTCCAGGTCGCGCAGCATTTCTCCGGCGATCCTGGAAAGCCTCGCCTCGGTATACCTCTGCGCGGCGGCGGGATGCCCGTCCACCGAACCGAAGTTGCCCTGTCCGTCCACCAAAGGACAGCGTATCGAAAAGTCCTGCGCCAATCTTACCAACGCGTCGTAAACGGAAGAGTCGCCGTGCGGATGATATTTACCTAACACTTCACCGACTATCCTGGCGCATTTTTTATGGGGGTGGTTATATGTGTTTCCCAGGTCGTTCATCGCGTACAGGATCCTGCGGTGAACGGGTTTTAAACCGTCCCTGACGTCCGGGATCGCACGCGAAACGTTGACCGCCATCGCGTAGGAAATAAAGGATTTGGACATTTCGCCCAACAGCGGCGTGTCGATGACCCTGGTCTTTGACAAAATTTCTTTTATCTGATTTAAATCTAATCTGCCGGATTTGCTCATTATACGTCAAGCTCCTTTACCAAGTCGGCGTTTTGTTCTATGAACGAACGTCTGAGTTCGGGGTTTTCGCCCATCAGTATGCTGAAGATCTGATCGGCTGCCTCGGCGTCGTCTACGGTGACCCTCAGCAGAGTCCTGGTTTCGGGATTCATCGTCGTTTCGTACAGTTGGGTATTGCTCATTTCGCCCAAGCCTTTATAACGCTGCAGGTCGTATTTCTGACCGGTGTAAGAATCCTGGAATTCCTTCAGTTCGACGTCGGAATAATAATAATGTTCCTCTTTGTTCGGCAAAGTCACCCTGTACAGCGGAGGAAGCGCTATATAAACGTGTCCTTCTTCCACCAACGGACGCATAAACCTGTAAAAGAACGTCAGCAGCAATATCCTGATGTGGCTGCCGTCCACGTCGGCATCCGTCATACAAATTATCCTGTCGTAACGGCGTTTGGAAATATCGAAATCGTCCTTGAATCCGCATCCGAACGCTTTGATCATCGATTTGATCTCCTCGTTGTCCAGCACGCGGTGCAACCTCGCCTTTTCGACGTTCAGGATCTTGCCGCGCAGAGGAAGTATCGCCTGTATCTGCCTGTCCCTGCCGTTGATGGCGGTGCCGCCTGCCGAATCGCCCTCTACCAGGAAGATCTCGCAATTCATCGGATCGGTGTCCGAACAGTCGGCGAGCTTGCCGGGCAGAGAAGTGCCTTCCATGACCCCTTTGCGGAAGCTTTCGCGCGCCTTTCTGGCGGCTTCACGCGCCCTTTGAGCGGTGATGGCTTTGGTGATAAGCTCTTTGCCTATCTTCGGGTTTTCCTCCAGATATTCGCCGAGTTTTGCCTGTAAAACCTTGCTGACGATACCGCGCATTTCCGCGTTTCCGAGCTTTGTCTTGGTCTGTCCTTCGAATTGCGGTTCGGGAAGTTTGACGCTAAGCACGGCGGTCAGACCTTCGCGCACGTCGTCGCCGGAAAGTTTTTCGTTTTCCTTTAAAGTCTTCGAAAACTGCCCGTAATCGTTCAGAACCTTCGTCAAAGCGGCTTTGAAACCTTCCAGGTGCATACCGCCTTCCTCTGTGTTGATGTTGTTGGCGTAAGTATATATCTTTTCGTCATAACCCGTGTTGTATTGCAACGCGATCTCCACGATGTTGTCGCCGACGTTTTCGTCGATATACAGCGTTTCCGGGAATACGACGTCCTTTCCGACGTTCATCTGATCGACAAAGTGCCTGATACCGCCTTCGTAACAGAAAACTTCGGAACGCGCCTGACCTTCCCTTTCGTCGGAAAGGGTTATCTTCAATCCCTTGTTCAGATAAGCCAGCTCCCTGAGGCGCTGTTTCATCATATCGTATTGGAATATGATGGAATCGAATATCTCGTCGTCAGGATAGAAGGTCACTTCGGTGCCCGTTTCGTCGGTGTCGCCGACTACCTGCAGCGCGCGCTGCGGCACGCCGCGGTTGAACACCTGTTTGTATATCTTCCCGTTTTGGAAGACCCTTACTTCCAACCATTCCGACAGCGCGTTGACGCAGGAAACGCCCACGCCGTGCAAGCCGCCGGAAATCTTGTATCCGCCCGAGCCGAACTTTCCGCCGGCATGCAGTTTCGTCAAAACGACTTCTACCGCCGATTTGCCTTCCTTCGGTATAATGCCCGTCGGTATCCCTCTGCCGTTGTCCCTTACGCGGCAGGCGCCGTCCGGCAGAACCGTCACTTCGATATGAGTGCAATACCCCGCCAACGCCTCGTCGATAGAGTTGTCTACGACTTCCGTGACAAGGTGGTGCAACCCTTTAACGTCGGTTGTGCCGATATACATTCCCGGGCGTTTTCTGACGGGTTCCAGACCCTCCAGCACCTGAATGTCGCCGGCGTCATAACCGTGATTCAATTTTTCGGTCATATCGTTCTCCTTGTATTTATTGGCTGTGTGAAGCCACGCGCGTATATGCGCGCGCGAATAACTGTATATATAATAACATATGTATAATATATAAGCAAGCACAGGAACCAATTTTTTCCGAATCGCGTCGATCCCGTCAGTTTTTCCGCACGCGTATCGTCGGTTTTTTCGAAAAAACTCGGTTTACGTTTCGTTATCTTACATTTTCCCCGGACGCGCTACGTTCTCCGTCAAGCTATTTACTTTTTTTAGATTTGAGGTTATAATTTATTTATGTATCCTTATGCAATAGGCGGAGTTATTACTTTATACGGAATTTTGGTGGGTCTTGGCGTGCTGTCATGTTTCGTTGTGTTCTGGCTTTTGGCAAAACACGACAAGGTGGACAAACGCTATGTCGATTTCATCACGATAGTCGGGGTCGTTTCCGCGGCAGGCGGATTCGGTTTTGCGGCGCTGTTTCAATCGCTGTACGATTACATTGCGGACCCTTCCGTCGGTTTCAGATATAACGGTCTGACCTTCCAGGGCGGTCTGATCGGAGGCGCCGCGATCTTCCTGATCCTGACTTTCGCGTTCCGAAACAAATTCAAAGGTAAAATCACGGATATCCTGTCTTCGGTTCCCTTAGGCATACTTTTGGGACACTCTTTGGGCAGAGTCGGTTGTTTTATGGCAGGATGTTGTTACGGACTTCCGACGGATTCGTGGATCGGCGTGGCTTTCATCGATCCCGAAACGGGACTGCCGATGGAACAGAAAGTCATCCCCACAAACCTGTTAGAAGCGGTGTTCCTGTTCGTCGTTTTCGTGGTGCTGCTGGCGATATATTTGAAAAAGCCGCATCCTTACAACCTTGCGTTGTATATGATCCTTTACGGTATTTTCCGTTTCGTGATCGAATTTTGGCGCGGCGACGCAAGAGGTTCGTTGGTGCCGGGGCTCAGCCCCTCGCAGTTCTGGTCGCTCCTGATGGCGATAGCCGGAATTCCCGTACTGTTCATTTCCCGCGCCGCCTGGAAAAAGCGCAGGCTGGAATTGAAAGCAGCGGAGGAAAACCCGAACGCCTGACGGAATACCGAAAAAACAACGGAAAATTCGATCGCTTAAAACAAAAAAAACGCCGCAAGGCGTTTTTTTAAAGGTCATAAGGTTTTGCGTCCTTCGGAGTTCCTTTCCGCGGGCTATCCCAATCTGCCCGAAAACTTTTCGTCGAAAAACAGCAGAGCTTCGTTGTCTTTTGCGGCGTATTTTACGGGGTATTCCGCCGCAACGGCGTCGAATTCGGGGCGCAGGTTGTAATGCGGCGTCATTATGCCGGGTATCAGTCCCAAGCCGTCTTCCACGGCGTAGGATCCGTCCGCGCGTGCGGAAGAATCGGTATACATCTTTTCGAACCAGCATATAGCCCCTGCCGACAGCCCCGCCAGCGGCACTCCGTTTCGGTACGCCTCCAGGATCAGTTTGTCGAAACCGGTGCGGCGCCAGACTTCCAACATATACATCGTGTCGCCGCCGCCGACGTAGATCAGATCGGTTTTTTTTAGCTTTTCGGCGTTATGTTCTATCGGAACGTCCTTTTTCGTCAGAAGCGCGACTTCCGCCTTTATGTCAAAGACCGAGGTGTAAATCTTTCTGAAGGAGTTGAAATACGGCAGAGAATCGTGGCTTGCCGTACCCACAAAAAGCGCGGTGCCCCTGCCCGGAGCCGCGCGCTTTTTTACAATATCGGCTATATATTCGTCTATTTTCAGCGTCGTTTTGCTTTTCAGTTCGCCGCCGCCTATGGCTATCAGAGTCCGCATCGGAAAATTACTTCTTAAACTCCGCGTACAGCGCCGCAAACGGTTCCAGCGAGTTTTTGATGGTGTCGTAAGCCACGCAATAGGACAGCCTGACGTATCCGGGCGCGCCGAAACCGGCGCCGGGCACCACAAGGATCCCGTATTCTTTCGCCCTTTCGGAAAATTCCTCGTCGTTACCGCCGGGCACCTTCACGAACAGATAAAAAGCTCCGTCGGGTCTGACGCATTCGTAGCCTATCCGGGTCAGTCCGCCGTAGATAAGTTCCCTGTTCCTCTCGTAAGCCTCCAGATCGGGCGACAGCCTCAGGCAGCGTCCCACGACGTATTGCATCAGGCTGGGCGCGCAAACGTATCCGAGCGCCCTGCCGGCGCCCATCACGGCAAGATATATTTCCTTTGCGTCCGCCGCCTCGGGGTTGACCGCAACGTACCCTATGCGTTCGCCGGGAAGAGATAAGGATTTCGAATACGAATAACATACCACGCAATCCTTATAGTAATTCGGTATGTACCCGACCTTTATCCCGCCGTAAACCAATTCGCGATACGGTTCGTCGGATATTATATATATCGGGTGACCGAATTCCTTACTGCGGGAGCCCAAAACGCGCGCTACGCCTTTCAGGCATTCGTCGTCGTAGACCACGCCGGACGGGTTGTTCGGCGAATTCAATATGATCGCGGCAGTCCTCGGAGTCACCGCCTCGTACAATTTTTCGGGGTCGATCTGAAAATCCTTTCGGGTTATCGGCAGCACTTTGAACGAAGCGCCCTGCCCTTCGGCAAAGACTTTGTATTCCGGAAAGTACGGAGCCACGGCGATTATCTCGTCGGCTTCCGGAGTCACCAGCGCGCCCAAAGTTATCGTCAGCGCCGCCGCCGCTCCGCAAGTCATATAGATATAGTCCGCCGTAAACGCCGTGCCGAAGCGTTCGTTGATATAATCGGCTACGGCTTTTCTGACCGCGGCGTCGCCGGGCGCCGAAGTGTATCCGTGCAGAGCCACCGGTTCCGAAGTCGCCACAAAATCGGCTATCGCGCGTTCGACTTCCTGCGGAGGCGGTACCGACGGATTGCCCAGGCTGAAATCGAAGACTTTGTCCGCGCCGTATTCGGCGGCGCGCTTTTTGCCGTATTCGAAAAGTTCCCTTATGACTGAGCGGACGCTCCCCAATTCGTATGCTTTTTTGTTATACATCGTTTATTATCTTCGGTTTATTGTTGTTTTTTATGGATCTGGAAGTTCCACAGGTCGCGGCACATATCCTCAAGGTTGCGTTTTGCGCGCCAATTCAGTTCTTTTGCCGCCTTTTCGGGGGAAGCGTAGCAGGAAGCTATGTCGCCGGGGCGTCTGGGAGCGATTTTATAAGGCACCGGCCTGCCGGAGGCTTTTTCGAACGCCTTCACCATATCCAGGACCGAATAGCCGACGCCGGTTCCGAGGTTTATCGCCTCGACTCCGTAAGAGTCTATATGCTCCAACGCCGCCAGGTGACCTTCCGCAAGGTCCATAACGTGGATGTAGTCCCTTACGCCCGTGCCGTCCGGAGTCGGATAGTCGTTTCCGAACACGTTCAGGTAAGGCAGTTCTCCGTGCGCCACCTTTGCAACGTAGGGCATCAGGTTGTTCGGAATGCCTTTCGGATCCTCGCCTATCAGTCCCGATTCGTGCGCGCCGACGGGGTTGAAATAACGCAGCAACAGGATATGGAAACTGTTATCCGCGGCATATACGTCGCGGAGTATGTTTTCTATCATCAGCTTCGTGGAGCCGTAAGGGTTCGTCGTGGACAGACTGCATTCTTCGTCCAGCGGCAGTCTTTCGGGCGTGCCGTATACCGTCGCCGAGGAGCTGAATACAAACCTTTTTACGTCGTATTTGACCATCGTTTCCAACAGCGTCAGCGTAGAATCCAGATTGTTTCTGTAGTACAG
>CALVXZ010000057.1 GCA_944371785.1 uncultured Clostridia bacterium | reverse complement strand
TCGATCGGCAGTTCGGTGTTCAAAAGCATTCCCAACAGCGCCGCTATGGCGTCCTTTGCGACGTTCACGGTGATGGCTTCGGTGCCGATCACCGCCTGCAAAGCCACCGCCAGCGGGTTGGCTACGTTGGCGAATTTAGCCGTATTGTCTATGTTCAGAAGGTTCCATTCTTTGTCGTTATCCAACGCCTCTGCGTTTTCGGGAGCCGTCGGAGTCGGCGAAGCCGTCAGTTCGGTGATATCGGAAATGAGTTTAGATACGTCGGTTATACCTATCTTGTCTATTCCGAAGTAGCTTAAATCCAAATACAGATTGCCGTCGTACAGGTACAGCGCGAGTATCGTTTCGTCGTCGTTATTGATGTCGTACAGGCTGATCATCGCCTGAGAACCCGACAATAACGTCTGTATGGGATCGGCGCCGGCGCTGCCGTCCAGCTTCAGCAATCCGCCCAAAGACAGCGTGCCGACTATCCTCAATCCCAGATCGATATCCAATTTGCTGACGTCGACTTTGAGCCCCAATCCGCTGAGGAGTCCGGACAGCAGTCCGTTCAGATAATCGTTTTCGTATATTTTCTGCTTGGAATCCAAAGACAGTTCTCCGCCGATGCTAAGCCCGACTTTCAGGCTGTCCAGGAAGTCCTGCATATCCAGGAAGGAGCTCTTGTAGTTTCCGTCGGAATCCGTCCAGACGGTGCCGTTTTCGTTGCCTTTCGTAAGGCTGAGCGTTTTGATCGGATCCAATTTCAGCGATATGGCGCGTACCGCCTCGTCATCGCTTGCTCCGTCCGCCAACAGCGCAAGGTAAACCGTCAGGATGCTGTCGTCGATATTTTTGAAATCGAGGTTGTCGAAGTGCAATCTGACGTAAGCTTCGACTCCGGGCAGGGATCCGCCCGCCGGGAAGCCTTCAAGCAGCATTCCGATCAGGGTCGTCAGCACGTCGGAAGCCACGGCTACCGTCAGCGTTCCCATCGCTTTATCCAAAACAATGCCGTCCAGCGCGCCGCTTATCAGGGCAAGCACGTCGATCCCGCCGCCTTCCGTTCCGTCCGTGGTCCCGTCGCCTTCGGCATTGGATGCGCCGCCGACGATCCCCGCGTAATTTGCGTTCCACGGGTTCATTTCGACTCCGTCCGGGAACAGCGACAGGTATCCCACCGTCAATAAGTATTCGTAAACGCCGTTAAATCCGAAGTTTCCGTCCGAAAAATCGACCTTCAGCCCGGACGGATAAGCTCCGTTGCCGGGAGCGGCGTTATACGGTGCGTTGGACGCCGTACGCGCGGTGACCAAACTTGAAAGAATGCCCACTATGTCTATGGAAGCCAATGTGTCCGCCAAGCCCAGGTTGGGTATAACAAGGCGCGGCAGTTCCGCCAGCAATCCGCCGTTTTCGTTCAGTTCCACGCCCAAAGTGGAGGCCAGATCGGATAGATCCAGGTAAAGCGAATCGCTTTCCGCCTCGTAGAAGACTCTGGCTATGTAATTGGTGTTTTCGTTCAGATACAGGTTGACGTTAAGTTCGGTTTCGTCAAGGTGCATCAGATCCAGGTATCCGAATATCGAATATCCTATAGTCCCTTTTATCGAATCCTGTCCGTCCAGATCGACGCCGACGTACAGCGCGAGGTTTTCGACGAACATCCCGATCAGACTGCTCAGATCGAGTCCGTGGTTGCCGTTTTCGTCCGTGCCGCCCGTAGTGTCGCCCAGACCGAGTTCGACTTCGCCCGTCATCCGGAGTTCGAAATAAGGATCGGCTATGCCTAAAATGCCGTCGGTCAGAGTCAATCCGAGGTTTATGTATTCGTCCGCGTTGCCCTGGACCATTTCGTCATTCTGCCAATCGGGCTCTCTGAGGTAGCTGAGCCTGTCGAGACGCAGCCCCAATCCTATATCTTCGGTAATATTTACAGACAGCGACAGAGTGTCTATCGGGTCGTATTGGTTAAAGTACAATTCCACTCCCAATCCGGAGCCCAGCTGTCCGCCGGGATTGGTGGGGAGTCCGAACATCGACAGCAATTCGCCCAATTCTTCGGAATCGAAAATCATATAGATATCGAAGTTGTTGGGTATCGGCTGACCGTTTTCGTCCAAAACCAGGTTGCCGTCGCGGTCCTCCACGTATTCGCCCCTGCCGGGGAATTCGAAATTGTCAACTATGAATCCCAGCAGCGCCATGACGTCGATGGAAGAACCTTCTTCCGTGGTTTCGTCGCCTTCGGCGTTGGCGGCTGCCTCCGCGGCGCCGCCTCCGATGATACCCGGAACGGGAACGGCGTCGGGATCAAGGAAGGGTTTGATCATATCCAGGAACACTCCGTCCAACAACGCGTTGATATCGAATCCCGGGATCCTGATCTTGGGCAGGATCTCCTGCCCTTCCGCGCTGCCGTCGGGCAGCCTCAGCCCGTCGAAATTCAGATAAAGCGTGTTGTCGTCCAGATAGACTCTGATAAGAGGTTTCGAATTGTACGAGATCGTCGCCTCGGCGTTGGTGGACATTCCGTCGAAGAAGTCCAATCCCAGATTCACGCTGATACCGAATTCGTAAAAATCGTTTCCGGGAGTAAAGCCGCTGAATTGTATCGGCATCTCGCCCAAACCCCCTAAATCCAAGGCGAGGAAATCGCCCAGGATATCGTTCAATGTGATAACGCCGTCCTGACCTTCCACCGACAGCGTGGCTTCCAAACCTAAATTGCCCAGACCGCCGGAAGAATATACCGAACCTCTGCCTTCCTCGTTGGCGTTCAGATTCGCAAAGTTGATACCGATCGGTTCGTCGGAAGCGTACATCATCGGCGATAAGTAAATTTCGACGGAGTATTCCTCGACGTGATCCAGATCTTCCGTGGGAACGAATTCGGACGGCTCGACGTCGCCCCATTGGTTTCTGACAGCCGTCATTCCGCCCGATCTGTATTTGGAATCCAACGAACGCAACAGAGTGTCGATCGTGAAGCTCCAACCGGTGGCTACGTAATCGTAGGAAGTTTCTTCGAAACCTTCGGAATCGACTTTGGTCAACAGCTGACGTTCGGTTATGACGTTATAGCGCGCGTCCATCTGCGGCCAATCTTTCAAGGCAAGATCTTCCAACGTAAATCCCAGGAACTGGTTCAGCACCGGATCCAGGTCGATTTGCACAAGATCCCAAATTCCGCCGAACCAAATCGGAGGAGCGCCTAAAAGGCCTTCTATTCCCAATCCCGCCGGATTGGAAAGCAGCTTCAATAAATTGTTCAGTTTGAACGAAGTGCTGACGGTCTGCGTATTGAAATTGCCCTCTTCGTCGATGTCGGACGAGTTCAGGGTTATGTCATTGGTGTCGAACAGTAATCCGGATGCGATAGTCATGAGACCGTCTACTTGGGATATTCCCGTCGCGCCCATCGTCAGACCTGCCAAAATAGCGTATATGTCCAGATCTATTTTTGCACTTTCTGCAAGCGAACCCAATCCTTCGTATATCAGCAGTCCCAGCTGACCGAAGTTTATTTCCCTTGCATAGTAACGGTTGGAACCTATTACGAAATAGGCGTAATTTTCTACATAGTAAAGTCCGAATATCGGAGTGCCGCCCGAATTGCGAAGCTGAAGGAATACTTGGCTCTCATCGTTATTCTTCAGATTCATATTGGCTTTGAATTCCAGCTCGAAAGAAGAGGAACTGTCCTGCTTTTCGTTTTCGTCCAACCAGAAATAATCGTAATCGTATGTAAGCAGCCAATCGATTATGTACCATTCCGGATCGTCGGGCTCGGCGTGGATCTCGCGGTAATTGTCCAAAGCGTTTCCGATGATCTCGGCGGATTCGTCGCTGTCGATGTCTTCCGTAGTCACGATCTGATCGACAACGTCGACCTCGTTGCCGGGCACGATCTCGGAATCGGTAATCGCTTCGTCGCGCGGCGAACACGCGACTATCCCCGCAATTACGGCGAGGAACAAAACGGTGATTAAAAGTCGATTGAAAATTTTGTGTTTCATATGCTTCTCCGGAGCCTAAGGAGTCTTCGCTTTCGGGCGATCGGACGTCCTTTCCGGCATCCGAACCCTACGACGAAATTTTACTCTATTTATTACGCGTGTGTCAATAAAAGGCAAAAGTCAATCAAAGGTAAATTTCGGCAGTCTTCACGCCGCTATCACATCGGAGCCGTCCGAAACGCCGAAAATATCCGCGCAGACGGCGGATTTTCTTAAAATTTCGCGCGCACGCATATAAATATGCTTTTTGAATTTTTTGTGAACTTTCTCCGCCCTTGACCTCAAAAGGCGTCTGCGCCCGAAAATTATACTATTATTTTACCTTTTCAGCCGTCGTACGGCTGCCGAAAGCCGCCGCCGAATGCCTTCGGAAACGCCGCCGCGAACGCCGCCGCACGCCTTCCGGGACGCATTATTTTCGGTTAGTTTATTGAATTGATTTTTCTGTTTTTCCGATTTTTTAAACGTTATTGCTAATCGTTTTTGCGGCGGAAAAAACTCTGTTTGCCCCGTTTTGCAAATGCGATAAAAGCGGCGTCCGACGACCGCGCGGAGGACGCCGGACAAGGCAAAAATAACGCGCCCGCTTTCATCGCGGACGCGCCGTAAAACGCATTTTTGCCGTGGCAGGATTTTATAAAAGCGCCGCCGTATACGATTGTCCCAATCTTCTGGACATTTCATCGGGCAGTTCTATGGATATATCGGAACCTGCCGATTTCAATACTTCCGCGGCGCGGGCTATCAGCCTGTCGCCACCCTTTCCGGAGGTCACTCTGCCCATAAATATGGCTATATCGAAATCGTAGAACACGCGGAACCACAACAGCGTATAAGCGGCGTAATCGCCCAATCTGGAGAATATCGCCATAGCGCGCGGATCGTCGGCTTCGGCAAGATTTTGAACGACTTTCAGCTTCTCCGCCGGAGTCAGCGAGGCGTCCAATTCGATGCCGGCTTCGGGCGCCAATTTTATGACGGCGTCCTGAGAATGGTACATTCCGCCGACGCCTGCGTCGCCGCTCCAATCGTCGCGCGCCGCGGCAGAATTTTCGTCTACGGGCACGAACGCAAGCTCGTTCAGATATCCCAATATCCGCATATCCCTGTCTATGTATCCGCCTGCCAGCGAAGTTCCCATCGCTATCCCCAAAACTCCGCCGCGCTTCAACGAATCGGCGCCCGAAAGAGCGGCGACGTCGCCGTCGTTGGCGACTTTTACGGGACAGCCGTATTTCGCGGAAAGATTTTTATAGATCGGGAATATCTTTTCGGGGAAAAGCGTCTTCGGCACTTTCCTGAACAGCGACGCCACGCGCACTTCGCCGTCGACGACTATGCCTGCGGTCGACACGCCGATCGCGTCGACTTTTCCGCCCAATTTTTCCAACGCTCTGTCCACCGAATCTGCTATGCCGTCGATATGGTATTGCGGATCGGAATTGAGTTTCGGGTTCCAAATAGTCTCGTTTTCGTATACCACAACGCCGTTTTCCAACGCGGTGACCTTTCTGTCGGAGCCGCCGGCGTCAAAGCCTATGCGCTTTCCCGCGCCTTTCAGCGACACCGGTTTTGCGGCGGTTTTTTCCTGCGGGATCGCGGATTCCGGCACTGCCGAGAAAGTCAGTTCCTTCAAATAAACTCCGCGCATAAAATCGAAATCGAAGGCTCTGGCTCCGACGGCGGAATAACATTCCGACAGCGCGCCTACCAATTCGTCCGCGCCGGAAATAAGGAACTTATAACCGCCGTATCCCCACAGCATAAACTTTACGATACGTTCAAGGAATCTGAAATTTTCCTCGCGGCGTCCTACGTCTTTGAATATGCGCGTTTCGAAAACGGCTGTTTCGCCAGCTCCGCGTTCCAAAGCTATCTTTACGGGACGGCTGCCGGCGTTATCTGCCTCCGCCAGGAAATCGTTATAAAAAGAATACATGGGGCGATAGCCCTTATCCAATATCATTCAAGCCTCCATTTTTCTATATGAATTTTTTCCGCGCCGGGCTGAACGGTTTCCGCGTCGGAAAGCGTTTCGCATTCGTGGATCAGATTGCTGGTGTAAGTTTCGAAATTGCAACAGAAATCGGGATATTCTCCGCCCTCTTTCGTCACGCATTCCTTTGTGAACAGCGTGTCGCCGTACCTGTAAGCGGCGCGGATCTTTTTCAGATAAGTGCCTATCTTCAGGGGCGAAGCGGCGTCCTGCGAACCGGTCAGCACCACTCTGTCGTTGGCTATCGTCAGCCTGGGATCGCGCACGTCGGTGTAGCTCCAGAACGCCAGGTTCCTGTTCGCCAAAAACCCCGTGTCCTCCGTGGAAAGCGGCAGCGTCAGCGTGCCTCCGCATTTCATCACCGTCAGCGCCCATACGCAAAGTTTCAAAGGAGTCTTGGAAATGTTTTTGAAGCTCATACTGACTTCCAACGCGCCGTCGCGCATAAATTTCAGTTTCAGCACGGGCTGTACGCCGCATTCTTTCCACGCCGGCGGAGTAAACACCGCGCCGTCCGGGATGAGTTCGGATACCACCGGAGCGTTGTCGGGATAATACGTGGCAAGGCTTTCCGGAGACAGCCACATTCTGTGACCGCCGTAAATGTGCCACTGCTTGCCTTTTCCGTAGACCGAGGAAACGTCCTTGTTCACGGCGTCGCCCGTGTCCTCGAACATCAGGTTCTCACCGCCGTTTTTTTGCAGTTTGATTATTCTCGGACCGACGTCCAAAGTAACGCCGACGGTGATCTTACCGTCGGTCAGTTCCAAGGTCCTGCCTAAAAAGCAACTTCCGATTCTGGATTCCATAAAATATCTCCGAAAAAAATTTATTCTCCGAAACCGACGCGGACTTTCAATTCCCAACCGCTGTTGCCGAACTTTCCGATACGCGTCGCCAACAATTTGTCCCCTGCCTCCAAAAGCGTTTCCCCGACCGTTTCGCGAATGTGATCTTCGATAGCGAAAGGAACCATTCCTTCTTCCGTTCTGTCGTTCAGGTATTCCATAGATATCCAAACGGATACCCAAATTGCTTCTTCTTCGGTTCTTTCAGAAACGTATCCGAACAGCGGCGCGAATTCCGAATCGGCGTCCACGGTGAAATCGGTGCCTTCGCCGGTTTCGATAAGGTACACCTCGTCGGACAATCCGACGTCCGGCGTTTCGAACAATTTGCCGTACGTCGTATGACCTACGGAGATCTCCTCCGCCGTCATCATAAAGCTGTCGTAATCGATGACTTCGACTTCGCCTGCGCCCCAATCTATCGTCTTGTTCGCCCAGGTCGGATCGATATAATATACGCTGCCGTCTATCACCGCGGCGTTCCAGGCGTGCGATACTCCGTTGGAATTGCCCATTATCCTGTAGGTATGTATGCCTTCCATCGACATCATCAAAGCGTACGTTTTGGATATTCCGTCGCACACCGCGACTTTGTCGAACAGCGCGCCTTCTATAAAGAACGCCCGGTCGGAATAATCGACGTCAGAGGTATCGATGGCTTTGTCGTAAGCCACGTTCGCGGTAAGCCAATCGTAAATCGCCAAAGCCTTTTCGAAATCGTTCATTCCGTCGTCGATAATCGAATTCAGCACCGTCTTTGCGGCGTCGTACGCCTTTTCGGCGGCACTGCCGGCGGCGGGAGAAGGCTTATATCCGTGCATCACCGCATACATCAGCTGTCCCGAAGTCGTTACCTGCATCGTTTCGGTAAGTTTTTCTATCGGCAGCACGCCCTGTTCTCCGCGCGGATTTTCGGAATAATGGGTGAATATTTCCGCATTATCCAAACCGCCGGAGTCCGCCGGCGTTTCATCGGGAACGGAATCCGAAACGAAGGTCAGAACGTATCCTACCTTGCCGCCCAAAACCGAATCGGTGGAGATGCTGAATGTCATATTGACGGTATCCACATACGAATAGATAGCCGCCGCCAGGATCTTGTAGGCGTTTCTTCCGGCAGCGTTATAATTGCTGTTTTCCAATGCATCTTCCAGCTTTTCGCCGAAGGGATATTCTTCCTCGGAGACGTCCTCGTCGTACACGACGGGGATATACAGATCCAATTCCACGCAGTAATCGCCGTCGTCGGAATCGCGCACGAAATCGCCCTCGGGACGGAACAAGGATATGTAATTCAACAGGTCGCCCAAATCGGAGATATCCGCAATGAATCTGTCATGACCGGGAACGAATTCCTCCAAATAATCGTAGGCGCCGGCGGGGATATCGTCGGCGGAATATTCCGCCCATTCCGTCCAGCCCGAGCCTTCCGCCTTCACGCGGTATCTGAAATCGTTTTGCAATCCCACGACGTATTGCGGGACTATAAGTTCGCCGCGCCCGAAATGCCTGCCGAATTCCGAAGATTCCGAAGACATCGAGGTGATATTGCCGTTGACTTCCGTTTCGACGACGATTTCCGCATCGTACGGCAGAGCGTCCCAAAGTATCGCGGCGTAATTTATTCCGTCGATCCGTCTGCCGCCGGCTCTCAGCCCGTAAATTTCGCACAGGCCGTTTCTGCCGCCGACTTCCACGGTGATCGGCCGCCCGGTGATCCCGGACGAAGCGCCCTTGACGTAGGCTTCGACTTCCAGGGTGTAAACGCCCGGTTCTTCGAATTGATAGCTTAGATCCGCCATGCGGTCGCCGTTGGCGGCAAGCCCTGCGGGAGCTTTGTTGAAGAATTCCGTCGCGGTTTCTCCTTCGGGAGAAGCGTACGTTATCTTCCAACGGTATTGGTCGGGAGGATATTGTCCCGTAGTATAAGTGACGATGAAATTGATCATATCGCCGACGAGATATTCCGCGTCGGGCGCGGAGCCGAACACATCCAGGCTTATCGCCTGCAGCGGCTCGTAAATTATCAGCGTATCGGATACCAGAGTAAGGCTCTGGGTCGAATTATACAATTCCGCCCTTATGACGTATTCGCCCGGCGGCAGAGAGGACGGAGTATACGACAGGCTGGGCTTGTTTTTGGAAGCTCCGTCGTCGATCTGGGTCGAGTTGACGTACCAAATAATATTCGGCGAAGGATCGCATTCCTCGGAAAGCCTCAGCAAAGTAAACTGCAGTTCTTCCGCGCTGCCGTACACCTGTTTCATCGCGCTGGGTTCGCTGAGAAGATCCAGCGAATAGTTCAGATCGGCATAGCGCACGTCTATGGTGATGAATCCGGTGACCGGTTTGTCGAAAGCGCCCTGCCTGGGAGTGCTGACCCATATAGCCACTTTTTTGGGACTTTTGGGAGTGACAAGACCGTTGCTGTCCACGGTGGCTATCGATTCGTCGTCGGA
>CALVXZ010000056.1 GCA_944371785.1 uncultured Clostridia bacterium | reverse complement strand
TTCTGACAAACGATCTGGGATCGCAACAGGAAAAAGAGGCTGCCGAAAACTTTCTGAATAAGATTTTCGGTCAGGTCGTCAACGTTGTTCTGGATTCTGCGAACGGCGGCGGGATATCATTCGATATGTCGGCTTTGGGCAATTTGGATATCGACGAAGTCCTGGGCGGTCTGAAAGATCAGCTGGGGCTGTTTTATACCACCAATAACGACGGCACGATAAACGCTTTGTATCAGCTTTCGTTTAAGGGTTCCGACTATGCGGAATCCACGATAGAAGCTATCGGCACGATCCGCAGCTATTCACTGCCCAACGGTACCAGCACCATCCACTTCACGGGCAACGCCTCCAATACTTACAATTCGATACAGGCGGTGAACTCCGAAACGATGATATCGATGATCGTCGCCGGTATCATAGTCGTAATCATATTGTTGCTGACCACGACGGCGTATTGGGAACCGGTATTGCTGCTGCTGACTATAGGTACGGCGATAATGATGAATATGGGTACCGATATGTTGGTGGGTATGGCGACGGGCGTAGGCGCGATTTCGTATATGACGAAAGGCGTTTCCAGCGCGCTGATCCTGGCGCTGACAATGGATTACAGCATATTCCTGCTGCACCGTTTCAAACAGGAAAGGAAAAACCATCAAACTTCCGAAGAAGCCATGATAACCGCGCTTGCGTCCAGCTTCAGCGCGATATCGTCGTCTTCGCTGACGACGATAGCTTCGTTCGTCGCGTTGATGTTTATGTCGTACACGTTGGGTCTGGATATGGGTCTGGTGCTTGCAAAAGGCGTGGTGTTCAGCCTTGCGTGCGTGTTCTTCCTGATGCCGGGGCTGATTCTCTATACCGAAAAACTGATAGACAAAACGGAACACAAGACCTTTAACATGACTTTCAAAAAGTTTTCCAAGTTTTTGGTCAAAACCCGTTTCTATCTGCCGTTTATCATCATAGCGTTGATAATACCTTGTATGATATTCCAATCCCAAAACGCCTTCGTTTACGGACCCGAAGCAAGTATGGGCGGTGAGGATTCCGTTATGACCGAGGATATGAACGCCGTCGAAAACGCCGGATTCGGCAAACAGAACCAGGCGATCGTTCTGGTGCCGTATTCGTGGCTGACCGACGCCGAAACTTCGGGATATACCGCCGACGGGATCCCGTGCAGCACCGAATATCAGCTGACGATGGATCTGATGAATATCGAGGTCAACGGTTCGTCTACGTTCAAGGACGAATACGGCGTGGACAAACCTTATATTAAAGCCGTTCAAAGCTATTCGCTGATAGCGCAGCAGGGAATGGCGGATGCGATGCCCGAAAAATTCATTTCGCAGTTCATACCCGCAGGCGACAATCCCGAATATGCGCGCGTGGTGGTATTCCTGAACGTACCGGAAGAAGGCGCCACGACCACAAGCCTGATCAACACGATTCAGCAAATGCTGAACGATAAATACAGCGAAGGCATACTGTTGGGTCAATCCTCCGCCACTTTGGAAATAAAGGAGATCGTCGACTACGATTACGACATAATCACTTACGTTTCCATCGGATTGGTCGCGCTGATACTGATAGTCACCTTCAAAGCGCTGATAATACCTATTATACAGATCGTCATAATTCAGGGTTCGGTCTATATCAATATGGTAGTCCCGTATATAATGGGCGACCAGATAGTATTTATCGGATATATGCTGGTGTCGTCGATATTGTTGGGCGCGACGATAGATTACGCCATATTGCTGACGACGCGGTATATGAGCCACAGAAAGACGATGAACAAATACGACGCCGTCCAGCACGCGCTTGCGGATTCGTCAAGAACGTTGATAACGTCCGCGGGGATCCTGGCAAGCGTAGGCGCCGCGGTAATGGCGGTTTCCAGCCTGCCCGCGACCCAGGTCATCGGCGGAGCCGTGCTCCGCGGCGGTATATGCGCATTCGTAATGGTAATGATTCCGTTGCCTCAGCTACTGATACTGCTTGATAGGCCGATCATGTACACTACCTGGAAGGGCAAGTACAATATGGTGGACAACAAGACCACGCTGACGGCGCCCGAAATAGCCGAACCTGCGGTGGATTCGTCTGCGGCGGCGAAGGTGAAATCGGGCAAAAAGAAATATCGCGAGATGACCAGGGAAGAACGCGAAGAAGCCATAATCGCCAACATTTTGCAGGCGGTGGACGATCCGGACTTCAATCCCGACGACGATTCCGAGTAATCCCGGAAGAAACTCCGAAAAACAAGCGCGCCCGTCATGCGACGGGCGTTTTTTTATCGGCTGCGGCGCCCGAATAAAAGCGAAAAAGCGGCGCAACGGCGGATCCTGCCCGCAGAGGTTAAAAAAATAACGCCGTTCGGCGAACGGCGTTATTCACCCGTATGTTTCAGGGCAATAGACATAAAAATGGTGCGCACTAAGGGACTCGAACCCCTGACTTCCTCCATGTGACGGAGGCACTCTACCAACTGAGTCAAGTGCGCACTAAGTATTTTTTATTATACAGCGGCTTTTTAAAAATGTAAAGAGATTTTTCAGGGTATCGTTCATCTTGTACGATGGCGGCGCGCGCACACTCCGCAACCGTCCGTTCATATAGTTTATAAGAAGTACAAAATCTTATTGTCATAAGGGGTATCGGATGGAGAACAGCCGACGCGGAGCCACGGTTTCCGTTTGTATGATAGTCAAAAACGAAGAAAAAGTGCTGGACAGGGCTTTGTCGGGATTGAGTTTTGCGGACGAGATCGTCATTGCCGACACGGGCTCCGAAGACGGCACGAAGAAAATTGCCGCGCGATATACCGACAAAATATACGATTTTCAATGGACGGACGATTTCGCGGCGGCAAGGAACTTCGTTTTTTCGAAGGGGAGTTCGGATTATCTGATGTGGCTGGACGCCGACGACGTCGTCACAGCGGAAAACGCCGAAAAGCTTTCGGAATGGAAAGCCGAAGCCTGCGCCGACACTTTGTATTGTCTGTACGACGCGGCTTTCGACGAAAGCGGAAAGCCTTCGTTCAGCTATTACCGCGAAAGAGCGGTAAGGAATTGTCCGCTTGCGCGTTGGAACGGGTTCGTACACGAATGTATCGCTCCGTTCGGGAAGATCGAAAGAAGCGATATCCGTATCGAACACCGACCCTTGCCCGGAAAGCAAAAAAAGGGCAGGAACCTGGAAATTTACAGAAAACAGCTGCAACGCGGGAAGGAATTCAACGCCAGAGAGAGGTTCTATTACGGCAGAGAGCTGATTTTCAACGGGTTCAAGGAAGAAGGTATCGCCATCATAAAATCGATGCTGACTATGCCCGACGCATTTTACGTAAACTGCATAGAAGGGCTGAGGACGATAGCCGAAACCGAAATTTCGCGCGGCAGGCGCGCGGAGGCGAAGCAGGCGTACCTTCAAAGTTTTCTGTTCGGAGAACCGCGCGCCGGGGCGTTAAACGGGCTTGGGAAGCTGGCTATGGCGAACGGGAATTACCGCGAAGCGGAGTTTTGGTTCGAAGCGGCGCTGAATTGCCGCGACCACACCGACGAAGGCGACTTCGAACGCCCGGAAGAACGCGGACTGATACCGTATTTGGAACTTACCGTATGCCGATGGCGGCTGAACGATACCTCGGGCGCGGAAAAAGCGCATCTTGCCGCCGCGGCGATAGCTCCGGAGCACCCTTCCGTTCAATATAACAAACGCTTTTTCGACGGGCTGCGGCATTGATCCTTGCTCCCGGGCAAAAGCCTTGGAATAAAACTTTGACATTTTCGCCCTCCGGGTTTAAAATATCACCGAAGGAATGCGATATGGACATATTTTATAAGGACGCTTTCATCGTCGACGTCGAAAAAGGCGAATCAAGAAAAGGCAGCATCGCCGTAAAAAACGGCGTCATTGCCGAGGTCGGAGAGATCTTGCCCGAAAAAGGGATGAAAATCGTAGATTGCGAAGGGCTTTACGCCGCTCCCGGGCTGATAAATCTGCACGTTCACCTGTTCGGGACGGGGCGCCCGGCGAAAGCGTTGGGAGGCGGCAAGGCGCAGGAAAGATTGGTAAAGATAGTCAAATCGGCGCCGGGAAAAGCCGTTTTAAGGATCTTGATGGAGCGCGCCGCGGAAACGGAGCTGAAATCGGGAGTGACGACCGTCCGCACGGTGGGCGATTTTTGCGGCATCGATTCGGAACTGAAAAAGAAGACCGCTTCCGGAAAAGGAAGGGCGCGCGGACTGAGGATGTTTGTTTCCGGATACGCTTTGACGGTCCCGGGCGGACACGGCGCAGGGACTTTCGCTTTAGTCGGGAACAGCGTGCGCGAATTGGAAGAACTTACCGAACAAGCCGTCGCCGAAGGCGCGGATCTGATAAAAATCTGCATCACGGGCGGAGTCATGGACGCGAAAAAGCGCGGCGAACCCGGCGAAGTCAGAATGGAATTGCCGTATGTCAAAGCCGTTTGCGACAGGGCGCACGCCTTGGGTAAGCGCGTTGCGGCGCACGTTCAAAGCAAACGCGGCGCGGAAATAGCCGCTTTCGGCGGCGTGGACACGATAGAACACGGCGCGCCGCTGGGAGCTGAAGCCGCCGCGGAACTTGCCGCGCGCGGCGGAGCGGTAGTCGTCACTTATTCCCCGGCTCTGCCCAACGCGAAACTCGGCGCGGAAGCCACCAAATTGAACGAAACCGCGAAATTCAATTCGGAAACCGTTATGAAAGGAATGACCGAATGCGCTTTGCAGGCGCCCGCCTACGGGATAAAGGTAGGGCTCGGGACAGACGCTTCCTGCCCGTTCTGCACCCAGTCGGGTATGTGGAGAGAATTGCTGTATTATTCCGTATGCACGGGCGTTTCCGCGGCGGAAGCTTTGAAAACGGCGACCTTGGGGAACGCGCGGATCTTGGGCATCGCCGACGAAACGGGGTCGCTGGAGGCAGGTAAGCGCGCCGATATGGCGGTGCTGTTTTCCGATCCGCTGTCCGACCTTACCGCTTATTCCCGAATAAAATACATTTCGGCAGGGGACAGATTCATAAAGGATCCCCGTCCCTCGCGTATGCCCGAAATAGAAAAGTTATTGGATAAAATGTGCGCGGAACTTCTGTCCGCGCAAAGAGGATAGCAAATGATTGATCACGAATCGAATATTACCGTCAACGGCAGCACCCAAAATATCAGAGTGCGCGCGGCAAAAGAAGGGCTTCCCGTCATTTTGTTCCTGCACGGCGGTCCGGGCGTGCCCGACCGGCATATCGTGTTGGGCAAACAATCCGCGCTTGCCGAAAAATATACCCTGGTGTGTTGGGATCAGCGCGGCTCCGGCAAAAGCTACCGCCCGTCGGTAAAAAAAGAAAAGCTCTCGCTGAGGACTTATATTGACGACGCGGCAGCCGTACTGAATACGGTAACGGAGATGTTTTCCGTCGAAAAAGTCGTGCTAGCCTGCCATTCGTGGGGAACGATAATCGGGCTTCCGACGGTATTGGAAAACAGCGATAAGATAGCCTGTTATATCGCCCAGGGCGTATTCGTCAACGGCGCGGAAAACGAATTGCAAAGCTATCTGTTCTGTATGGACGAAGCCGTACGCCGCGGCGATAAAAAAGCGATAAAAGCTCTTTCGGGTATCCGTCCCACGGACGGCAGGTACCCGAACAACAAAGCAATGATGACTCAGAGGAATTATCTTTCGAAGTACGGCGGCGGTGTATGGAAGGAACAAAAAGGGATCGTCGCTTCGATCCTGAAGCCGCTTATAAAATCGGGCGAGTACTCCGCAAAGCAGATAATCGATTACGCGAAGGGCGCGCTGTACCTGCCGAAGGTGCTGTGGGACGATTGCGTGGCGGCGGATTATTTCCCCGTTACCGAATTGAAGGTCCCCGTAGTCGTTACGCAGGGCGAACACGATTACAACACGCCGACCGCGATAGCGAAAGAATGGTTCGGCAGTCTTTCCGCGCCGTACAAAAAATGGTATTCGTTTTCGGAATCGGCGCATTCTCCGATAGCCGAAGAACCCGAAAAGTGGACTGCCGCCGTCACGGAAGCGTTGTCGGAGTTGGGGATCTGAAATGTCAGGATACGTTCATCCCGAATTCGGATACATCGATTACCGCCCCGCCGACGGCGAAAGCCGCCGCGAAAAGCCGAGGCTGTTATTGCATTGTTGCTGCGCGCCCTGCGCCGCAGGGTGCATCGAAAGGTTACGGGAACTTTTCGAGGTCACGTTTTATTTCTGCAATCCGAATATCACGGACGGATCGGAATACGAAAAGCGTCTGGAAGAACTGAAAAGGCTGGGAAAGCGTTTCGGCGCGGAAACCGTCGAAGGCAGCCGCGGTGATTTTTTCGCGGCGGTAAAGGGGCTGGAAGCGGAGCCGGAACGCGGAGCACGATGCGCGGTCTGCTTTGCGTTGCGGCTGAATGCCGCCGCGGAGGCGGCGAAAGGTTACGATTATTTCGCGACCACGCTGACCCTTTCGCCGTTGAAGGACGCGCGCCTTATCAACGAAATTGGTTTGAAAGCCGCCGAAAAATTCGGATCGGTCTATCTCAGATCGGATTTTAAAAAGGGCGGCGGCGCACTTCGTTCGAAAGCGCTGTCGGAGGAAATGAAACTTTACCGCCAGAATTATTGCGGCTGTGTATTTTCGAAAAAGCGATGCGCCGAAAAGGAGGAAACGTCACGATGAAACATATTGCGCTCGGAAACGAAAAAATCGATATTATCGGGTTTGGGACTTATAAAATGACAGATAGGGAAGCCGAAAGCGCGGTTTTGTGCGCTTTGGAATGCGGCTACCGCAGGGTGGACACCGCCGTAATGTACGGTAACGAAAGCGGCGTCGGCAGGGCGATAAAATCCGCCGGCGCGTCGGCGGACGACGTCTTCGTGACCACAAAACTCTGGACGGACGTTCATAACGGCGAGGACGTAAGACGTACCGTGGGCGGATCTTTGGAAAGGCTGGGAAGGGACAGGATAGATCTGCTGCTGATTCATTGGCCGACTCCGGATAACGACGCCGTGTGGGCGGAGATGGAAAGGCTGAAGGAAGAAGGTACCGTAAGGCATATAGGTCTTTCCAATTTCAAACCGCACCATATCGAGGAATTGCATTACGGGATAAAGCCCGAATGGGATCAGATCGAACTGCATCCTTATTTCCAAAACGCGGAAACGGCGGCGTATCTGAAAAAGCACGGGATCGTCGCGGAGGCGTGGTCGCCGCTTCTGCGCGGCGGAGCCCTGGAAGACGCGTTGATAAAAAGGCTTGCCGCAAAATATTCCGTGACTCCCGCGGGGATAGTTCTGGCTTTTCTGACGGGAGAGGGAATAGCCGTCATTCCGAAATCGACTAATCCCGAACATATCCGCGCCAATTTTTCGGCGTGCGATACGGTGTTGGAGCCCGAAGACGCCGCCGCGCTGAGGGCGCTGGATACCGGGAAAAGGAGCTTCCGCGATCCCGACAATCACGGATTCTGTTGATCGTTGCAACTGCATCCCACGGTTATTTCAATCCGCACGATCCGCCCTGCGAAGGCGGATCTTTTTCTTGCGGTTAACGTACGCGCTCCGCAGATTAACCCTTTAAAAAAATAAAAACCGCTGTTATTTTTTTTCTTATTTTCCGTTCGCCGAACACGGTTTCGAAAAGAATTTTACGGCTTAACCTTTACCGTACGTTTCTGTATCGACGGATTAAGCGCAAAATCCGAATTTCAAAAAACTATTGACAGGGTATCTTATAACTTTTATAATATAAATAATTTGTAGCGCGCGTTTCCGAATAAGTCTTTCGGAGAGGCGCGAATGTGGAAGGGACAATGCCGTTTCGCGTCGGTTCAGGCGGTAGGCACAGCGGTTTTTCCGCGAAAATCCCGAAAAAAACGTATGATTAGGCGGCTTCATCGGGCTTAATCGCCTTAGGAGCGCTCCGAAAATAAATAAAACTTTGCCGGAGGAGAGTATGAAACGTAGGCTTTCGCTCTTGATAATGGTTTTGGCGTGCCTTGCGGTTGTCGCGGGCATTCTTGTCGCGTGCAACCCGACAAGCAAGGAACTGACGTTTTACGACAGATTTGAAAACGGAAAAGTCTATTACGTCATAACTACCGAAAGCGGCGGAGAGATCACGCTTCCGGAGGATCCCGTCATGAAAGGATATTCTTTTGTCGGCTGGTACGAAAAAGTCGGGCTGAACTCTTACGGCAGAACGTCCTATAAACTTTTCGACGCTTCGGAATATACCGCCGAAAGCGATTTGGATCTGTTCGCCCGTTGGCAAAGCGATACGCAGGCGGAGCAAAAACCTCTGGTGACGTATTACGACGCCGAAGGCGCATTTATCGAATCCGACATCGTCGATTACGGCGCGAAACCGTCGCTTGTATATATCGACGGCGCTTTGTCCGAAGGCGAAACGCTTGTCGGGTGGAAGGAAGCCGCGACCGGGGATATATGGTATTTCGACGGTAACGACACGATAGTGACCGACACCGATTTTACTCCCGTGATCAGGAGCGCAACTCCTTCTTCCGACGTAAGGCTGACCGCGAAAAACGCGACCGTATCGTCCGACACGGCACAATACGATCTGTCCTCGGCACTGACCGTTTCCGAAGAATGGGCGCGCGTCGAAATCAAAAAGGACGGCATATTAGTCGGTAATTCCGCCGATCCCGTTGTGGATCTGGCTTACGGCGACAACGTGTTCGAGGTACGGCCTTATTATGAAAGCAACGGAAAAAACGTATATTGCGGCGCGTCGGTAAAAGTGACCGTTACTCGCGAAGTAGGCAGATATAACGTCATCTTTAACTATATCGAAGCCGACGAAGGCGCGATACGCGGTCCCGTTTACGCCGACAAGGACGGATACATATCCGAACCGGCGAATATAAACCTAGAAAAGGAAGGATACGTCTTTGTGGGCTGGCAGGTCAGAAACGGCAAGGGCGGAGCCGGTTTCTGGGACTTCGATAACGACGTAGTGACGAAGGATCTTTTCGAATCGGCAAACGACGACGAACTGATCCTGTACGCCTGCTACGAACCCGTGCCTTACTTTGTCGCCAAATTCGTCGTGAACGACGAAAACGTCGAAAACGTCGAAACGCTGAAAGGCGATTCCGTGGTATCCGTCATGATCGATTCGGTTATGAAACTGCCGACGGCGGAAAAAGATCATTACGATTTCATCGGCTGGAAGGCAGGCAGCTTCGAACTGAAAGTCGGCGAAAATATCTTTGTTTACGGCGATTCCGCAGTGACCGGCGATACCTGGGGCAAAATTTGCGGCGAAAGTATCTCGGACGTCACGTTCACACCCATATTCGAAC
>CALVXZ010000055.1 GCA_944371785.1 uncultured Clostridia bacterium | reverse complement strand
ATTTGCTGTAAATAGGATTCATGCCTATAAGTATATCACATTACCGTCGCATTGTAAACATATATTGACGGCTTGCGGAGCAGGGGTGTGTATGTTTGTCAAACATACAGTCGGTCGGCGAAAAAATTGTTTAAAAGCCTTTTCAAAGCTTTAAGTCTCGTGATATAATTATCGCATGAGTTTTGCAGATAAATTGTTTGTGGAAAACGTGCGCGACATTTTGGATAACGGTTATTCCGACGCCGAATTGGACGTTCGTCCCCATTGGGAGGACGGTACAAAAGCGCATACGGTAAAGAAATTTTGCATAGTCAACCGCTATGACCTTTCAAAGGAATTTCCGATAATGACTTTGCGCAGGACGGCGTTTAAATCGGCTATCGACGAGCTTTTGTGGATCTGGCAGAAAAAATCGAACAACGTCCGCGACCTTAAAACGCATATATGGGATTCGTGGGCGGACGAAAACGGCTCCATAGGCAAAGCTTACGGATATCAGCTGGGCGTAAAGCATAAATACAAGGAAGGCGAATTCGACCAGGTAGACAGAGTAATATTCGATCTGAAAAACAATCCGCAATCGCGCCGCATACTGACGAACATTTACGTCCACGCGGATCTGCACGAGATGAACCTTTATCCCTGCGCGTATTCGATGACTTTCAACGTTTCGGGCGATACTTTGAATTGTATTCTGAACCAGCGTTCGCAGGATATGCTGACCGCAAACAATTGGAACGTAGTTCAATATGCGGTTCTCCAGCACATAATGGCGCAGGTTTCGGGGCTGAAAGTCGGGGAATTGGTGCACGTCATTGCCGACGCGCACATCTACGACAGGCATATCCCGATAGTCAAAGAAATGATCTCCGCGGAACAGTATCCGGCGCCGAAATTCGTAATGAACCCGGACAAAAAGGATTTTTACGAATTCACGGTGGACGATTTCGCTTTGGAAAATTACCGTTTTAACACTTTGGATAAAAAAATAGAGGTCGCGATCTGATATGAAAGCCATAGTCTGCGTAGATAAACAATGGGGCATAGGAAAGGCTAACCGAATGCTGTTCCACCTGCCCGCCGATCTGAAATTTTTCAAGGAAAAGACGATTGGGAAAGTTATAGTCATGGGCGGCAACACTCTGCTGTCGTTTCCCGGCTCTAAACCGCTGAAAGACCGCACCAACATAGTGCTTACCGACGTCTACACCAGGGATGATTGCGTCGTGGTGCCCACGTTGGAAAAACTGAAAGAGGAGCTGAGGAAGTACCCCGAAGACGAAGTCTTTGTGGTCGGCGGAGCGATGTTTTACCGCACAATGATAGATTACTGTTCGGAAGCGTTCGTCACGAAGGTGGACGACGTTGGCGGCGCGGAAGTATTTTTCCCGAATCTGGACGAAGCCGATAATTGGTCCTTGGAATACGAAAGCGTGCCCGTAACCGATAACGGGTATACCGTAAGATTCACTACCTACAAAAATAACCGAGTAAGGAACTTTTAATATGACAAAGATTAAAATGAACGTGCCGCTGGTCGAATTGGACGGCGACGAAATGACCAGAGTGCTTTGGAAAGCCATAAAAGAGATTTTGATCGAACCTTTTGTGGACCTGAATACCGTCTATTTCGACTTGGGACTCCCCGAAAGGGAACGCACGGGCGACAAAGTCACGGCAGAAGCCGCCGAAGCCATCAAAAAATACGGCGTCGGCGTGAAGTGCGCGACGATAACTCCGAACGCGCAACGCGTTTCCGAATACAATCTGACCCGGATGTGGAAATCGCCCAACGGCACCATAAGGGCGGCATTGGACGGAACCGTGTTCCGCGCCCCCGTTCTGGTGAACGGCATAAAACCGCTGGTACCGAATTGGACAAAGCCCATAACCATTGCCCGTCACGCCTACGGCGACGTGTATTCCGGAGTCGAAGCGTATGTTCCTGAAGGCGGAAAAGTGTATCTGGAGCTACCGAACGGCGACAAAAAATTGATAAAGGATCTTCCATCCGCAGGTATCATCCAGGCGGTTCACAACCTAGATAAATCCATTGCGGGATTTGCCAGAAGCTGTTTCAATTACGCTTTGTCTACCCGTCAGGATCTTTGGTTTTCGACAAAGGATACGATCTCCAAAACTTACGACCACCGTTTCAAAGACATTTTCGCGGAAATTTACGAATCGGAATACAGGAAAAGTTTCGAAGAAGCCGGTATCGAATATTTCTACACGCTTATCGACGACGCCGTGGCGCGCGTGATGCGCAGTAAAGGCGGATTTATTTGGGCTTGCAAAAACTACGACGGCGACGTTATGAGCGATATGTTGGCGACGGCGTTCGGTTCTTTGGCGATGATGACTTCGGTTTTGGTTTCTCCGGACGGAAAATTCGAATACGAGGCGGCGCACGGCACCGTTACTAGGCATTATTACAAGCACTTAAACGGCGAAGCCACTTCGACGAATTCCGTCGCGACGATATTCGCCTGGACGGGCGCATTGAAAAAGCGCGCCGAATTGGACGGGAACGCCGAATTGAAGGATTTTGCGGAACGCCTCGAAAAAGTCACCGTTTCCACGATAGAATCGGGAATAATGACGGGCGACCTTGTCGGTTTGTTCAACCGCGAGGGGGTGACTCCCGTAAAAGTAGGAAGTATCGAATTCCTGGAAGCCGTAGCCAAAGCTTTATAATAAAATGGAAGTATACGCTTTTAATTTTCACGGATTTCTGGGAGTGAACGCCTATCTTGCCGCCGACGGGGACACCGGTTCGGCGGCTTTGATCGATTGCGGCAGAGGATTTAAAAAAATATCCGATTTTGCCGCCGAAAAAGGGCTGAAGGTGGAAAAAGTGCTGCTTACGCACGGACATTTCGATCACGTTTCGGAAGCCGCTAAATGGAAGGAAGCCGGCGCGGAAATATATATCCACGCAGCCGACGCTGAAATGCTGAAAAAGGGTGGATCTCCGGACGGATTTTTCGCCGGCGGACCCGAATTTCCCGAAGGCGCCGACGTGCTGTTGCTGGGCGGTGAAAAAATATGCGTCGGGAACCTGGTCTTTTCGGTGATTCACACGCCGGGACACAGCCCCGGTTCCGTATGTTATCTGACCGACGGAGCCTTATTTACGGGCGATACTCTGTTCAAAGGTTCCTTCGGAAGATACGACTTTGCGGGCGGAAGCAGCCGGGAATTGAAACGTTCGTTGGAAAGACTGTTCGCCTTGCCCGGAGCGGACGGGATAACCGTATACCCCGGTCACGACGAAATAACCGTGCTGGGAAAAGAAGCGCAGACGAATCCGGGGAGATATTGTCCGGATGATTGAATTCAAACTGAACGCGGCGGGACTGCCGTCTTATATGAACGACGTGCCCGAAGTCATTCGGGCATTTTCTCCGTATATAGTTTTGACCGACGGAGGAACTTTGCTGAATTTGAAATTCACCGAATGCGGCGACGCGGCGGAATTCGTTATCGAATGCAGCGGTCCGGAGCAGGTTTTTAAAATTCCGTTGTCGGAATTTTCAGGCGCGGACGCGGAAGAATTCAAACGCAGATCGAAAGCCTGGGTAAAGCGGCAATTATATATCTGGTGCAACAAATTAACGGGTATAAATTTACCTTACGGCTGTCTGACCGGAGTAAGACCGACCGCCGTATATTACCGTTCAATCGGTAGCTATAGCAACATTAAGGATCATCTTGTAAAAGATTGTTTCGTCGAGGAAAAACGCGCCGATCTGATTGAAAGGGTGGTGGAAACTCAAAAAGGATACGTTTCGAAAGATGCGGGATATGCGGACGTTTTCGTCAACATTCCGATATGCCCGACGCGGTGCGCGTACTGTTCGTTCATATCCGCTGAATTTTCCAGGATAAAAAAGCTGGTGCCCGAATACGTCAGGGCGTTATTGAAAGACATTTCCTCCGTCAAACGCGAAATGACCGAAAGGGGGTTAAGACCGCGTGCGGTATATATAGGCGGAGGCACGCCGACTTCGTTGGACTGTGAGGCTTTGGACAAGATCACCTCTGAATTGAATTTCGGCGGCGAATTTACCGTCGAAGCCGGGCGTCCCGACACCGTCACGAAGGAAAAACTTGAAATTTTCCGCAAAAACGGCGTCACCAGGGTTTCCGTCAATCCGCAGACTTTTTCGGACGAAACTTTGGTCAGGATAGGCAGACGTCATACCGTCGCCGATTTTTACGCGGCTTTCAAGGCGGCTTCGGATACCGGGTTCGACGTCAACGTCGATCTTATTGCCGGGCTTCCGGGCGAAGACTTCGCCGATTTCGAAAATTCGGTAAACCGAGCGCTGGATCTGCGTCCCGAAAACCTTACCGTGCATTCGCTTTCATTGAAACGCGGTTCCGTTTTGAAGGATTCAAACGTCAGAGTTATGGACGGTTCCGTCAAAAAAATGTGCGATTACTCGATAGATACTTTGATTTCGGCAGGGTATTCTCCTTATTACATGTACCGCCAAAAGAATATCGCCGACGGGTTGGAAAACGTCGGGTATACATTACCGGGGCACGTCAACCGCTACAACGTCGATTATATGGAAGAAACCACGACCGTGCTTTCCGCAGGCGCCGGATCCGTGACGAAATACGTTTTTCCCGACGAAGGCAGGATCGAAAGAAAATCGAAAGCCAAGGGTATCGAAGAATACGTTCGCAGGATGACGGAAAAGGAATAAGCCGTCGGGGTGCGCCGTAAATCGCCAAAACCGAAGAAGCCGAAAATTATTTATTTATTTGACGCGTTTTGCTTTACAATTAATTTTTTAATATGCTATATTAAATAGGCAAATTACCTTGCGCTACGACGTGAATGCTGTTTTTCGCCGTGGAGCAGGGCGGATAATCTCATAAAAAAAAGGAGTACCAAACAATGTTGACAGCAGAACAAAAGAAAGAAATCGTCGCCAAATTCGGAAAGAACGAAGCCGACACCGGCTCCGCGGCAGTGCAAATCGCTCTTCTGACAAAGAGGATCGAGGAACTCAACGCTCACCTTGCCGTTCACAAGAAGGATCACCACAGCAGAAGAGGTCTGTTAAAGCTGGTAGGTCAGAGGAAGAACCTGTTGCGTTATCTGATGGAGGTCGACATCGAAGAATACAGAAAGCTGATAGCCGAACTCGGTATCCGTAAATAAAGACCCGTCGAGGGGGTGGCATTGCCGCCCCTTTTTTCGGTGGAATTGCAGTAAAATTACGGAAAAGTTAATCGAAAACCTAATAAACGGAAATATATAAAAGTGTCCCCTAGGACGGGGACGGGAGGCAAAATGAAAGAAAGTAAAGTATTCGTAACGACTATCGGCGGCCGCGAAGTCAGCGCGGAAATAGGCGGTTACTGCTCTCATTCCAACGGAGAAGTTCTGATCCGTTGCGGCGACACCGTGGTATTGACCAACGTGACGATGAGCAAAGCGCCCAGGGAAGGAATGGACTATTTCCCTCTGGGAGTCGATTTCGAGGAAAAAATGTACGCCGTAGGCAAGATCCCCGGCGGATTCAAAAAGCGCGAAGGCCGTCCTTCGGACAAAGCCATTTTAACGTCCAGGCTTATCGACAGACCCATTCGTCCGCTGTTCCCGAAGGGACTGTATAACGACGTATCGGTAATAGCTACCGCGCTGTCGGTGGACACCAATATTCCTCCGGAAGTATACGGAATGTTGGGTTCCAGCATAGCTTTGTCGGTTTCCGACATACCGTTCAACGGACCTACGGGATCGGTAATGGTCGGATACGTAGACGGCGAATATATCATCAACCCCGATTCCGATCAGCGCGAACGTTCCGGGCTGAATCTGGCGCTGTCCGGCACGAAAGACGCCATAATGATGGTGGAAGCCGGCGCGAACGAGCTGACCGAAGAAGAAATGCTGAACGCTATACTGTTCGGACACGAGGAGATCAAAAAGATAGTCAGCTGGATCGAAGAGATCCAGGCGGCTTGCGGCAAGCCCAAAAAGCAGATAGAGTTGTACCACGCGCCCGAAGACATCGAACGCGAAGTAAAGGCTTACGCAAAGGACAAGATCGATTATATGTTCGACACCTTCGACAGGAACGTCCGAGAGGAACGCGAGGAGGAGATCACGAAGGATATAACGGATCATTTCGCAGACATCTATCCCGACAACAGACGCGATATCGACGACATACTGTACGCGATGAAAAAGGAATGCGTCCGCGCCATGATAGCCGACAGGGGAGTGCGCCCCGACGGCAGGTCTTTGACGGATATCCGTCCGATATGGTGCGAAGTAGGTCTTCTGCCCAGGGTCCACGGTTCGGCGGTATTCACGCGCGGACAGACCCAGGTTCTGACGACCGCTACTTTGGGACCGATTTCCGAAGCTCAGAAATTGGAAGGTCTGGACGACGACGTATTCAAACGCTATATGCACCAATACAATATGCCCGGATACTCCACCGGCGAAGCCAAACCTTTAAGGAGCCCCGGCAGGCGCGAGATCGGACACGGAGCTTTGGCGGAACGCGCCCTTGAACCCGTGCTTCCTGCCGAAGATTGGTTCCCTTACGCGATAAGGACGGTTTCCGAAGTCATCAGCTCCAACGGCTCTACTTCGCAGGCTTCCGTATGCGGTTCGACTTTGGCTCTGATGGACGCAGGCGTTCCGATAAAGGCGCCCGTTGCCGGCGTAGCCATGGGACTTATCAAAGACGACGTCAACAATAAACTGCATATTCTTACCGACATACAGGGTATCGAAGACTTCTTCGGCGATATGGACTTCAAAGTCGCGGGAACGAAGGACGGTATCACCGCCATTCAAATGGATATAAAAATCAAAGGTATCAACCGCGAGATCCTTACCCGTGCTTTGGAACAGGCGCGCGTAGGCAGGCTGTTCATTCTGAACAAGATGTTGGAAGTCCTGCCCGCACCCAGGAAGGAACTCAGCAAGTACGCGCCGAAGATCATTTCGTTCAATATCGATCCCGATAAGATCCGCGACGTCATCGGTTCCGGCGGCAAGACCATCAACAAGATCATCGACGAAACCGGCGTAAAGATCGACATTACCGACGACGGCTCCGTCAGCATCGCTTCCAGCGACGAATCTTCCATCGCACGCGCAAAGCAGATCATCGAAGACATCGTCCGCGAATTCGAAGTAGGCGAGGAATTCGAAGGCGAAGTGGTAAAGATCATGGAAAACGACAAAGGTCAGTTCGGAGCGTCCGTAAGCCTGACTTCCAACAAAGACGGCATGATCCACATTTCGAAGCTTTCCAAAAACCGCGTCGAAAAGGTGACTGACGTGGTGAACGTAGGCGATAAAGTGTTGGTAAAGATCATCAAAATCGACGAAAAACAGCGTATCGATTTGAAACTCATCAAAAAACTGTGAACTCGATGCCGCCCAGGCGGCTGTAGACAATAAACGGAGGTAACCATGCAATATACTCATGAAGTAGACAAAATGGTATGCGTCGCAAAGGGACCCCATCACGGACCCGCACCCATTCCGGAAGAAGGCAAATGGGTAAAAGCGACCCAGATCGGCGACATCAGCGGACTGACTCACGGCGTGGGCTGGTGCGCTCCGCAGCAGGGCGCCTGCAAATTGACGCTGAACATCAAAAACGGCGTTATCGAAGAAGCCTTGGTTGAAACCTTGGGTTGCTCCGGCATGACCCATTCTGCGGCAATGGCTGCGGAGATCCTGCCCGGCAAGACCATTTTGGAAGCACTTAATACAGACCTTGTTTGCGACGCTATCAACACCGCAATGCGCGAACTGTTCCTGCAGATAGTATACGGCAGAAGCCAATCGGCTTTCAGCGACGACGGTTTGGCTATCGGCGCCGGTTTGGAAGATCTCGGCAAGGGTTTGAGGAGCCAGGTAGGTACCATGTATTCCACCAAAGTAAAAGGCGTCAGATATCTGGAAATGGCGGAAGGCTATGTAACTCGTATCGGTTTGGACGAGGACAACGAAGTCATCGGATACGAATTCATCCGCGTCGGTCAGATGCTGGAACAGATCACCGTCAAAGGCGTAGATCCTGCCGAAGCTCTGAAGAAGTGCACCGGCACATACGGCAGGTTTAACGAGGCGGTCAAAAAGATCAACCCGAGAATCGAATAGGAGGTTTGAACAATGGCTGTTACTTTTGAAGGATATGACAGAAGAAGAGATAAGATCAACGCGTTCCTGGCTTCCAAGGGCATAAAGGACCTGGAAGAAGCGCGCGCGATATGCCTTGAAAAAGGAATAGACGTCGAAGCTATCGTAAAGGGCGTACAGCCGATAGCGTTCGAAAACGCCGTTTGGGCATACACGTTGGGCGTGGCAAACGCTATCAAAAAGGGCGCCTCGAAAGCCGCCGACGCCGCCGAAGCTATCGGCGAAGGCTTGCAGGCGTTCTGCGTTCCCGGCTCTGTTGCGGATACCAGAAAAGTGGGTTTGGGACACGGAAATCTTGCGGCTAAGCTTTTAAGGGAAGAAACCAAATGCTTCGCGTTCGTGGCAGGGCACGAAAGTTTCGCCGCCGCCGAAGGCGCTATCGGCATTGCCCGTTCCGCCAATAAGGTAAGGAAAGAGCCCCTCAGAGTTATTCTGAACGGACTCGGCAAGGACGCCGCTTACATCATCAGCAGGATCAACGGTTTCACTTACGTTCAAACCACCTATAATCAATATACCGACGAACTGACGATCGTAAAGGAAAAGGCATACTCCGCCGGCGAAAAAGCCAAAGTACGCTGCTACGGCGCCGACGACGTCAACGAAGGCGTGGCGATTATGGCTAAAGAGGGCGTTGACGTAGGTATTACCGGCAACTCCACCAACCCCACCAGGTTCCAACACCCCGTCAGCGGCACTTATAAAAAATGGTGCCTCGAACACGGCAAGACTTACTTCTCCGTGGCTTCCGGCGGCGGCACCGGCAGGACTCTGCACCCCGATAACATGGCGGCAGGTCCGGCTTCCTACGGTATGACCGACACTATGGGCAGAATGCACTCCGACGCGCAATTCGCCGGTTCCAGCTCCGTTCCCGCTCACGTCGAAATGATGGGACTTATCGGAATGGGCAACAACCCCATGGTCGGAGCGACGGTATCCTGTGCTGTGGCTGTCGAAGAAGCTTTTAAATAATTTTCTTCCCGAGGAAGGAAATAGAGGGGCGTTATCGCTCGCAAAAAGAAAACAGTAAGAAAAAGTCTGTACTTACCGTACAGGCTTTTTTATTTTTAAATTTTCGGGAAGAAAATTATTAACCGCGTCTAGGCGAAGATTTCAGGCAATTTTGGTAAAAACCGCCTCGGAGCGTATGTCGATACTGCCCATCGGCGGCTTTTGCCAAAACCGCGAAAAGAAAACTGTTTGCAGTTTTCCTTTCGCTTTGCACTGAACTTTTCACCAATCCGCTAC
>CALVXZ010000054.1 GCA_944371785.1 uncultured Clostridia bacterium | reverse complement strand
ACTCCCACGGCTTCGGTCTGGAAGGAGCAGGCGACGTCGGCTACCGAAAATTCTTCTCCCCGTTGTTTCATACCGTGGACGGTGTTTATCAACGCCGTTTTCAGACCCGAAAACGAAAAATCCAACCGCTTGTCGCCCTTGAACGCGCGCGGAAGTTTATAAACGGGACTGCCGTCCTTTGCCGCGCGTTCGATCTCGGGACCGCCCGGATACGGCAGACCCAGAACTCTGGCGGCTTTATCGAAGGCTTCTCCTACGGCGTCGTCCAGAGTCGAACCCAGGATCTCCATATCGTCGAAGGAGCGTACCGCCAAAACGTAAGTGTGACCGCCGCTTGCCAATAACGCGATAAAAGGCGGCTCCAGATCGGGTGCGGAAATATAATTAGCGGCGACGTGACCCTTGATGTGGTTTACTCCGATCAGCGGCAGCCCCGTGCCGAAAGCTATGCCTTTTGCGTAGGAAACTCCCACCAACAGCGCGCCCAACAGCCCGGCGCCGTAAGTTACCGCCACGCAGGAGATGTCCTTTAAACTTACTCCGGCGGCTTTCAGCGCCTCCTCCGTGAGGCTGTCTATTTGCAGAGCGTGGTTTCTGGACGCTATTTCCGGCACCACTCCGCCGAAACGCCTGTGGATATCTATCTGAGAACTGATGATGTTCGACAACACGGTCCTGCCCTTTGTAACGGCGACTGCCGTTTCGTCGCAGCTGGATTCGAAAGCGAGTATATAATAATCGTTTCTGCCGCGCAGCGCGTTCAATTTGTTCAAAGCTGTTTCGTAATAATTCGTCATCTTGCAAAAGTTAAAACGTAAACGTGTTTCGCGCCCGAATCTTTCAATACCGAGGCGCATTCGGAAGCCGTGGCTCCCGAGGTAAGAATGTCGTCTATCAAAAGCACCGACTTATCGTTCAGATCGGTCCCGGGCAAGGTTTCGAAACAACCTTTCACGGCGTCGAATCTGTCTGAAAAACCCAGCTTCGATTGATCCAGCTTATGCTTTAAGCGGTTCATTGTTTTCAGATAGGGGATTTCGATGCGGTCGGAAAAGGCTTTTGCCAACAACTCCGTGTGGTCGAATCCGCGTATTCGCACCGTTTTCGCGGTGGAGGGCACGGCGGTGACGACGTCGAACCGCAGCTTTATGCCGCGCGCGTAATCCGCCATATAATCCGCCATGTAACCGGCAAGGTAGAGCCTGCCGCCCAATTTCAGATCCAGAACGAATTTCCTTGCGATGCCTCTATAATAAAACGGAGCGAAAGCGCGGTCGTAATCGGGGGCGAACGCCGAACATCTGCGGCATAAACCGCCGACGTATACGGGAGTGCCGCACACGGCACAGCATTTGCCCGTCTTGAACGGCAGGGACTCTATGCATTCCGGGCACAGCGATTGCTCCCGGTAACGGGAGGGAAGTTCCTTTCCGCAGCCCAGGCAGACGTAACCTTCCGGAAACATCGTATGCCTGAAGGCGGCGGCAAAACGCCTTAATGCCTCAATAAACCGAGCTTTTCCGTCGTTTTGCATAGGAACTCCTTTAATAAAGTGTAGCGTTTGCGAATGCTTTTGTTGGCTATCATACGTCGGAGCGTTTCCTCCGAACCCACCAGGACGACGACTTGTTTCGCGCGCGTGACAGCTGTGTACAACAGGTTTCTGTTCAACAACGCGCCGCCTCCGGGCGTCAGGGAGATGACGGCGACGGGGAATTCGGAACCCTGGCTCTTATGCACGCTGACGGCGTACGCCAACATCAGCGAATCGCGTTCGCCGGGCTTGTATTCCGCCACTCTGCCGTCTTCGAAAGTCACGGTCAGAGTGCCTCTGACAACGTCGGAGATATAACCTACGTCGCCGTTATATACGCCGTAGCCTTTTTCCCCGTCCTTGGTCCATTCCAATTCGTAATCGTTTACGGTGTGCATCACTTTGTCGCCGATACGGAAATCGGACGAACCTTCTATGGCTTTTCCGAAAGGGTTCAGCGCGTTCTGCAACGCCGCGTTCAGCGCTTCCACACCGGCAGGAGTACGCTTCAAAGGCGCTAGCACCTGAATTTCGGCAGGGGAAATACGGAAAAATTCGGGCAGACGCTTCGTCACCAGCGTCACGATTTCGTGCGCGATATCTTCCGGCGCGCTTTTTCTGACAAAGAAAAAGTCGTTTGAATCGTTTTTGATGACGGGCATTTTGCCTTCGTTGATGCGGTGGGCGTTGACGACTATCAGGGAACCGGAATCCTGGCGGTGTATCTCCGTCAGAATATGCACCGGAACCAGCCCCGAAGCTATTATATCCGCCAGAATGTTTCCCGGAGAAACGCTGGGCAGCTGATCTTTGTCGCCCACCAATATCAGCTTTGAAAAATCGGGCAGCGCCTTCAAAAGCGCCGAAAAGACGTATACGTCCGCCATCGAGATCTCGTCGACGATGAAAACGTCGCCCTTCAAAGGATTTTTTTCGTTGAATTTAAAGGTCGGCCGCCCGGACGACATATCCTGTCCCAACAGCCTGTGTACCGTTCTGGCGTCCTCGCCGGTGGCTTCCGACAGCCGTTTCGCCGCTCTGCCGGTAGGCGCCGCCAACAAAACCTCCAGGCCGCGCGAACGGCACATCTCCAGAATACATTTTATTATGGTGGTCTTGCCTGTACCCGGACCTCCCGTTATTACCGAAACTCCCGAATTCATGGCTTTGGATATGGCTTCGCGTTGGGTAGCGTCCAGATATATGCCGTTTTCGGATTCGAAAACGTCGATCTCCTTTTTGACGTCGTATTCGGCGTCTTCGGCGCACGCCATCATCTTCACTATCTTTACGGCGATATTGCGTTCCGCAAAATAATTGACGTTCAATGCGTAAAACAACTGTTTTTCGTCGCCTTCGCCGACGCTTTCGGCGGCAATGTCGCCTTGCAGAACGGCACGCTGCAGCCGTGAAAGAACGCGCTCCTCGCCGGCGCCCAGCAACGCGGCGGCCTCGCGGACTACGTCGGCTTCGGGCAGGGCGGTATGCCCGGATCTGTTCCCGGCTTCCGTCAAAGCCTCGCGGATACCGGCTTCGATACGGAAATCGGAGTCTTTGTCGAAACCCAGCTCCGCGGCGATCTTGTCGGCTTTGTAAAAACCGACTCCTTCGATTTCCGACGTCAGACGATAGGGGTTTTCGGTGACCAGCTTTTCGGTGTCCTCGCCGTAGGCGTCGTATATTTTCGTCGCCAGCTTCAGGGATATCCCGTGCCCTTGCAAAAACAGCATAACGCCTTTCATTTTGGAATTTTCGCGATAAGCCGCGGAAATCTGACGCGCTTTTATTTTGCCGATCCCGGGTACCGTTTCCAATTTTTCGGGAGCCCGTTCTATAACTTCCATAGTAGAAGCACCGAATTTTCGGACTATACGCCGCGCCAGAGCTTCGCCTATGCCGTCGAACAAGCCGCCTCCTAAAAACATGACTATTCCTTCGGCGTCCACGGGGGACGAAAAGTCGACGGATTCTGCGACGAACTGTTCGCCGTATTTGGCATTGTTCACCCATTTCCCGTCGATTTGCAGGTATTCGCCCTCGTTGACTTCCGGCATACAACCTACCACGGTCACGCTGCGCTCTTCCGTCGCAAGGTCCATGACCGTGTAACCCGAATCTTCGGAACGGAATATAACGGATTGTACTACTCCGGATATAACCATAAATACATTTTAATTAATTCAAGTGCGAAAAGCAAGTGCACAAGCCTTTTTTCCGTCAGCCGCATTGCGGCTTTATGCGGTTCGGCCGCTTTTTCAATAACTGAAAACTATTGCAACAGAATCAAAAGTTTGATATAATATTCGTAAAATAAAAAAATAAGTTCTAGATAAAAAATGAAGGAGCAAGCATGAAAAAGAAAATATTTTTTGCTTTTGCGATCATTTTCTGCGTCGTGTTGCTTTGTACGGCGTTAATGGCGTGCAACAACGATTCCGAAGACGTTTCCGATAACGGCAGCGAAACACCCGGCAGTGAAACACCCGGAGGCGAAACACCCGGAGGCGAAACTCCCGGAGGCGAAACACCCGGAGGCGAAACACCCGGAGGCGAAACTCCCACACCGCCTGGAAATACCGAATATTGGGTAAATTTCGATTTAAATTATGACGATATTCCTGCGATACAAAAACAGACGGTAAACGGATTGATAGATTATATGCCTACGCGGAGCGGTTATACTTTCAACGGCTGGTGGTATAGCGAATCGGAGACCGCAAGCGGACACGTGCTTTCCAGGCTTCATAATATGGCCGATAAAATTACGCAGGAAAACGTGACTTTATATGCGGACTGGATCCTTATTGTCGACAAATCCGATCAGATTGCCGCTCCCGTAGTCTCGTTAATCGATGATACGTTCAGTTGGGAGGCGGTTCCCGGAGCCCAAGGATATCATATATTGGTGTACAGTTATGAAGAAACTGCATTTATAGTAGATATTACCGTTACGGATACCGAATATGTTTTCCCTTCGGATTCAGAATGCGGCACTTATTATTTTTCGATCGTGGCAAAGGGCGACGGAATTAATACATATAATTCTGAAGCGGTCAAAACGGAATATGAATATAAAATTTTGGCAGACGTGGCTGCTTTCGCTTTTGATCAGTTTACCAACATATTGACGTGGAGCGCCGTTCCCAACGCTCAAAATTACGAATACGAATTAAACGGCGAAGAAATTGCTCCGACGGATTTTTCTTTTGACTTTTCCGAATATCAGGCAGGGGATTACACTTTTACCGTTTGTGCCGAGGCATACGGTTGGCAGGATTCGGTTTCGACGTTTTCTTTCAGAAAAGTACGTTTGGCGACTCCGAAAGTCACAATTACTTCGGTAGTGACGGATCCGCTGTATGTCCTGTCTTGGGCGAACGTATTTAATGCAGACCGATATTTGGTCAACTTAAACGGCATACGTTATACGGTGACGGACAACAAGTTGACCATTGATTGCGACAACGACAGTCTCTGGGACAGCGAAAATAACGTCAGATTAACGGTAGACGCTTTCGATTCCGATGCGGAATATCTGATATCAGTGAACGCCGAGGAAATCGTTTTGCCCAGGAAGTATTTATTTTCTGTCGAAAAAGGTATCTACGGCAATTATTCCGTAAATTCCGTGCCGCATAAAATTGCGGCGAAGGTATCGTTCGATCTGAACGGAGCATCGGGTACAGCCCCGGAAACTCAGACGGTTACGAAAGAAGTCGGATTGGAATATCCTGCCATACCCACTCGCAGCGGTTATGTGTTTGCCGGCTGGTACGATAACGAGGAATGCTCCGGTACGCCTTACGATTTTACTGCCGGAATTTCAGGTGACCTCACCCTTTATGCTAAGTGGATTTCATATGCCGGAAACGGAGTATTGCCGCTTAACGGCAATATTACCGTTGAAGTAGTTCCTAAGAACAGCGCCACAAGGCATTATTACGCCTTTGTTCCGCTTGTCAGCGGAGAGATAACTATTTATTCTGGGAATGGTTTGAATGACACATACGGCTATTTGTATGACAGCGATAAAAATCAGCTGGATTTCGATGACGATGACGGCGAAGGTAATAATTTCCTTATTACGTATAATGTAACGGCAGGACAGTTATATTATATCAGCCCATGCGGGTATAGCGCAGCTGGCACTACTACAGTTTATATGACCGGTGCCGAAATGCCTGCGGACGGCGATTTGGCCCAAGAAAATATTATCAATAATTATTATTTTGCTTATGGCGAGTCGGTAAACGTTGTCGCCGCACCGTATTTTGAAATGGGATATTCATTCGCCGGCTGGTACGAGGGCGAAACCTTGCTGACAACAGATCCCGCATATGAATTTATCATGCCCGCGGAAAATAAAACGCTTGAAATTGCTTGGACAGCATATACCTTATCTTTGGATAACGATGATCCGGAAGGCGGTGACTTTTCGATTATTGCTTTTGAAAGCATTGATCGAGCAGAAGTATCGTTCGATCTGAACGGAGCATCGGGTACAGCCCCGGAAACTCAGACGGTTACGAAAGAAGTCGGATTGGAATATCCTGCAATACCCACTCGTAGCGGTTATGTGTTTGCCGGCTGGTACGATAACGAGGAATGTTCCGGTACGCCTTACGATTTTACTGCCGGAATTTCAGGTGACCTCACCCTTTATGCTAAGTGGGTTCAAATGAACACCACCGGGTACAGCTATACGGCAATAGATATAATAGGTGAAAACAATACGGCAGTTAATTATTATTCTACAAGGCTGAGCGGAACGAGTTCATCCTACCGTAAAGATATTTACTTTACGGCATTGAATGACGGCGAATATTCACTGTATTATTCGAACGGCAACAGTTCCACTTCGAGATATTACAATATTTATATGGAGGTGAAAAACGTCACTCAAAATACGACGATTCGTTCGAATTCTATTTTTTCAAATTACAGTATGAAGAATTTGACGTTTAATGCAAAAGCCGGAGACGTTATCATGGTGAGAGTATATAGATATTATACAAATTATTCGCCGACATTCAGGATGTATGTTACCGGGGGCACAATGCCTGCGGACGGCGGTTCGATTAAAACTTTTGTGCCTGCTTACAGCGTAAACGACGAGGCATATTTGGTGTCAGCCGGTTGCAACGCCAAAATTGTTGCGGAAGCCGATGACGGATATACTTTCTTAGGTTGGTACGACGGGGAAACGCTGTTGACGACAGATTTGATTTATGAATTTATCATGCCCGCGGAAAATAAAACGTTTACTGCGAAATGGCAATCGGCTTGACGTAGAAGAAACGGGCGCAAGCGATCCTGATCTGAAAGGAGAGGCAACAGCCTCTCCTTTTTTACGGCGGGTGAAAATCATATGCGTTCGCCGAATAAGCGTTTATAATCGGCTTGTAAAGCGCGTCGGCGTATGGTATACTGAATAGGCTATGCAAAGACAGGATTATCCGCGTCCCGAATTCGTCCGTCCCAGAATTATGCTCCTGGACGGAGAATGGGAACGCACAAATAAACCTATTTCCGCGGAGGAGGCGGCAAACGCAGAGTTCGAATACCGCTTCCGCGCGCCGTTTTCGCCCGGTAGCGTGCCGCGCGAAGAAATGGCTGCCGCCGTTTGGCTGAGGCGCAGGTTCGTACTGCAACCTTTTGACGCTTCCGGTACGGTCATTTTGAATTTCAACGGTATTTCGGGCGCTTATTCGGTATTTTTGAACGGTAGTTTGCTGTTTTCGTCGGAAGGAGCTCACTCCAATCACATAGACGTTTCTTCCTTGGCGCTCGCAGGCGAAAACGTGCTGACCGTTTGTTCCTCCGCAAAGGATTTTTCGAAAGGGCTCACCGGCTCCGTGTGGCTGGAGTTTGCCGCAAAAAGTTTCTATTCGTTTTTAAGACCGGCGGCGGTATATTCGGACAGGTCGATATACCTGCGCGGTATGATTTCGGGCGAAACCGAAGGACTGAAAACCGTGGTAGAAGTGGCTTTCGACGGAAAACTGCTGCTGTCGGAGACCTACCGCGCCGCACCCGATTTTACTTTGCACGTCCCCGTTAAAAGACTGCCGGATATGTGGAGCGAAGGCAGAGGTAAAATTTACGACGTCCGCGTGACTTTGAAAAGTTCCGACGGCGCGGTCCTGGACAGAGTCTATACCTATACCGCGTTCAAGGAATCGGTCCTGATGGACGGCGGCGTTTACGTGAACGGCAGAAAAGTGTTTTTCAAGGCGTTGTCCGATCCGCTGTATTATCCGGCTTCGATAGACGCGCCGCGCTCCAAGACCTTTGCCGAAGGCGTCGCCAAGGCACAGGCGGCAGGTTTCAATACCGTGTTTTTTACCGAATATCCTTCGCCGGCGGAATTGTATGTTTTGGACAAATTCGGTATGTACGCGATAATAGCCATGCCGGATTTCGACGTCGCCGAACAATCTTATTACGGTTTGATAATGAGGGATTTCGGGCACCCTTGTATCGCGGTTTGGAAACCCGAATTTAAAGAATATGACGCGAAAACGGTTGAAAGAGTTTATAACGGGATAAAGGGGAAAGACCCTTTCCATTGCGTTATGACGGGGGATTCGAAGGAACTGTACCTGACCGATCTTTATACTTTCTCCGCCGCAGCCGAGGACATACCGTTATATCTTTCAATGCGATTCAACGGCGGGATTTTATCCGAAAAAGAGGAATGGAAATTCAACAAGACTCATCCCGGTTTGTCCGGCGCGGACAGGCTGAGGAAGCTGCCCGCGGTGTTGTTCTGCGAACCTTTCGACATTCCCGACGAAGGCGACAGGAGCGGCGAAAGACGGTTCAGGGAATCTTTCGCGGAGCTGGAAAGAAACTCGGAAGGACTTTCCGGTTATGTGTTGGCGCCGATGTACGATTCTCCGTCGGGGAAAGGAATATTGAATTTTTCTAGGGGTTTCAAAGCGCTTTTGTTCGATGCGAAAGCCGAAAAGCCCGCCGTCAGGTAAAATTTTATAGGACGCCCAGCAATTTTTTTAATTTTCTGACTGCGCGTGAATGCTTTTGACGGACGGCGTCGTAGCTGATATCCATCAGCTCCGCGATTTTTTGCTGTTTGTATCCGTCCAGATAGCTCAGCTCCAAAATTTTATAGGAATCGTCGTCGATCTGTTCCAGACTTTTGTACAAAGTGTCTATGGAGTAAGTCGATAAGATCCTTCCGAGTTCGGAAGGGCGTTCCGGAATGTGTTTTTCACCTTTTTCGGCGGCGATTTTTTCGGTTTCGGAATAGATCCATATACTTGGGCGCGTGATGTAGACTCCGGGGACCGATCCGAAAAGTCTGATAAAAAATTCGTTGACCGAATCTTCCGCCACGGCTACGTCGTAAAATTCCTGTAAACGGGAAACGATCCTGGGGAAATAGTAGTTGTACAGCTTTTCTACCGAAGATGCGTCGCTTCTGTACGACGCAAGCAATTTGTTGAATTCTTTTACGCTCAACCTTTACCCTCCTTCCGATATTATGCTGATTTTTATTATACTACATTTTTTGCCCGGCGAATCATAAATTAGCAAAAAAATTACTCACGGTCAGTATAATTTTCACGAATAGCGTTTTACGGCGGCTCCGGCAGCCGCCGTAAAGTCGGAAAAAAGCCGGTAGCTAAACGGTTTTCGATAATTTCGGTTAAAAAATCAATTACGATTATTTTTTACGGATTTTTTAAAAAAATTCAGAAAAAATAAAGCGCAAAAGAAGGGGCATGGGAAAGGAACGGTTTAGAAAAATTTTCGTCGCGTCGGATAACGGCGCGGTTTACCGGAGAAGCCGAAAAAAATTTCGCGGCGGATGTTTTACTTTATTTTTCTTTTTGCGGCGGAGCGCGTTTTCGGCTTGTCCGCGGTCAAACCGGATAGACTGCCGCAAATTCTTTTAAATTAAGTATTGAATAATAGAGGGATATAAGATATAATTATTACAACCGGAAAGGA
>CALVXZ010000053.1 GCA_944371785.1 uncultured Clostridia bacterium | reverse complement strand
ATAGTGGCAGGCGGTTTCGTGGTTATGTCGTAAACGACGCGGTTTACGCCTTTTACCTCTTTTACGATCCTGGACGAAGCCGCGCGCAAGACGGAATAGGGCAGCTCCACCCAATCGGCGGTAACGGCGTCGTGAGTGTTGATGGCGCGTAAAGCTATCATATGTTCATAGGTCCTGCCGCCGTCGGCGTCCACGCCCGTGGACATCGAATCGTTGATTATCGCAAAATATTGCCATACCTTTGTGCCCAAGCCGGCTTTTTCGATCTCTTCGCGGAAGATATAATCGGCTTCGCGCAGGATAGCAAGTTTTTCGCGCGTGATCTCGCCGATGACTCTGACGCCCAGACCGGGACCGGGGAAGGGCTGACGGTCTACGATGAAATCGGGCAGTCCCAATGCTCTGCCGACTTCGCGGACTTCGAATTTATAAAGATCCCTGACGGGTTCCACCAAGCCTTCGAAACCGATATCTTTCGGCAGTCCGCCCACGTTGTGGTGGGACTTCACCAGCTTGTTTTTGCCGTCGGTACCCGATTCTATTATGTCGGGAAGAATGGTGCCTTGCGCCAAAAATTCGATTTTTCCCAATTTTTTGGCTTCTTCTTCGAAAACGCGGACAAATTCCTCGCCGATGATCTTTCTTTTCTTTTCGGGGTCGGTGACTCCCGCCAATTTATCCAGGAACCTGTCGGCGGCGTCGACGGCTATGAGGTTCATTCCGAACTGATCGCGGAACACCTGTTGCACCTGCTCGAATTCGCCTTTCCTCAGCAACCCGTGGTTGACAAAGACCGAAATGAGGTTGGAGCCTATGGCTTTATGGATAAGCGCCGCGCAAACGGAGCTGTCTACTCCGCCCGAAAGCCCCAAAAGCACCTTTTTATCGCCTACCTGTTCTTTGATCTTGGCGATTTGGTTTTCAATAAAGTTAACGTCCATTGTTCCTCCTGTAGCGGCTTCAGCCGTTTGTACTGCCGGCAGACCGTATTGTGCCGGATAAATAAATTATACATTAATCGGCGGCGCATTACAAGAAATAAGTAAGTATTTGATTATGACGTCGAATAAATATTTATAATAAGTGCCGCGCCGGACGCAGCCTTCGGAAGGCCCGATCGCCGATGATTTCCGCCGCGGAAACGGCAACGGAGAAGATCCGCTGCGTATCGGGCGGAATTTTTGCGCGTACGATAAAAGTTATATAAATAAATATAAAAAGAAAGCTACACAAAAGCGTGTATTGACTGTTTATTTACACCGAATCGTTTAAAAATAAGAATGATGACAAAGTTATCGGAAAACTTAAGGTTGCTTCGTTTGGAACGTAATTTGAGCCAGAAAAAGCTTGCCGACGCCACGGGAATTTCTCAGCAGAATATTTCGCGTTGGGAACTCGGTATCCACGCGCCGAACATCGCCGACTGCATAAAACTTGCCGATTTCTACGGGATAACTTTGGACGAACTTTGCGACAGATTATAAAACGGTTCTGATTTTCGATACGTTTATTTCTTATCTTGTTTCCGAATCTTGTTTTGGAATGCCCGCCGTAAGACGCGGCGGTTTCCGAACATAAAAAATTTGCCCGAGAAAATGTCGGAAAACGCTTGACACCGCCGCAGTCAAATGGTTACAATAATATCGATAAAAAAATATCGATTGCAACGCGCTCTGCGCGCCGCCACGGAGGAGCAATGAACGGGGACATCTCGCTTCAGACATTCCACAGGATGCCGCAATATCTGAAAACTCTGTACGAGTTTAAAAAAGAGGGCAGGGAGAATGTGTCCAGCGTGCAGCTGGCGGAAGCGTTGGATCTGACTCCGTCGATAGTCAAAAAGGATCTGTCGCAGGCAAAGATCCAGGACGGAAAGCCGAAAGTGGGATATGCGACGGTAGATTTAATAGAGGGAATTTCGGAATTTCTGGGTTACAACAATTTAAAAGACGCGGTATTGGTCGGCGCGGGAAAGCTGGGACAGGCTCTGTTGGGCTATGAAGGATTCGGCGATTACGGGCTGAACATCGTCGCGGGATTCGATATAGACGACGGCATCATCGGCGGCAAGATACACGGGAAGCCGATCCTGCCTACGGGAAAGCTGCAGGGGGCAGTGGAAAAGCTGGGGATAAAGATCGCCATTCTGACCGTTCCCGCCGAGCATGCGCAGGCTATGGCGGATCTGTTGGCGAAAGCCGGTATCCGCGCTATATGGAATTTCACGACGGCGCACATCCAGGTGCCCGACAACATCGCGGTCAGGAACGAAAACATGGCGTCTTCGCTTGCCGTTCTCAGCGCGCAGTTGGCGGAGATAATGAAAAAAGAGGAGATCTGCAATTAAAAAAAACACGCCTCAGGGCGTTATAACTATAAAAAATAAACCTAAATCGGGAGACAAAATACTATGGAGACAACAAGAGAACTCGTAGATTCCGTCGAAAAACTCGAAGCGTTGATCGCAAAAGTCAGGGCTGCCGAAGCCGTATTTGCGACTTATACGCAAGAACAGGTCGACAAGATCTTCTTTGAAGCGGCTATGGCTGCCAACAAGGCGCGTATACCGCTTGCTAAGATGGCGGTGGAAGAAACCGGCATGGGCGTAGTCGAGGACAAGGTCATTAAAAACCATTATGCCTCCGAATACATTTATAACGCCTATAAGGACACTCAAACCGTCGGCGTGGTGGAAGAGGATAAGGCTTACGGCATCAAAAAGATAGCCGAACCTATCGGCGTGGTTGCCGCGGTAATTCCGACGACGAACCCCACTTCTACGGCGATATTCAAGACACTGATCTCTTTGAAGACCAGAAACGGCATCATCATCAGCCCGCATCCGCGCGCCAAAATGAGCACCATTGCAGCCGCGAAAGTCGTTCTGGACGCCGCGATAAAGGCGGGAGCTCCCGAGGATATCATCGGATGGATAGACGTTCCCAGCCTGGAAATGACCAACCTTCTGATGAAGGAAGCCGACATTATTTTGGCTACCGGCGGTCCCGGAATGGTCAAATCGGCGTATTCGTCCGGCAAACCGGCAGTCGGCGTCGGCGCGGGCAACACTCCCGCGATCATAGACGAAACCGCGGACATTGTTTTGGCGGTCAACTCGATAATGCATTCGAAGACCTTCGATAACGGTATGATCTGCGCTTCCGAACAATCCGTCATAGTGGACGACAAAGTGTACGACGCGGTAAAGGCGGAATTCAAAGCGCGCGGCGCATACTTTTTGAATGACGAGGAAACCGAAAAAGTCAGAAAGACCATAATCATCAACGGCGCTTTGAACGCCAAGATAGTCGGACAGCGCGCTCCCAAAATCGCCGCTTTGGCAGGAGTGACCGTGCCCGATTCCGCAAAAGTATTGATAGGCGAAGTAGAATCGGTGGATATTTCCGAAGAATTCGCGCACGAAAAACTTTCCCCGGTGCTCGCAATGTACCGCGCTAAGGATTTCAACGACGCCGTGGACAAGGCGGAAAGGTTGATAGCCGACGGCGGTTTCGGGCACACTTCTTCGGTATACATCAACCAGCTTACCGAAAAAGCTAAAATGGATATGTTCTTCGAACGTATGAAGACCTGCCGTATTTTGGTAAACACTCCCTCTTCGCAAGGCGGTATCGGCGACCTGTACAACTTTAAACTGAAACCGTCTTTGACTTTGGGCTGCGGTTCCTGGGGCGGCAACTCCGTCAGTGAAAACGTAGGCGTCAAACATCTGTTAAACGTAAAAACAGTAGCGGAAAGGAGAGAGAATATGCTTTGGTTCAGAGCACCCGAAAAGGTTTATATAAAGAAGGGCTGCCTCCCCGTTGCCTTGGACGAATTGAAACACGTTATGGGCAAGAAGAAGGCGTTTATAGTCACCGACAGTTTCCTGTATAACAACGGTTATACCAAACCCATCACAGATAAATTGGACGAAATGGGGATCAAACATACGACGTTCTTTGACGTCGCTCCCGATCCGACTCTGGCTTGCGCGAAAGAAGGCACCGCGGCTATGCGCGCTTTCGCTCCCGATTGCATAATCGCTGTCGGCGGCGGCTCCGCAATGGACGCAGCCAAGATCATGTGGGTCATGTACGAACATCCCGAAGTCGACTTTATGGATCTCGCAATGCGCTTTATGGATATCCGAAAGAGGGTTTACACCTTCCCGAAGATGGGCGAAAAGGCTTACTTCATCGCCATTCCGACTTCGGCGGGCACGGGCTCCGAAGTTACTCCGTTCGCGGTCATCACCGACGAAAAATCGGGCGTCAAATATCCTCTTGCCGACTACCAGCTGATGCCGAACATGGCTATAGTCGACGCCGATATGATGATGAACGCGCCGAAAGGACTTACCTCCGCTTCCGGTATCGACGCGGTGACCCACTCCCTGGAAGCTTACGCTTCGATGATGGCGACCGATTTCACCGACGGATTGGCGTTAAGATCCCTGAAGATGGTATTCGAATATCTGCCCAGGGCATACGACAACGGACCGAACGATCCCGTAGCGCGTGAAAAGATGGCCAACGCCGCCACCATGGCAGGTATGGCGTTTGCAAACGCTTTCCTGGGCGTATGCCACTCCATGGCTCACAAACTCGGAGCCTTCCATCATCTGCCGCACGGCGTAGCCAACGCCCTGATGATCGACGAAGTGTTGCGTTTCAACGCCGAAGAAGTCCCGACAAAGATGGGTACTTTCCCGCAATACGGATATCCTCACACTCTGGCGCGTTACGCCGAAGTCGCCGATTACCTCGGGATCAAGGGCAAAAACGACGCCGAGAAGCTGAAGAATTTCATCAAGGCTTTGGACGAGCTGAAAGAAAAAGTAGGTATTAAAAAGACCATCAAAGATTACGGCATCGACGAGGAGAAATTCCTTTCGACCCTGGACGAAATGGTTGAACAGGCGTTCGACGATCAGTGCACCGGCGCCAACCCGAGGTACCCGCTGATGAGCGAGATCAAACAAATGTACCTCAACGCATATTACGGAAAATAGGAGGTAGAATCCAAATGGAACTCGGAAAAGACAAAATTCTGGCGCTCAGAAACTCAAAGACCATATACCGCCACGGCGACAAGGTTATAAAAGTATTTGACGAAAGTTTTTCCAAAGCCGACATCCTTAACGAGGCGTTGAACCAGGCGCGCGTAGAGGAAACCGGGCTGAATATTCCAAAACTGTTGGAAGTAACCACCATTGACGGCAAATGGGCTCTCGTGATAGAATATATCGAAGGGAAGACTTTGGAACAGCTGATGAAGGAAAATCCCGAAAAGAAGGACGAGTACCTGAATCTTTTCGTCGATTTGCAAATGGAAGTCCACTCCAAGAAGTGCCCGCTGCTGAACAAGCTGAAGGATAAGATGAACAGAAAGATCTCCCAGGCAGATCTTTCCGCCACCACCCGCTACGACCTGCACACCAGGTTGGACGGTATGCCGAAACACGACAAAGTCTGCCACGGCGACTTCAACCCGTCCAACATCATAATCAGACCGGAAGGCACTCCGTTCATTCTGGACTGGTCGCACGCCACCCAAGGCAACGCTTCGGCGGACGTAGCCAGGACCTACCTGCTGTTCTGGCTGGCAGGGGACATCGAGGGCGCCGAAAAGTACCTGAATCTGTTCTGTGAAAAAGCCGATACCGCGAAACAATACGTTCAGAAGTGGATACCGATCGTCGCGGCTTCGCAGCTTGTGAAAGGCAAGAAGAACGAACGCGAATTCCTGATGCACTGGATAGACGTCGTCGATTACGAATAATAAGGAAAATAGGAGAAGAATATGGTAAAAGTCACCGTTTGTATCGGAAGTTCCTGCCACCTGAAAGGCTCCAGGCAGGTAGTCGAAGAGTTGCAATATATCGTCAAACGCAAAAACCTCGGCGAAGACGTAGAACTTGCGGGCGCTTTCTGTATGGGCAAATGCGCCGAAAAGGGCGTTTCCGTCACGGTAAACGGCGAATACTATTCGGTAGACCCCGCCAAAGTCGAGGAATTCTTCGACGACGTTATAGTCAAGGCATTGAACGCATGATTTAAACCCTTCCGGGGGAGGAGTTCGTATGCAATACCTGGATTTTACAGGCTCTCGTTGCAGGGATTGTTACAAATGCCTGCGCGAGTGCCCCGTAAAGGCGATCAAATTCGTCGATCACGAGGCAAGAATCATAGAAGACCGGTGCATTCTCTGCGGAAAATGCACCGTTGTCTGTCCCCAGAACGCAAAGCGCGTCCACAGCGAGATCGCGGAAGTGGAGGCGCTTCTGGCGTCCGGGAAACCCGTTATAGCTTCCGTCGCGCCCAGCTTCGTTTCGGCTTTCGGCGTCAAGGATTTCTCCGCGATAGGTATCGCGTTGGGAAAATTAGGCTTCAAAATGGCGGAAGAAACCGCCGTCGGCGCGAATATAGTCACGGCGGAATACGAAAAATTGTTGGAAACGGGCGAATTTAAAAACTTCATTACTTCGGCGTGCCCCGCGATAAACCGCATGATCCAATTGTATTATCCGAAGGCGCTGAAGTATCTGGCGCCGGTAGCTTCCCCGATGGTTGCGCACGCCAAACTTTTGAAAAAGCGTTATCCCGACGCCGAAATAGTCTTTATCGGACCCTGCATAGCGAAAAAACGCGAAGGCAGGGAATCGGGACTCATCTCCGCGGTGCTGACTTTCAACGAACTGAACACTCTGTTCACCGCCGCCGGGATCGACCTGAACGCCATAGCTTCGATACAGGTTTCGGAACCCGTCAAAAACCGTTCCAAATACTATCCGATCAGCCGCGGCATCATCAAATCTTTCAATAAATTACCCAAAAATTACGAATATGTCGCCGTAGACGGCGTTAAACGCAGTTTCGACGTTTTGGAAGATATCGATAAGCTGGAAGGAATGTTTATCGAGATCAACTGCTGCGAGTACGCTTGCATAAACGGACCGGCTACCATCAGATCGGAAGGTTCGTTGAAAGCCAACGAGGACGTCAGGCGTTACGCGCAGAACAGCCTGAAAGACGGCGAGCCCGGATATATCGATCCGATGGGAGTAGAGCTTGCGGAAGGTCATCCCAGGATCTCTTTGGGCAACGTCGTTCCCAGCGAACGCGATATACGCGCCGTGTTGGCAAAGACGGGCAAGCTGAAACCCGAAGACGAACTCAATTGCGGCGCCTGCGGATATCCGACCTGCCGCGAAAAGGCGATCGCCGTTCTGAACGGCAACGCCGACGTGGAAATGTGTATTCCGTATATGAGAAAGAGGGCGGAATCGATGTCTTACGAGATCATCCAGAACAGCCCGAACGGGATCATAATGATGGATTACGACCTGAAAATTTCCGAATCCAACACTTTGGCAAGGAAACTTTTGGGAATAACGCTGGACGACCCGAAGGGCACATACCTGTACGAATCCATCAACGCCGCAGACTTTTTCCAAGCCGTTGCCGGCGGAAAAGACGTGCATAAGAAGAAACTGTATATCGAAGAATCCAAACGCTACGTCGATATGAACATCATTTTACTGCCCGAACACAAGACTCTGTTCGCGGTTTTGAAGGACGTCACGAACGCGGTGGAATATTCGAAGGAATTGGAAGAAGTGCGCGAAAAGACTTTGGAAACCACGGACGAAGTCATTAAAAAACAGATGCGCGTAGCGCAGGAAATCGCTTCGCTTTTGGGCGAAACGACTGCGGAAACCAAAGTCGCGCTGCTTAAACTGAAGAACACGCTTGCCGGAGAACAAGAAGAATAATGGAACTTTACCTGGAAAACGGTTATACTTCTTTGAATAAAGCCGGCGAGGAACTGTGCGGCGACCGCGTCAAAGTCGCCGACGACGGTAAATATACGACTTTGGTGCTGGCGGACGGATTGGGCAGCGGCGTAAAAGCCAACATCCTCTCCACGCTTACAAGCACCATACTTTGCACGATGGTGTCCGGAGGCGTATCCATAGAAGAATGCGTCGATACGATCATCCAGACGCTTCCCGTGTGCAAGGAACGCGGAGTGGCTTACGCCACGTTTACCGTAATTCACGTTGACAGGGACGGCAAAGGGTATATGTTCGAATTCGACAACCCGGAAGCCATCTACATAACGGACGGCAAATGCCGTAATTTTGAACGCGTTCCGCATAAATTTGAGGATAAAACCGTATATATCACCGAATTAGCGTTAAAACCCGGCGATTATATCGTCACTATGTCCGACGGCGTAATACACGCCGGCATAGGTATGATATTGAATTTCGGGTGGCTTAGGAAGGACGTGATGGCTTACCTGGACAAGAACCTGAAACCGGGTATGAGCGCCGGGGCGGTGGCGTGTCTGTTGGCGTCGGCGTGCAACGATCTTTACCTGGATAAGCCCGGCGACGACACCACCGTGGCGGCGGTCAGGATCCGCGAAGCCGTACACGTCAATATCATGGTGGGTCCCCCCGTCGATAAAACGAAAGACGATTTTTATATAGCCAGGTTTCTGGAGGGCGATTCGAAAAAAGTCGTCTGCGGCGGTACCAGCTCCACGATAGTCGCAAGGTATCTGAACACGACCGTGAAAGCCGACTTCGACTTCCCCGACAAAGAGGTGCCTCCGATAGGGCATATCGACGGGATAGACCTGACTACCGAAGGAGTGCTGACTCTTAGGAAATTGGTGGAGCTCAGCGAAAAGTACCTTTCGCACACCGATCTTACTCCAAAGACGTTTACGAAACGCGACGGCGCGTCGCTGCTTGCGGATATGCTGTTCGAAAAAGCCACGCACGTCAAATTCTTTGTCGGGCAGTCTATAAACGCCGCGCACCAGGGATTGCCGATCGACATCACGATGAAGCTGAAGCTGGTGGACACCATTTCAAAGAATCTGAAGCTTGCCGGCAAAACGGTAGAGGTGTACTATGACTAGGATCCTGGTTTTTACCGACTTGCACGGTTCGGCGGAATCGGCTGAGATCATAGCCCGCGCTATCGTTTCGGAGAACGCGGATATCGCGGTAAGCCTGGGCGACGTCAATTATTCCGGCGCCAGGAACGACCCTCCGGCAGGGTATTCTCCGAAATCCGTTTGCGGCATATTATCCGGAGTTTCGGTTCCCATACTATATATAAAGGGTAACTGCGATTCGGAAATCGACGAAATGGTGATCGGAAAACCATTCGAAGAAAGAAGACTGATGAACCTGGACGGCAAAAAGGTGCTGTTCACTCACGGACACAGGATAAACCCGGCTTCGCCGCCGCCGTCGGGATATGCCGACGACGTGATATACGGGCATACGCATATCAATGCGGTGACGCAATCGTCGGGTATGAAGTTTATAAACATAGCGTCCGTAACGATGCCGAAAGGCGGAGCTCCGCGCTCCTATGCGGTTATCGAAAAGGGCGTCGTCACAATAAAAGATATCTACGGTAATACCGTCACGGAAACGAAATTATGAACAGATTCGATACTAAAGTACAATATCTTAAATACCGCGTGCTGTTGGAAGTGGCGCGCTATGCCTGGAACGACAAGCTGTACGACAAGCTGTTGGACATACCGTCCATAATCGTTCCCGGAAAGACTCCCACGATGCGCTGCTGCGTCTATAAGGAGCGCGCTATCCTCAACGAGCGCGTGAAATTGGCTATGGGCGGCGACCCGACCAATCCGAACGTCATCGAAGTTATCGATATAGCCTGCGACGACTGCCCTTCGGGCGGCTACGAGGTGACAACGGCGTGCCGCGGCTG
>CALVXZ010000052.1 GCA_944371785.1 uncultured Clostridia bacterium | reverse complement strand
GCTTGCAAAGTATAGTGTGCTATACTTCAATTTTTTATACAGCTAATTATATGGGCAAATTCTATTTCCTTTACCTCTATATTAGAAAACCCTATCTGTCTCAAAAGCCCACATATTGTATTCGGGGTATCTGGAAAAATCGTAATTCTGCTATAACCGGTATTTATATAAGTTTGCTGATTTTTATCTATCGATAATACCGCTTTGCCGTCTTGTTTTAGCAAACTGAAGATTTTCGTTAGAGCATATTCTTTATCTTGAATATGCATAAAAGTTAATGTGGAACAAATCACGTCATACATTTTAGTAAAATCATAATTGAGAAAATCACCGTCAATGAACGTTGCGTTTGTTTCCTTCTTAAAATGATTTCTTGCTACGTTTATCGTTTTTTGCGAAACGTCTATTCCAACGTATATTTTACATAAATCAACGATTTTTTTAGCAATTCTACCCGTACCGCAACCTATTTCGAGAACAGTTTTATTTTTATCCAAGTCAAGAAGATTGATAAATTCTTCTCCATCCCACTTGTTCATATATTCGGATAATAATTTCCCGTCTAAAACAGGATCGTTGCCGTTTTCTATAAGTAAATCGTAATGTTTTGAAACGCTAATCATTTTTTGCCTTTAAGGTTTTACAAGAAGAGATTAGCATTTTTCTTATAACCCCACAATCGTTATTAAGTTTTTTATATTGCTTTTCTTCTATATAACCTGTTTCAAATAATAGTTCTAACCAATATTCGCTCTCAAAACATTCTTTTAATGCTATTTCTAGCTTTGAAATAAAGTCTGCCGTTCCTTGTGCGTATTGCGCTTCGTGGATATTTGCGCCGATACTTGTTCCTGAACGTAGTAATTGATTGGATAATACACTCTCTTTTTTATTTATCTTGATTTCCTTTGTAAGGAATACTATGTTTTTTGCAAATTCTTTTGCTTTTTCTCTTATAATGCTTTCACTCATGTAGTTATTATACCATAAATTGAATTTTTAGTGAAGTGATATTGTTTGCTTTGCAAACAGTTATATTTTCAGAACAAGTCTAAAAGTTATATTTCGACTTTCAGCCGAAGTTATATTATATTTGCCTTAACTTCTCTCGAATAGAGAAATAACACTTTGCTGAAAGCAAAATATAACTGCGTTAGCAATATAACTTGCCGTAGGGCAAATATAGTTGCGGCGTAGCGATAAATCCCTATCGCTACGCCGCTAACCGGGGGCGTTTTTTTGCTTTTGACCGATCAAAATCATTGCGTCCGCAGCGCGTCTATCGGGCTTAATTTGGAAGCTTTCCTTGCGGGGAGTATCCCGAAAATCAAACCGACTGCCGCGGAAAAACCTACCGCAAGCAGTACCGTGGAGATTTTGAAGGTGAATTCGTATCCTATCAGAACCGCTGCCAGATAAGCGATAACTATGCCCAAAGCCACGCCCAAAGCTCCGCCGAGAATGCTGATGAATACGGCTTCCACCAAAAACTGCAACAATATCACGGACGGTTTTGCGCCCAACGCCTTCCTGAGCCCGATCTCGGAGGTGCGTTCCGATACCGAAACCAACATCATATTCATAATGCCGATACCGCCCACCAACAAGGATATCGCGGCTATGCCCGCCAGCATACCCATTACGAGGTCGGTGACCGTCAGCACGATATCCATTACTTCCTGTTGATTCGCGACTACGTAACCCGAGGTCGAGCCGACGATATCCGCGCAAAGATCGTTCATCTGCGAAACGGTCGCGTTAATTGCGCCCGCGTCGGAAACGACCACGTCGAAAGTCGTTACCAACCCCATTTTCAGATCGCGCATCGCCACCGTATACGGCACTATCACCGAATTGTTTCCCGTGGTTTCCAAACCCACGAGTTTATTCAGGATACCGATTATGGTGAAATCCATATTTTCGATCTTCAAGGTTTCGCCTATCGGGTTGTAATTGCCGTACAGATTCGTCCAGAAGTCGTATCCCAAAATGCACACGTGCGAAGCGTTCTCTACGTCGTAATCGTAAATTTCGCGTCCCGAAAGCAGCATTTCGGAAGCCGAAAGGTCAAAATAATAGTTGTCGATACCTATGACGCGGTTATAGGAAGTGTATTCGTAATCGTAAACGGAATTGGTTTCTTCCGGTATCAGCGTCATAGTTTTGTACGCGTTCAGCGAGGGCGAAACTCCGGCGACGTTGTCCAGGTTTTCGAATTGTTCCATATCTTCTTCCGTAAACCCGGGAGTCACCCTGGTGTCCGTCAAAGACACCGTCACGCGGTTGCCGCCCAGCCCCGACAGCTGATCAAGTATCGATCCGGTAACGCCCTGTCCTATCGTGATCAGCGCGATGATGCTGGCGATACCTATGATGATCCCCAACGTCGTCAGGAAGGTACGCATCTTGTTCATGCCGAGGTTTTTGAAGCTCATTCCGATAATGTCTTTAAACATTTTCGAGCCTCCTTCTGCGGCGTTCGCGGATGGTCGGTTTATCCTCCCACCTTACGCCGTCCTCGTCGTAGATCGCGTCGTATTCTTCCTGCGTATACAGACGCCCGTCCAGAATATGCACTATCCGCTTTGCGCGGCGCGCTATTTTGGGGTCGTGCGTTATCATGATAATGGTTTTTCCCTCGGCGTTCAGTTGTTCGAACAGTTCCATTATCTGCGCGCCCGTTTTCTGATCCAAAGCTCCCGTCGGTTCGTCCGCCAGGATTATCGCGGGGTCGGTGACCATGGCGCGCGCGATCGCGACGCGCTGCTGCTGACCGCCGGAAAGCTGTTTGGGCTTGTTCATCATCTTGTCACCCAAGCCGACTTTATTCAATAAAACGGTGGCTCTGGCGCGCCGTTCCCTGGACGGTACGCGCGCATAAATCAAAGGCAGGACCACGTTGTCCAGCGCAGACATACGGTTCAGCAACTGAAACTGCTGAAAGACGAAGCCTATATCGCGGTTCCTGACCTTTGCAAGCTGTCTGTCTTTCAGGGAACCGATATCCTTTCCGTTCAGAACGTAGCTGCCGGAAGTAGCCGTATCCAGACAGCCTATTATGTTCATCAGCGTCGATTTGCCGGAACCGGAAGGTCCGAGTATGGATACGAACTCCTTTTGGCGCACGTCGAAATCGACGTCGAAAAGCACTTGTACCGAACCGTCGCCCAAAGGATAGGATTTGTTGATGCCTCTCATAGAGAGGATAAGCTTGTCCGCCATAACTTTATCCCAGAATACTGCTCAGCAGAGAATCGTCGGCGCGGTAGACTATGCTGTCGCCCTCTTTCAACTCGCCTTCGTTTTTCGGAGTGACGGCGGCGTCGGAACCGGTGGATAACGTGACGGTTACCGCTACGCGGCGTTCGCGGCTGCCTTCCCTGACGAGGACGTACGGTTCGTTTGCGTCGTTATAGAATATGCACTTCGTGGACACGATCAGCGTGTTCGCGATACCTTCCTGTTGTACCCTTACTGCAACGGAATATCCGATAAGCACTTCGTCCCTGGTCAATATATCCCTGTTATCGATTCCCAATCCCGTCACCGTTTCGGCGTCAAGGTCGGAATCGTAGTAGGTAAAATCCAATATCTTGCCGGTGGCTCCCGGATTTAAGCTGAGGTATTCCTCGGCGATCGGCGAAAGTTCGCCCTCCGCGGCGTCGAGATCGACCACTTCGCCGAATATGACTCTGGCGATGACTCCGTAATAAGAAACTCCGCCGGAGGACGCGCCTTTGGAAATTTCGGTGATCTCGGAAAGCACTTTCCTGCCGTTCAGAGCGTTGACGGACAGCGCGGCGTAAACCTTTTCGTCCGCACGCAACCTGGCGTCTATCTTCGCGATGTCGTATTCGTTTACGGTAAACGAGGTATATACCTGAGTGAAATCGACTTTGAAAATCTTTGTCTGAACGCCGTACCATTCGTCCTTTTTCAGCCTGAAATTCGACAGAGTGTAATCGATTCCCGACGAATCTATTCCGCCGAGGTTGGTGGAAACGATATCGTTAATATATCCCGTGGTGACTTCGATCGGGTTATCGGAATCTATTTCGAAAAAAGATTCGAGGTCGTCGGGGAGCGTGTCGTCGCTGCCGCCCGGTTCCAACAATATCGCCAATGCAAACCCCAGCAAAGACTGTTGAACTTCTTCGCCGTCGAAAGCGCCGCTGTCTTTCATTTCCTGGTACAAAGCTTTGAGATTTTTGACGTTTAAAACCACCGGCGCCACGCTGAAAAGCGCGGTCGCGGGATCATGCGTGTTGATTTTGACCGTCGCGTCCACGAAATCGGGGTTTACGGAAATCGCCGAATAATACAGCGCCGGCAGATCGTTGCCGAATTGATCGTTATAGATGGAGTTTAAAATAAAATCCGCCCAATTGAAATCGTCGCGGTAATCGCCTATCGAATCCGCGTCGTCAATTCCGTTTACCGCGGCGTACAACGGGACGTCCACCGCCACGCCGACTTCGGTTATGGTGCCTGATGACGAAATACTGCTTTGCAGAGAACCGCGCGTCACAGTTTCCAAAGCCGTTTCGGGTTCGGAACTTTTTACTCCGTAGATGACGGCGACGACTACTATCGCGATCAGGATCAAAAGCACCGCTACGGCTATGATTATTCGTTTTTTCGTCCAGAATTTAGTGTTTGCCATATCGCACCTTTCGTATATTCTATTACCCGTTTGCGTCTTGTTTGACGAAAAATGACGTATCCGGTCGATTTGATTATAACATGCTCCTTAACTTTATGCCCCTAAAAATAAGGTAAATGCGATCTAACGCTTCTGTCTTTTTTCCAAATAAATATCGTTCATCAGCGCGTAGCCGACGAGATGACCTTCCTTTATCAAAGTGGTGATTTCGCGCGCGAATTCGGGTTTTTTCGTGCGTTTCATCGCCTGCATCAGTTCTTCCAGGTACACCTTGTCCCTGTCGCCGATCAGCTTCAGCACCTTTTCGGAAACGAAAACGTGTTTTATCATTGCCGCCGCGCCCAGAACCGCCAGGACGGCGACGACTATGCCGGCGAATTGGTATCTTTCCACATACAGAGCCAGCACTATCCCCACGACGGTCAGCACCGCCATCAGCGCCGTGACCGCCCATTCTTTCATATACCCTTTCTTTTCGAAATTAGGGGCAAAAGTTTCCCTGTTTTCGTTCATCGTATCCTTCGCGGCGGGATCGGCCGGATCGGCGGGAGCGGCGGGAGCGGCCGGATCGATAACGCTGCCGCCGACTTCTTCTTCCGCCTGCGGAGCGGCATCGGCGGTTTCCGTCAGGTTTACCTGCGATATTTGTTCGGCGGCGGTTTCTTCCGACGGATACGCCGCGTACTTTTCGGGCTCCGCAACGGCTTCGGGTACGACGGGTTTGTCCTCTTCCGGCAAAGATTCTATTTTAAAACTGACTTTGTCTTCGTTCATTTCAGTTCTTCCTTTAAATTTTCGGCGAAGCGGGTAAGATATTTTTTTATGACTCCCATAGCGCGGTCGTAAGAATCCTGGTCTGCGGCAAGAAACGGGTCGGGTACGGCGCGGTATTTGCCGATAGCGGCTTCGGAAAGCGTTTTGAACCTGGCTTTATATTCTTTCGGCAGCAGCCACTTATGCCAACGCGTCATACCGATTATCATATCCGCCGAATCGAAAGCTTCGCGGCTTTCTTTTATGTGTTTTGGGACGAAAGCGTCCAATTGCGCCTCGGAAAAGCCTTCGTTCAAAAGCGCGCGCCTTGCTTTCGGATGCAACCGCGAAGAATGGTTCAGCACCGCCGCCGAATCGACTGCGATTTTGCCTTTCAGCTTTTCGTCTTCTTCCGCCATTCTGTCGAAAACGAATTCGCAGTAAGGACTGCGGCAGACGTTGCTTGAACAAACGAATAAGATTTTCATATTTTACACTCCTTTCAGGTCAGATCCTCGAAACAGCCGCCGCCGTATTCTCCGTCCTCCCCGTCCTCGTCCGAGCGGGCGGCGGAAACTTTTCCGGTCCTGCCGTTCGAGGCGTAGAACGAATATTTTTTGTCGAATTCGCGCATCTCACGCGAACGTTTGTCTTTCGGCGCGTTTTCGACGTCCTCGTCCGAAGGCATACACTTTTCAAGGTGTTCCCTGTACGCTTTCACGGCGTCCCTCGGCGCGGTCAGCCTCACCTTTCCGCCGCCCGTCGCAAGCCATCCGAAAAAGGTGGGGCTCAGGTCGACTTCGGCTTTTATCCTGACGTCGCCGGAGGGCAGTTTCAGCATCGGAAGTTCGAATCCGAATCTGTCCACTATGACGTTGACGTAATCTTCCGCGCATTCCATGACCACCGTTTCTTCCCTGCCGGCATACATGGAAAACACCTTTTTCCTGTACGATTTCAGGCTGTCGCCGCGCACCTTTTCCGAGGGCGGATCTTCCATTTGCACCTTGTCCATCCTGTCGACGCGGTAAGCCGATATGCCGGGGCGGCGAGCTTTCGCCAACAGGTAATAGTTTTCGTCCGAAAACAACAGCGCCAACGGACTGACGATATACGGTTCGGAACCGTTACGGTATTGCCTCTGTCCTTCGAAATCGTAATCGAAATACAGAAACGAACACTTTTTACACGCTCTTATGCAAGCGTCCAGAGTATCGATATTGTAAAAAATATTTTCGTTTTTCAACTTTACGACGTCGAATCTTACGTCGTTTGCCGAAAGCTGTTCCGCCCCCGAACGCGCCGCAAGCTCCATTATCTTCTTTTTCAGAACCGCCGTTTTTTTCGCCGTTACGAACCTTGCCGATTCGACGGCGTCCATAAGTATCTTCAGTTCCACCGTGTCGAAACTGCGGTCGACGACGTAATAATAATTCGATCTTCCCCTTTCCTGCAGTACCTCGAAACCGTAAGCGTTCAGCAATTTGATGTCTTCGTACAGCGTTTTCCTGTCCGCGGAAACGCCCTGTTCGTTCAAACGGGCGATTATTTCGTTAGTGGAGATCGGATGCTGTTCGTCCGATTCGTGCAACAGAATGTCGTATACCAGCTTCGGGCGGATCTTTCTTTGATGATCCCCTCTTTTCATTTCAATTTTTTTCATTCAGGTATTCCAGCGCCCTTTTGTATCCTTCAAAGCCCAATCCGGCTATCGTCTTTTCGGCATACAGCGAAATATAGCTGAACCGTCTGAATTCCTCGCGCGAGTATATGTCCGTAAGGTGTACCTCCACACAGGGCAGACCGACCGCCTTCAGCGCGTCCAGAATGACTACGCTGGTATGGGTGTAACCTCCGGCGTTTATGATTATCCCGTCGAATACTCCCAACGCCTTTTGGATAAAACCGACGATCTCCCCTTCGTGATTGGATTGCACGACTTCCGCAGAAATACCCAGAAAAGCCGCCTCGTCCTCGACGTATTTTTTCAGGGCGGCATAATCGGCGGTGCCGTACAGCCCCGGTTCGCGTATACCCAGCATATTCAGGTTCGCGCCGTTGATCACCAAAACTTTTTTCATAACTTACCTCCGTTCCCGGAATAAAACCCGGAAAGGTTGCCGATCTCGGTGCGCACGCATTCGACTTTTCCGATGCGCCGCGCTATCACCAGATCGACGAACGCGCCGCCGGCTTTTTTGTCGTGTACCGCCTCGTTTTGCAACTGTTCCGGAGTATACGGCAGTTCCGTCGGCAGACCGTACTTTTCGCAAAGTTTTTTTATCCTCGCCGCGTCCTTTGCGGGACAGCCGCAGGAAGCCGCGGAAGCGTTCATTATTATGTTTACTCCGGCCGCCACCGCAAACCCGTGCGGCATAGCGTATCCGGACAGCTTTTCCGCCGCGTGCGCCGGCGTGTGCCCGAAGTTCAGAATCCTCCTAAGTCCGCTTTCCTTTTCGTCGGCTTCGACTATCTTTCTTTTTATATCCACGGCGGCAGCGATTATGCTTTCGGTGTGTTTTTCCAATCCGTCTTCCAACATCTCCAAAATCTCTCCGCCTTCGATCACGGCGTATTTTATTAATTCTCCCAATCCGTTTTTGATTTCGGTATCGGGTAATGTTTTCAGAGTTTGGGTATCTATTATTACGGATAAAGGTTGCCAAAACGCACCTGCAAGGTTCTTGCCCGAATGCAGGTCTATCGCAGTTTTTCCGCCTACGGAAGAATCCGTCATACTTAAAAGAGTCGTCGGGATCTGAATAAATCCGATGCCGCGCATATACGTTGCCGCAGCGAATCCGGCGATATCGCCTACCACTCCGCCGCCCAAAGCGACGACGGCGTCCTTTCTGGAAAAAGCGCGTTCCGCCAGAAATTCCAATATGTTCAGGTAGTTGTAACCGTTTTTACTTGCTTCGCCGTGTTGCAGGGTGCAACAGTATACCGAATAACCGGCGTTCGTCAAACGGCTTTCCAGATCGTTGTAATACAGAGCGCGGACGTTGTCGTCGGTGATGACGGCTATCTTTTCGGCTCTGCCCGCGCAGAGCAGGGAAGCGACGTCTTTTATACCGTTTTCTATCGTTACGTCATAACCGCCCGAAGGCGCTTCTACTCTGATTACCATTGTTCCTCCGAAATATTCGCGTTGTACATTTTTAATTATCCATAATTCAGGACTTCTTGTCAAGCGACGAGCCTTTTTCGGCGGATAACATAAAAGTATAATTAAAACAAACGCCCCCCTTTGGGGAGCGTCGGAATCGTTACTGACCGCGGACGGCTATTTCCCGGCTTCCTCCGTCGTACCGGTTTCGGACGGAACGGTTTCCGGAGCGGCTGTTCCCGAAGCTTCGGAAGCCGCTTTTTCGCGGCGGCGTTTTATCACCGTCACCAAAGACAGCACGTTGTCGTCGAAAGACGGTATCAACAGCTCTATCAGAACTTCCTCTATCGCGCCAAGGATACAGAACGCGGTAATGGTATAGATCATGATTTCCGCTCCGCCGACGGAATCGCACAACGCGTAAAAGAACGGGATCAGGAAAAAGGCTATCAGCCCTACTTTGTTGGCGACCGTATGCAGCATCGCGAACTTTTTGAAGCGTATCAAAGCGGCGACGGCTCCGAACGCGCGCGAAGCGAACATCACGACGACTATGGCGAGGATACCGTAATTTACCGGATCCATATTCGATATTACGACGTGAGTGCCCGTCAAAGTCAACAACACGTCCGCCACCGTATCGGCAGTCGCGCCGAATCTGCCGTTGAGTTTCAAGGCTCTGGCGATTATGCCGTCAAAGAAATCTGAAACTCCGGCAAGTCCGTACACTATATAAAAAGCCGTCTCGTAGGCAGGCAGAAACATTATCGCCACCGCGGCGGCTATTCTGTACAAGGTCAGTATGTTCGGAACTTGCTTCAGGAAGCTTTCAAAAATTTTTTTCGCGCTCATAGCGGCATATTACCACAAAACCGTATTTAAGTCAATCATATAAGAATAACCGCCGATTCAATACAGCCGCCGCAAACGCCAACCTGTCCGAAAGCCTTTTCACATTATTTGCGCGGGGTTCATAAAGTGTAGTAGAAAATACGCTAAATAGGAGGTGTAAGCGTGAACGGTTTTAATTTCGGACAAGGCGGCTGCGACTGTATTTCCTGGATAATAATTATCCTGTTGCTATGCGGCTGCTGCGGTAACGGTATCGGCTGCTGCGAGATAATAATTATCATACTGCTGCTGTGCTGCTGCTGCGGTAACGGCTTGGGATCTTCCAGATCCGATTACGATTGCAAGTAATCAATCCCGTCTTACATAAGTACGCCCGCCGTTCGGCGGGCGTACTACTTTTTATAACTTCATCTCTTGGTCGAAGGCGTCGGCCACAGCCGATTGCCTAAGAATTCTTTCGTCACTTATTAAAAAATTTGTTCTTTTTGACCA
>CALVXZ010000051.1 GCA_944371785.1 uncultured Clostridia bacterium | reverse complement strand
ATTTTGGCGGCAGGGCAGATAAAGCGGGCTTTACCGATATCAGCAACATTTTTAAAACATCTTTTCCGATCGGAGATGATCCTAATTGGTTCGAAACGCTGTTCTTGTCCTACGGCGCCTTAGTTTATCTTGCGATAATAATAGCTATAATCAGCGCAATAGTGTTAAAACGTACCAGGACGGGGCTGAACCTCAGGGCGGTGGGTGAAAATCCCGCCACGGCGGACGCCGCAAGCATTTCGGTCACCAAATATAAATACGTCGCCACACTGATAGGCAGTGCGATTGCGGGCTTGGGCGGTCTGTTCTATCTGTTCGATCAGAGGAACGGCAACATCGAATATATGATTTCCGATTTCGGATGGTTGGCGGTCGCTTTGGTCATATTCACGATCTGGCGTCCGAATTGGGCGATCCTCGGTTCCATCATTTTCAGCTTGCTGTATCTGCTGCCGCAATACATCGGAGAGTCCAGCACGGCAGGGAAAGAGGCTATCAAAATGGTACCGTACCTTGCCACCGTCGTCGTTTTGATCATCACCAGCATCGTCAGCAGAAGGGAATCTCAGCCGCCGGCGGCGTTGGGACTGTCGTATTTCCGGGAAGAACGATAGCTTTCTAAGGGCAAACCGAACCGAATATTTGCAAAATTACGGATTTGCGAAGGGCGTGCCTTTCGCAAATTCTCTATTGACAGCGTTTCCGCGCGCGGCTACAATAAAAATAGTAACGAAAGGAGGATTCCTTATATGGACGCCGAGATCATCCGGTTAAAAGAACTAGCCAAAAACATAAGGGCGAACATCGTCGAGGCGATCGCTTCGATTGGCGTGGGGCATATCGGCGGCTGTCTGTCGATAGCCGACGTGTTGGCGGTGCTGTACGGAAAGCATATGCGCTACGATCCCGAGAACCCGAAAATGGCGGGACGCGACAGATTGATATGCAGCAAAGGGCATGCCGGACCTGCGGTATATTCGGCGCTTGCGGAAGTAGGCTTTTTCCCGAAAGAGGAGCTGAAAACCTTGAATAAAGGCGGCACCAGGCTTCCCAGCCACTGCGATATGAACAAGACTCCCGGCGTGGATATGACCGCCGGATCCCTGGGACAGGGGCTTTCGGCGGCGGTAGGCGCGGCGATAGGCAGCAAACTTTCCAAGGACGGAGCCACTATCTACGCCATCATCGGCGACGGCGAAAGCCAGGAAGGTCAGATATGGGAAGCGGCGATGTACGCCGGCAGCCATCACATAGACAACCTGATCGTGTTCACCGATTACAACAAGATGCAGCTTGACGGCACGACCGCGGAAATAAACGACCTCGAACCGCTGACCGACAAATGGCGCGCGTTCAACTTCGAAGTGTGGAATATCCCCGGAAACGACGTCGAGGCGATAGACAAAGCCGTTACCGAAGCCAAAGCCGTTTCGGGAAAGCCGAAGATGATCGTTCTGAACACGGTGAAAGGCAAAGGCGTTTCTTTCGTAGAGGCGGCGAAAGTCGGCAGCCATTCCATGAGCGTTTCCGAATCCGACAGGGAAAGGGCGCTGAAAGAGATCGAAGGAGGGTGCTGAAATGGAAATCAACGAAAAGACCTTGATGCGCGACGTATTTATTAATTTCCTTCGGGAAAAGATGACTTCCGACCCGCGCGTCGTCGTCATCGACGCGGACCTTGCAAAGTGCGCCGGAACGCTTGCGCTGGAAAAGGAATTTCCCGACCGCGCGCTGAACGTGGGCATCGCCGAAGCCAATATGACGGGCATAGCCGCGGGGCTAGCCACATACGGGTATATTCCGTTCATAACCTCTTTCGCGCCGTTTGCGTCGCGCAGGATCGCCGACCAGGCGATGATATCCGTCTGCTATGCCAAACAGAACGTAAAGATCGTCGGCACCGACCCCGGAATAGCGGCGGAACTGAACGGCGGCACGCATATGCCGTTCGAGGACGTGGCGATTTACCGCGCCATTCCCGATATCCTGATCTACGAACCCACCGACGCGGTCGAATTCGCAGCCGCCTTGCCGCAGATATTCGATTACCCGAAACCGGTGTATATCAGAATGCACAGAAAGAACCCTCCGCTGGTTCACGAACCCGGCGCAAGATTCGATCTGATGAAAGCCGACGTTTTGAAAGAAGGCGGCGACATCACGTTCGTGGCGACGGGGCTGATGGTAAAAACGGCGCTGGACGCGGCGGCTCGATTGGAGGACGAAGGGATCTCCGCAGAGGTGATTTGTTGTCCCGTATGTAAGCCTTTGGATACCCAAACTCTGGTAACGTCGTTCAGAAAGACGGGCTGCGCCCTGACGCTGGAAAACCACAACGTCAACGGCGGTCTCGGCTCCGCCGTCGCCGAAGCGGCGGCAGAAAACTGCCCCGTGCCGATGTACCGTATCGGCGTAAGGGAAAAATTCGGCGAAGTCGGAAAGGCGGATTATCTCAGGAAAGTCTACTCCCTGGAAACTTCCGACGCGGTCGCCGCGGCAAAGCGCGTGCTCGCCGTAAAGAACTGAGCGCCGAAAAAAGAATGTTCCGAAAAAGCCTGCGCGCGCCGCGGGCTTTTTTAACGGATACGGCAGCTCCGTTTCGCGCATACGCGCGTAGTTTTACTTATATATTGACTTATACCGCGGAATAGTTTAAGATAAATACGATGAATATTTTAAAAACTTCCTTTTCGAAGCCGAAAGATTGGGCGTTTTTGGACGTCCGAGGAGAATACAGAATGTATCTTGCGGCAAAGGGAGGGATATACGAGAGGAGATCTTACGACGGCGTCGAATGGACGAAGCAGACGCCGGTTTTCGAATGCGCCGGAGCCGTCGGCGTACAGGCTTTCCGGGTGCGGCAGAAGGCATATTTTTTGGTGGCAGCCGCAAAGAAGCTGTATCTTTACACGCCTTCCGAAGGCAGATACGTCAGATATCCTTATCCCGTCATAAAACCTTTTCCCGCGACGCCGTTCAAAGCCGCCCGTTCGGACGGCGCATACAATCTGTTCGTCGTGGAAAAAGGGGAATTCGTCAGATACGTTTCGGATAACTGCATAGATTGGAAGCGCGAAACGCTGAAAATAGAAGGCTTGAAAGGCGTGCCGGAAGGGGCGTATTCGCCGATGGCGGCGTACCGGTTTATGATTTATTCCGACGGCAGGGAAAGCCGTGCGGCAGAGCTGGAAAGTTCCGCCGACGGTCTGTACGCCGTTTCGGAGACCGTGATAGGCGGCAAAGGCATGAAAAGCGGAATGAGCCGTTCCGGGAAATACCTGATATACGGCGTCGAAAAAGGCGAACCCTTTTTCGAAGAGGCAAAAAATTTCCCGGAAGCGTTCCGTCATCACGAAAGCCAAGCAGATGTTTCGGCTGACGAAACTTCGGCTGACGAAACTTTGGCGGACGAAGCCGCGCCCGAAACCGAAAACGCGGAGCCGACGGAAGCCGCCGGCGCCGGGGAGAGCCGATCGATAACAACGGAAACGGAAGGAGAAATTTCGGACAATGAGTTATAAGGAAGATTTTATCGCCATATACGAACAGAACATACACCGCGAAGGCGCGGACGCCTTGTTGGAGTACCTGAAAAAATCCGATTTTTTCACGGCGCCGGCTTCGTCGCGTTTTCACCTTGCGGAGGAAGGCGGCTTGGCAAAGCACAGTCTGAACGTATATTTCCGTCTGAAAGAGCTGGTCGAAAACGAGGCGCGCTCCTGGGCGGAAAACATTACCGACGAAACGGTGGCGATATGCGGATTGTTGCACGACGTATGCAAGATCTCGATGTACAAAACCGATTACCGCAACCAAAAACAGCCCGACGGTTCCTGGGCGCAGGTGCCGTATTACACGATAGACGAAGCTCTGCCTTACGGGCACGGGGAAAAATCGGTGTATATAATAAACGGGTTCATGCGGCTTACCAGGGAAGAGGCGATAGCCATAAATTGGCATATGGGCAGCTTTGACGAAAGGAACGCCCACGGCGGAAAGGTCATGGCGCAGGCTTACGAAAAATTCCCGTTTGCGGTATTGGTACACGCGGCGGATCTGATGGCAAGCTATCTGGACGAAGCCTCGCGCTAAGCGCAGAATACGGGGGAAAGAACCCCGAAACGGCAATAACGGAAACCCAAAGCGCGTTGTTTCCGAACGACACCTGAATTAAACGCGGCGCACCGCGCCTGAAAGGAGAGCATAACATTATGAACATTTGGCATGGCGTAAATCCCGAACGCATCAAACCCGAAGATTTTCTGGCGGTCGTCGAAATTTCGAAGGGCAGCAAGAACAAATACGAACTCGACAAAGAAACGGGGTTGTTGATATTGGACAGAGTGTTATACACATCCACGCATTATCCGGCGAACTACGGATTCATACCGCTGACTTATTCGGAGGATCTGGACCCGTTGGACGTTCTGGTGCTGTCCAGCGAGATCATCAGACCGTTGGCGCTGTGCCGTTGTTATCCGATAGGGATGATAACGATGATAGACGAAGGGTATATGGACACGAAGATCGTGGCTATTCCCGTCAAAGATCCCAGCTGGAACGTCTATCACGACATATCCGAACTGCCTCCGCACATAATGGACGAAATCAGCCACTTCTTTACGGTTTACAAAAACCTCGAAGGCAAAGAAACGGCTGTCGTCAAAGTCGAAAACGCGGAGATCGCCCGCAAAGCCGTTGCGGACGCCATAGCCGCTTATAAGGTAAAATTTCCCGAAAAGAAAGGTTGAATTCACGGCGGTTTCATACAAAATTCATATTTAAGTAGTATATTCTATAACGTCAGACAAAATATTCGTATTGTAAGATGCGTTGATCGCGTTCCGAAAGAGGTAAAATGTATAACGGCGGCGACAGAAGGAGTTACGAAGTCAGATCCAGGATCCCCAGGGTACAGCCCGTAAGGCAAAAGCCTTCGGGTCTTGCCGTAGTGTTGGCGATTCTGATCGGCGCCGCGCTTTTGGTCGGCGCGGGGTACCTCGGCGCGTTTTTGGCAACGGCAGGCGAAACGAAAACGGATTTGACGGCGGTAATATACGACGACCCCGAAAACTTCGGCGAAAACCTGGCGGACTTCGCCTACACGGGCGAGGAATTGGGCGCGGTAAAGGCGGCGGAACTTGCCAAACACAGCGTCGTTGACGTAGACGCTTCCGATATCGGCAGGGGTTCCGGCGTCGTCTTTGCCGTTTCGGAGGTCAACGGCGACGGTACCGGCGAAGACGCCGCTTACATAGTGACCAACTGTCACGTCGTCAACGGCGCCGGTAAGATAACCGTCACTCTGCCCGGCGGCACCAAATGCGACGCGGTATGGGCGAAGAGCGACATCGCAAGCGATATCGCCGTAATAAAGATCAACGTCGATTGCTCCGCGGCGGGGATCCGCGCGGCGGTAGCCGGCACGGGCGCAAAGCCGCAGGCTGGTCAGCAGGTGCTGTCCGTGGGGAACCCCTTGGGGGATCTGGGAGGATCGGTCGCCGTGGGCTGGATAGCGGCGGAAGAACGCAAAGTTTCCGTGGACGGCGGCACCATGACGCTGATACAACTTGATATGTCGCTGAATCCCGGCAACTCCGGCGGCGGACTGTTCGATCTGCGCGGAGCCCTGATAGGGATAGTAAACGCAAAGAGCCTGGCGGCGGACGCCGAGGGCATAGGTTTTGCGATACCGCTTTCGGACGCGATGTCGGCTGCGGTAGATATTATGGAAAAAGGATACGTTTCCGGCAGGGTAGACACCGACGTGCTGCGTTTCAAGGAAGTCAATTCGGGCGGAGCGATGGCAAGCGGATTGTACGTTTCCGACAATTCCGGCGCCGATTCGATACCCGAAGGCGCGCTGATAGTCAGCGTCGCGGACGAAAAGATCTCCACAAAGGCGCAATGGGCGGCGCTTTTACGGAATAAAGCCGTCAACGAATCCATAAAGATCACTTACGAAAAAGACGGCACCGTGACCACGGAAACCATCACTTTGCCCGAAAAAAAGAGCTGCGATTGGGAATACCGCCGCGGCTGATACCACGACGGAGGACAAAATGTATAAAGTTTTAATAGTCGACGACGAACCCTCGATACGCGAACTCGTTGCAAAATACTGCACGCTGGAAGGGTACTCCTACGGCGAAGCGGCGGACGGGCTGGAAGCGATAGAAAAAGTGCGCGGCGGCAATTACGACATAGTCATAATGGACGTAATGATGCCGGAGCTGGACGGTTTTTCGGCGGTGCGGGAGATACGCAAATTTTCAAAAATCCCCGTTATCATGCTGTCCGCCAGGACGGAAACCTACGACAAGATCCACGGTTTCGAAATAGGCGCGGACGATTATCTGCCAAAGCCGTTTTCTCCGAAGGAGCTGATGCTGCGTATCAACGCCGTGATGAGCCGCGCCGGCTCCGCGGACGACAAGGACGTTTACGAACACGGCAAACTGAAAGTAGATTTTACGGCAAGAATAGTTTATGTGGACGGGGTTCCGGTGGATCTTTCTCCGAAGGAATACGAACTCCTGTTTTTTATGGTCAAAAACCGCGGCATAGCTTTGTCCAGGGAAAAGCTCCTCAACGAAGTCTGGGGATACGATTTTTACGGCGACGACAGGACGCTGGACACTCATATAAAGCTGTTAAGGAAAAGTCTGGGGGAATGCGCCGAGTATATTGTAACGCTTAGAGGAATGGGATATCGTTTCGATGGCTGACGGAAAACGGCGGAACGCAAAACGGAGGGAGCTTCCGCTGAAACACAAACTTGTCGTAATATTCACTATCGCCATGGCGGTCATCGTCGCCGCTCTGTGGATCGTTTACGCGCTTGCGGCAAAGCCGATGTACGGCGCTTTGAAAATTTCTTACGCAAAGGACGCCGCAAGGTCGGTCGCGGAAAACATAGACTCCGTATACCTGGAAAACCTGGTGGACGAACTTTCCGCCTCCGAAAACCTTTGCATTCTGCTGTCCGACGAAACGGGAGAGGATCTGTATTCTTCCGAAGTCCACGGCAACCGTATCTGTATGCTGCACAGCATCGCCGCAGAGGACAAGATCGAATATCTGGAAACGACGGCGGCTGCCGGCGGAGAATACGACGAGGAATCGCTGATGAGCGAGGACGGGTCGACTCTGCCCGATTCCGGATTGCAGGGCGACGTTCCCGACGTTACCGACGAATACGACACCCATATGGTGTTCAGGACAGCCGACAGCGAGGCTTACGGCAGGATACTTATCGGAGTGGAAACGGTCACGACACCTCCCGTTACGGTCAAATATACGCTGTTGATAGTGATAGTTTCTCTGACCGTCGCGTTCCTGGCTTTGGGGATAGCAGGGTCGTTTATTTTGGGAAAATCGATCGCCGATCCGCTGGTAAAACTTGCCGGGACCGCCACCGAGATCGCACGCGGAGAAGAATCCCCCGATTTTTCCGCGCACGGGTATAAAGAAGTCAACGAACTGAGGGAAAGTCTCGCCATGGCGGCGAAGGAAGTCGGCGAAACCGAACATTACCGCAGGGAACTGATAGCGAACGTTTCGCACGATCTCAGGACGCCTCTGACGCTGATAAAAGGGTATGCGGAATTGATGAGGGACATCCCTTCCGAAGCCAAAGAGGAAAATTTCAACGTCATAATCGACGAAGCCACCAGGCTGACGGGGCTTGTGACGGATATGTTGGAACTCAGCCGCACGCAGGAAGGCGGACAAAAGATGCGGTTCGACATTTTCGATATCGTCAAAACGCTGTCCGCGCTGATAGAACGCCACGGAAAGCTGATAGAACATCTGGGATACCGGCTGGAATTCGAACACGAAGACCGCGCCCTGGTATACGCCGACGAACAGCGCATAGTGCAGGTCGTATACAATCTGATCAACAACGCCGTCAACTATTCCGGCGAAGACAAGGTGGTTTCCATACGTCAGTACACCCGTCAGGGCAACGTCAGGATAGAAGTCACCGACCACGGCGAAGGCGTGGACGTAGGCATACTGCCGCACATCTGGGACAGGTATTTCAAATCCAATAAATCCCACAGACGGGCTACCGTAGGCACGGGTTTGGGACTCTCTATCGTCAAATCCGTTATGGAAAAACATCCCGGCGGAGTGTACGGAGTCATCAGCGAAAAGGGGAAGGGTTCTACGTTTTATATAGAACTTCCCAAGTACAGAAAGTAATTTTGAATATGGCTGTCGAGTGCGAAAAAAAGTTTCTGATAGAAAAGCCGGAACTGCCGGAAGGAACGGAGGGCACTTTCATTACCCAATATTACATTCCGCCCGAAGACGGCTATGACACCTTGCGTATCAGAAAGGCGACAAAAGGTTCCGACAAATACACGCTGACGGCGAAAAGGCTGATTTCGGGGTTTACCAGGGAGGAATCGGAAAAGGAGATCTCCGCCGAGGAATTCGAGGCTCTGAAAGCGAAGGCTTTTTGCGGGATCTCGAAGACGAGATACGCCCTTCCTTACGCGGGCAGGCTGTTGGAAATAGACGTTTTTCCGTTTTGGGACGACCGAAGCGTGCTGGAGATAGAACTCGAAGACGAAAACGGGAAATATTCGCTGCCCGATTGGGTAAAGGTGATAGCCGACGTCAGCGAGGACGCGGAATACACCAACTATGCTCTCGCGTCGGCGTACGGAGGCAGAACGGGCGGCGATTTTTAAAAAACCGAAAAACCGCCTAAAATGCGGCGAATATAAATTATCGGAGGCTGAAATATGATCAACAGAATAGTATTGAACGAACAATCATATCACGGTGCCGGCTCCAGATCGGTGCTGAAAGAGCTTTTGAAAAAGCGCGGCTATACCAAGGCGTTTATATGCTCCGACAAATCGACTTTCGACGTCGGCGTCACCGCCAAGGTAACGGCGGTTTTGGACGAAGCTGCTTTCCCGTACGAAGTTTATACGGATATCGTACCCAATCCCACCATCGAAAACGTGCAGGCGGGAGTGGCGGCGTTCAAAGCGTCCGGCGCGGATTGCCTGATAGCCGTAGGCGGCGGTTCTTCCATAGACACCGCAAAAGCCGTAGGCATTATAGCGGCGAACCCCGAATTTTCCGATGTCAGGAGCCTTGAAGGCACGGCGGACACCAAAAATCCGTCGGTACCGCTGATCGCGTTGCCGACCACGGCGGGGACCGCCGCGGAAGTTACAATAAACTACGTCGTTACCGACCGCGAAAGAAAGCGTAAATTCGTTTGCGTCGATCCTCACGATATACCCGTAGTGGCGATAATAGACGCCGAGCTGATGTCCACTATGCCCAAAGGGCTGACCGCATCCACGGGTATGGACGCGCTGACGCACGCGATCGAAGGCTATATCACGAAGGGCGCGTGGGAAATGACGGATATGTTCCACCTGAAAGCCATCGAGATCATTTCCGCCAGCCTGCGCGGAGCCGTCGAAGGCACTCCCGAAGGCAGGGAAGGAATGGCTTTGGGTCAATACGTTGCCGGAATGGGCTTTTCCAACGTGGGGTTGGGCATAGTACATTCCATGGCGCACGCGCTGGGAGCGGTCTATAACACTCCGCACGGAGTTGCGAACGCCATACTGCTGCCGACGGTGATGGAATATAACGCCGACGCCACGGGCGAAAGATACCGCGCCATAGCCAAAGCCATGGGCGTGGAAGGCACGGAAAAGATGAATGCGGCGGAATACAGAAAAGCCGCAGTCGACGCGGTCAGAAAGCTCGCCGTGGACGTAGGCATTCCGCAGACGCTGAAAGGCATAGTCAAAGAGGAAGACATCGACTTCCTCGCCGAATCCGCCATGGCGGACGCCTGCCGCCCCGGCAACCCGAAAGACCCCACGAAGGAAGATATCGCCGCGCTGTACAGATCCTTGCTGTAAACGGCGGAAAACAGACAATATCCCGAAAAAGCCCGTACATACGGGCTTTTTCTTTCGGAAACGGGCATACGGAGGAAAAATTTTACGAATACTCTATTATCAGCTTATCGGCGATCA
>CALVXZ010000050.1 GCA_944371785.1 uncultured Clostridia bacterium | reverse complement strand
TTTTACGAATACACCGAAACGGCAAGGATACTTTCCGGGGCGGACGAAGTTTTCGCAGTGGAACTTAACGTATCCTGTCCGAACGTAAAGGGCGGCGGTATGGCTTTCGGAATCGATCCGTCCGTGCTGGAGGAACTGACGGCGGCGGTAAAAGAGGTTTCGTCGAAACCGGTTATGGTAAAACTTTCGCCCAACGTCACCGACATTACCTTATTGGCGAAAGCCGCGGAACGCGGCGGAGCCGACGGACTGAGTTTGATAAACACTTTGGTGGGGATGCGCATCGATCTGAACTCGGCGCGTCCGATAATTTCCGTAAAGCGCGGAGGTTATTCCGGACCCGGGGTCTTCCCCGTCGCGGTAAACGCGGTCTACAACACGCGCGAAGCGGTAAACCTGCCTATCGTCGGTATGGGCGGCATAACCGACGCCGAAGGCGTGATCGAGATGATGTACGCCGGAGCCGACGCGGTAATGGTAGGCACCTTGAACCTTATCGATCCGTTCGGGTCGAAGAAAATAATAGAGGCGCTCCCGAAGGTTATGGAGCGGCTCGGAATCGACAAATTATCCGACATAACAGGGAGGGCTCACAGATGACGGAACACGCCGTAATAGTGGCTATGGATTTTTCCTCGAAGGAGGAAGTGTACTCTTTTCTGGGCAAATTGGGTTCGGAACGCCCGTACCTTAAAATAGGTATGGAACTGTTTTATAAGGAAGGACCCGATATGGTCAGAAAGCTGAAGGCGGAAGGATACAAGATTTTTCTGGATCTGAAACTTCACGACATACCGAATACCGTGTATAAAGCCATGAAAAATCTGGCGGCTCTCGGCGTGGATATCACGAACGTGCACGCCGCCGGCGGTATAAAGATGATGGAATGGGCAAGGAAGGGCTTAAACGAAGGCGGCGGCGAAAATACGGCGCTGATAGCCATAACCCAACTGACGTCCACCGACGAAAGGATGCTGCACGAAGAACTGCTGATACCTGAAAGTCTGCCGGACACGGTGAAAAAATACGCCGCCAACGCCAAAGCCGCCGGATTGGACGGAGTAGTGTGTTCTGCGCACGAAGCTCCGATAATTTCAGGGCTGGGACTTATATCGGTCACCCCCGGGATCAGGCTTAGCGGCGACGACGTGAACGATCAGAAGCGGGTGGCTACTCCCGCGTTGGCAAGAGAGCTGGGCTCGACGCACATCGTGGTCGGCAGGAGCATTACCGCCGCCGCAGATCCTCTGGCGGCATACCTCAGGACGGTAAAGGAATTCATAGGCGGATGATTCCGGAAACGGCGTCACGCATTCAAAGGAAAGGAGAAAGAAATGATTATCGATGACAACAAGACCAAAGCCGCAAAAGCTTTGTTGAAAGCCAAAGCCGTATTTTTAAGGCCGTCGGAGCCGTTCACCTGGGCGTCCGGCATAAAATCCCCGGTATACTGCGACAACAGACTGCTGTTGGGCTTTCCGGAGATCAGAACGGAAATAGAAGACATCCTGAAGGAGCTTATCGAAACCAACTATCCCGGCGTCGAAGTGCTGATGGGTACCTCCACGGCGGGCATACCTCACGCGGCGATAGTCGCCGATAAGACGGGTCTGCCGATGGGATACGTCCGTTCGGGCAATAAGGACCACGGCAGAGGCAACCGTATCGAAGGCGCCGATCCGCGCGGGAAAAAGACGGTCATCGTCGAGGACCTCATTTCCACGGGCGGTTCCGTGATCGAAGTCGCCGACGCGTTGAGGGAAGCCGGCGCCGAAGTGATGGGGATAGCCTCGCTGTTCACATACGGTTTACAGAAGGGAAAAGACAGGCTGGAAGCGGCGGATCTTAAAAACGTATCCGTAACCGATTTCGAAAGGCTTTCGCAGGTGGCGAAAGAGGAAGGATATATTTCCGCGGCGGAATACGATATGGTCACGGCTTTCAGAAACGATCCCAACGGCAATTGGTTCGAGGTATGAACGCCGATATCGAAAAGCTGCAAAAGATCGCAGACTCATCGCGCCGTATGGTTTTTTTCGGCGGCGCCGGAGTTTCCACGGAATCGGGGCTGAAGGATTTCCGCTCTCCCGACGGTCTGTATGCCGAAAAATACAAATATCCGCCCGAATATATGCTGTCGGCGGATTGTTTCTACAGGCACACCGAGGAATTTTTCGAATTTTACCGCGAAAAGCTGCTGGCGGACGGCATATCGCCCAACGCCGCCCATTACAAAGTCGCGGAGGCGGAAAAAAAGGGACGTCTGATCGCCGTCATCACGCAAAACATCGACGGGTTGCATCAGGCGGCAGGCAGTAAGAACGTATACGAATTGCACGGTTCCGTGCTAAGAAATTACTGCACGCGCTGCGGCGCGTTCTATGACGAAAAATTCATAAAAAACCGCCGCCCGGTCCCGCTTTGCGAAAAATGCGGCGGAGTGGTGAAACCCGACGTCGTGCTGTACGGAGAAAACCTTGACGAACAGACCCTGGAAGGCTCCGTCCGCGCCCTCCGGAACGCCGATACTCTGATCGTGGCAGGCACTTCGCTGCAGGTGTATCCGGCGGCAGGGCTCATCGATTATTTCCGCGGCGAAAACCTGGTCGTAATAAACCGCGATCCCGTAAACGTCGGCGGAGCGTTGTTTTTGCAGGGAAAAGTAGGAGAAATTCTTTCAAAAATCGTCATAAAATAGTTTAGCAATTTAATTGACTAAATCGCTAAAGTATGGTATTATAAAATCCCGTCGGCTTAGATCGGCGGGATTCGGTGAAATTATTAGTCTGAAAGGAGTTGAAATGGGTTCGAATACCGATCTGAAAGGAATGCTGGAGGCGCTGTACGCTTCCTACGGCTACGAAAAATACCGTATGGCGGGTTTCGAGGAATATTCTTTGTATCTGGAAAACAAAAACTTTCTGACCAGCGACAAGATGATAACCTTCAACGACCTGGACGGCAGATTGATGGCGTTGAAACCCGACGTCACTTTGTCGATAGTAAAAAACGCTTTGCCGCGTTCGGGCGTGGGTAAATATTATTATACCGAATCCGTCTATCGCCCGAACAAGGCTTCGGACGCGTTCAGGGAACTGACCCAGACGGGGTTGGAGGCGTTGGGCGCCGTAGACGATGTGACGGTGACCGAAGCGGTGGAGCTGGCTTTGAAAAGCCTGGAACTTGCCGGGGCGGAATATGTGCTTGCGCTGTCCGACGTGAGGTTCACCGAAGGGATGATACACGCTATCGGAAAGGGCGAGGAAGTCAAGGAACATCTGCGCGAGGTGATATCAAAAAAGAGCGTCGGCGAGATTAAATGGCTGGCGGAAAAATACGCTCTGACCGAAAGGGACGAGGAGGCGATACGGGCGATAATCACGTTGCCGTCGGAGCCGCTAAAGGCGCTGCCGACAGCTGCCAAATACGCTTTCGGGAAAGAAGCCAACGCCGCGGTAGACGAACTAAAGGCACTCATAAACGCATTTTCGGGAACCCGATATGCGGATAAATTGCAAATCGATTTTTCGATCACCGGGAACACGGGCTATTATAACGGAGTATTGTTTTCGGGGTATGTGATGGGTGTTGCCGGCGCGGTTTTAAAAGGCGGCAGGTACGATAAATTGGTTGATTTTTCAGGCGGCGGCAAGGGCGCGATAGGGTTTGCGTTGTACACCGACGAGATAACCGAAAAGTATTTTCCCGACGATCCTTCCGTCGACGTCGTCATCGAATACGATGGCGGAAACGTCGCGGAGCTGCTGAGGACGGCGGACGCTTTCCGCAGCGAAGGGAAAAGCGTGCTGTTATCCAAAGGCGCCGCGAAGTCGGGTAAGAAGTATCTTTTCAGGAACGGGGAGTTGATCGGGAAATGACAGTAAACATAGCTTTACCTAAAGGAAGATTGGCGGAAAAGACGCTTGCTTTGATGAAGCGGGCGGGGATATTGCAAGACGTCGGCGATCCCGGCAGAAAGCTGGTGTTCGAAGACGAAGGCGGTATGGTGAGGTATTTCCTGGTAAAACCTTGGGACGTACCCGTATATGTGGAACGCGGAGTGGCGGATATCGGCGTTGCCGGAAAGGATATCGTCACCGAAAACTGCCCCGACGTGTACGAACTGCTGGATTTGAAAATGGGCAAATGCCGTATGTGCGTTTGCGCCAAAAACGGTTACGTCGACAGACCCGGATCCAAACTGAGGGTGGCGACGAAGTTCGTCAATACCGCGAAAAGCTATTATTCATCGCTTGGCAGGAGGATAGAGGTAATAAAACTGAACGGTTCCATAGAACTTGCGCCGCTGATGAATATGTCCGACGTCATAGTCGATCTTGTGGAAACGGGGACTACGTTGAAAGAAAACGATATGGGCGTGGTGAACGTGATAGCCGAAATTTCCGCCAGGCTGATCGCCAACAAAACCGCATACCGTTTCAAACGCGAGGAGATAGATAAAATCACCTCATTATTGGGGGCGCTTGTAAATGAAAATATTTGACGCGAAGAACATAACGCCGGCTCAGATCGTTTCGCAAAGAGACATCGCATACGTTTCGGTGGAAGAGGCAGTAAAATCGGTGCTTTCGGCGATAGCCGCAGGAGGCGACGAGGCGTTAAGGGAGTACGAACTGAAATTCGACGGCGTGACGATAACGGATTTTGCCGTATCGCAAGCCGAAATGAACGCCGCCGTGGAAAGAGTCGGCGCCGATTATATCCGCATACTCGAACGCGCCGCCGCAAACATAGAACGTTTTCACAGGGCACAGCTCAGAAAGGATTTCTGTCTGGAATACGACGGGATCACCGTGGGCGAACGCTTTTTACCCGTGCGTACCGCCGGGCTGTACGTTCCGGGCGGCACCGCGAGGTATCCTTCCAGCGTACTGATGAATTGCATTCCCGCAAAGCTTGCGGGCGTAAAAAACATAGTTATATGCACTCCTCCGTCGAAAGACGGCACCGTTCCGGACGGAATTCTGGCTGCCGCGAAAGTGGCGGGCGCAGATAAGGTTTTCAAAGCCGGCGGCGCGCAGGCGATAGCCGCTTTGGCGTACGGTACGGAAAGCATTCCGAAAGCCGACAAGATCGTCGGACCCGGCAACGTTTATGTGGCGACGGCAAAGAAATTGGTGCAGGGCGTCTGCGGCATCGATATGATCGCCGGACCCAGCGAAATATTGGTCATAGCCGACGAATCCGCGAACGCCGATTGGCTGGCGGCGGACCTGCTGTCGCAGGCGGAACACGACAGGCTGGCTTCCGCGATACTGATAACCGATTCCGTAAAGTTGGCGAAAGCCGTTTCGGAAAACGTGGAAAGGCGGCTGGCGGAGCTTCCCAGGCGCGAAATCGCGTCAGAAAGCATAAAAAACAACGGAAAGATAATCGTCGTCGATTCCTTGGAGGCGGCGGCAAAGCTTTCCGACGACATAGCGCCGGAGCATCTGGAGCTTGCGGTTTCCGAACCCGAAAAGCTGCTGGAAAAGATTTCCAACGCCGGTTCCGTGTTCCTCGGGCATTACACTCCGGAGGCTACGGGCGATTATATGGCGGGCACGAACCACACTCTGCCCACGGGCGGCACGGCAAGATTTTCTTCTCCCTTGGGAGTCGACGACTTCGTCAAAAAGACGCAGTTCATAAAGATGAGCCCGGAAGCATTACAAAACTATTGCGACGATATCGCCGCTTTCGCGGAATCGGAAGGGCTCCGCGCCCACGCCGAATCCGTCAGAGCGCGTTTTGACGGTAACAAATGACCTATGACGAAATTTTTGTTGGATAAATATAAGGACTTCGAACCTTACGTTCCCGGCGAACAGCCTCAGGGCGGATATATAAAGCTGAATACCAACGAAAGTCCTTTTCCTCCCTCCGAAAGGGCGCGCGAAAAATATATCGCGGCTTTCGATAAGCTGAACCTGTATAACGACCCCGAAAATTCGGCGCTGTGCAAGGTCATAGCCGACAGATACGGGGTTTTACCCGAAAACGTCCTGGTCACCAACGGTTCCGACGAGGCGTTGGCGTTTATTTATATGGCTTACGCCGACGGCTCCCACCCGTTCGCCGCTCCGGAGATCAGTTACGGATTCTATCCGGTATTTTCGGCGTTGGTCGGCGCGGATAAACTGACTTTTCCGCTGAAAAGCGGCGGTTACGTCGACGAAAAAGCCTTCATCGGCTACGACGGCAACGTGATCTTCGCCAATCCGAACGCGCAGACGGGTACGTTTATGCCGCTGTCCGCCATAGAGGAAATGCTGAAAAAGCCCAGGCTTGTCGTCGTTGACGAAGCCTACGTCGATTTCGGGGCGCAGTCGGCGCTGCCGCTATTGAAAAAATACGGCAACCTGATCGTCGTAAGAACGCTTTCGAAGTCGCGTTCGCTTGCGGGCGGCAGGATAGGTTTCGCGATCGCCTCGGCAGAGGTGACAGCCGAATTGAAACTGATCAAATATTCTTTCAACCCTTATAACCTGGGGCGCGCGGCGGAGGCGGCGGCTATCGGCGCGATAGAGGACGAGGAGTATTTTTCACGTTGCACGGCGGCGGTGATCCGCGCCAGAGAATATACCGAAAGGGAGGCGAAAGCGTTGGGAATGGAGATGACCGATTCCCTTGCGAACTTCCTTTTGATGAAGCGTCCGGGCACGGACGGCGGCGTGTTGAAAGCCGAATTGATGAGGCGCGGAGTGTTGGTCAGACACTTTTCCACCCCGGGGCTTTCCGATTGCATCCGTGTTACGATAGGAAGTATGGAACAAATGGAAACCTTTATTAAGGTTCTTAAAGACATAATTTCAGGAGCCCGAATATGAGAATTTCGGAAATCAGCAGAACAACTAAAGAAACCGACGTGAAACTTAAGATCGATCTGGATTCCTTTACCGGAGCCGATATCGATACGGGATCCGGGTTTTTCAATCATATGCTGAATTTGTTTTTCGGCTTTGCCAAGATCGGCGCGGAAGTAAAAGTCAAAGGCGATACCGACGTCGATTTCCACCACAGCGCGGAGGACATAGGCATTGCTTTGGGCGACGCGTTCAAAGCGGCATTGGGGGATAAGCGCGGGATCATGCGCTACGGCGAATGCGTGATGCCGATGGACGAAGCGTTGGTTTTGGTCGCGGTGGACTTTTCGGGCAGATCGCATCTGAGTTACGACCTGCCGCTGAGGGCGTCCAGGCTGAACGACGACGGCGAGGAAACCAAAGCGAAAGTCGGCATTTTCGATACGGAGTTGGTGGAGGAATTCCTGACCGCGCTGACGCGTTCCGCGGCGATGACTTTGCACGTCAAAAAAATATCCGGCAGCAACACTCACCACACGGTGGAGGCGCTGTTTAAAGGTTTGGGAAGGGCTGTCAGACAGGCGGTCTCGCTCGATCCCGTCTATTCGGACGCGGTACCTTCCACAAAGGGAGTTTTATGATAGCGATCGTCGATTACGGTGTAGGCAATTTATTCAGTCTTTCGGCTTCTTTGAAGGCGCTGGGCATAGACGCCGTCGTCACGGGCGACAGAAAAAAGATCGCGGCGGCGGATAAGATAATTCTGCCCGGAGTCGGCGCTTTCGGTGACGCCAAACGCAACCTGGACGAAAGAGATCTGACGGGGTTTATAAAGGATCAGGCGTCGAACGGCAAGCCGTTATTGGGGATCTGCCTGGGGATGCAGCTTCTCAGCGACGTCGGCTACGAATACGGAGTGCACGAAGGCTTGGGGCTGATACCCGGCGAAGTCAGACCGCTGACCGAGGCGGTGAAAGGGCTAAAGGTCCCCGCGATGGGCTGGAACGCTTTAAAGATCGTTTCGGAATGCCCGATACTCAAATACACTTCCGACGGCGAATACGTTTATTACGTTCATTCGTTTTACGTTCCGAAGGGGGAATATACCGCCGCATATTCGGAATACGGGACCGACGTTTCCGGCGTTACGCGTAACGGGAACGTATACGGCGCGCAATTCCACCCCGAAAAATCGGGCGCGACGGGACTGAAAATATTAAAAGCGTTCGAGGAGCTGTGATGGAGATTTTTCCCGCTATAGATTTGATGGACGGTTCGGCGGTGCGGCTGACGAAGGGCGCGTTCGATACGAAAAAGGTGTACTCCGATTCTCCGGAGGAGGTTTACGCAAGGTTTATTGCCGAAGGCGCAAGACATCTGCATATAGTCGATCTGGACGGGGCGCGCAGCGGTAAAACGCCTAACTTCGAAGTCGTCAAAAGGCTTGCCGCCATGGGCGGCGACACGGAGATCGGCGGCGGAATAAGGGATATGCGCCGTGCGGAAAGTTATTTGAATATGGGCGTTTCCAGGGTCATTCTGGGGACCGCCGCAGTAGAAAACCCGGCTTTTTTAAAGGAAGCCCTGAAAGAATGGGGCAGCCGTGTTGCCGTCGGCGTGGACGTTTTAAACGGCAGAGTGCGCGTGTCGGGATGGGAACGCGAAAGCCGATCGGACGGCATAGAGTTCGTAAAGAAAATGGCGGCGGAAGGCGTAAAGCGCGTTATATACACGGATATTTCCAGGGACGGCGTGATGAAGGGAACGGACGTCGGGACTTACTCCGTGCTGGCGGAGAACAAGGATCTACAGATAATCGCTTCCGGGGGCATAGGCACTTTGCAAAACGTAATGGAGTTAATACCCACCGGAGTTTACGGCGTGATCATAGGTAAAGCCATTTACGAAAAGGCTTTTACGGTTGCAGACGCCGTTGCTGCAGGAGACGGAAAATGATAACCAAACGGATAATCCCGTGCCTGGACGTCAGGGACGGCAGGGTGGTAAAAGGCAAAAATTTCGTAGGTATCCGCGACGTGGACGACCCGGTAAATCTGGGCAGGCGTTATAACGCCGCCGGCGCGGACGAATTGGTTTTTTACGACATAACGGCTTCCAGCGAAGGCAGAAAACTGTTCATAGACGTGCTGGAAAGGGTGGCTTCGGAGATATTCATACCGCTGACTGTCGGCGGCGGTATCAACAATTTGGACGATTTCGACCGCGTTCTGAAAAGCGGTGCCGACAAAGTTTCGGTTAATTCGGGAGCCATTCGCGATCCGTCCGTTATCGGTGCCGCCGCGAAAAAATACGGGGATCAATGCGTGGTGCTGTCTATGGACGTAAAGCGCGTGGACGGCAGGTTTACCGTTTTCGGAAAAGGCGGCAGGGAAAACACGGGGCTGGACGCGATAAAATGGGCAAAGCGCGGCTACCGTTCGGGCGCCGGAGAGCTGGTGCTGAACAGCATAGATACCGACGGAGTCAGGGGCGGATTCGATCTGGAACTGTTGGAAGCGGTCTCCGACGTGGTGGATATTCCCGTAGTGGCTTCGGGCGGAGCCGGAAAAACGGAAGATTTCATCGAATTGTTCAAAAAATTGCCCAGGATAGACGCCGGGCTTGCCGCAGGGATATTCCATAGCGGCGAAGTGGAGATTTCGGACGTGAAAAAGGCTTTGAAAGAAGCCGGCATAGAAGTAAGAATATAAAAAACGGAGTATAATTATGGAAACTATCGATATTTCTGCTGTAAAATTTGACGAAAAAGGGCTGGTGCCCTGCGTGGTACAGGATTATTATTCGAAAGAAGTCGTTATGTTGGCGTATATGAACGAAGAAAGTCTGCGCCGCACCATGGAAACGGGGCTGACGACTTTTTATTCGCGTTCCAGGCAGGAGCTTTGGACTAAAGGCGCTACCAGCGGCAATCTTCAACACGTCGTGGAATTGCGGTTGGATTGCGACGGCGACGCCATAGTCGCCGAGGTAAAAAAGGACGGACCGGCTTGCCACACCGGCAACGAATCCTGTTTTTACCGCGAACTTTTCGTCGGAAAGGATATGAAACCGTTTTCCGTGGAAGGGCTTTACGAACTGATAAAGGGCAGAAAGACCGAACCCAAGGAAGGCAGTTACACTACCTACCTGTTCAACCGCGGGATCGACAAGATACTGAAAAAGGTGGGCGAAGAATGCACCGAGGTGATAATCGAAGGTAAAGCCGGCAATAAACAGGCGGCGATATACGAACTTGCCGACCTGTATTATCACGCTCTGGTAATGATGGTGGAAATGGATATTCTTCCGAAAGACGTCTTTGAAGAATTGGCAAACCGCCACGTTCTGGACAAGAAGATTAAACAGGGCGGCTGAGATAGTTGAAACGCCGATAAAAA
>CALVXZ010000049.1 GCA_944371785.1 uncultured Clostridia bacterium | reverse complement strand
ATACTTGCCATTATTTTAGGCGTTTTCGGAAAAGGCTTAGGCGCGGACGCGGCTCTCGCCATTTATTTCGGTTCGGCAGTCGCGCTTCTGACGGTGTTCTCGTGGCTTGCTTACAGAAAGCTGACGGAACGACCGGAATTCTATTTCAACGCGATAGGAGGTTAAAATGCGTAAACTTGCTTTGGACGTTGGCGACGTCAGGATAGGGCTTGCGTTATCGGATATCACGGGGATCATAGCTTCCGGATACGAGACTTACACAAGGAAAGGCGTTCCGCAGGATTACGAATACATACGCAATTTTATTTCGGCGAATTCGGTAGACGGAGTAGTTATCGGGCTACCGGTAAATATGGACGGTTCCGAAGGACCGCGCGTAACCGTAACAAGACAATTCGGGGACGAATTACAGACTTTTATCCCGGATATTCCGATCACTTACCTTGACGAGCGGCTGACTACCGTGCAGGCGGAACGGATGTTGATCGACGGCGGAGTCCGCCGCGAAAAAAGAAAAAAAGTAATAGACAAAGTGGCAGCGACACTGATACTTCAGGCGTATCTGGACCGCGGCTGTAAATAAAGGAGATCGATATGGCAATTACCGACGACAAGAACAACGATCTTTTTCTGGACGAGGACGAAGAAGTCATAGTTCTGAAAAACGAAGAAACGGGCGAAGAGGTGGAATTTACCCTGGTGGCTATGCTGGAGGACGAGGATTCCGGCAAAGTTTACGCATACCTTGAACCCAACCAACCGCTGGAAGGCTTCGAAGATGGCGATTTGCTGATAAACGAAGTCGTGTTCGACGAGGACGGAAACGAAAGTTATCTTCCGATAGAATCCGAGGAAGAATTGGATAAGGCTTTTAAACTCTTCGACGACGATTATTACGAACAATTCGGAACGCACTGCGACGGATCGGAAGACGGCGACGAGGACGAAGAAGACGAAACGGAAGACGACGAATAAAAATGGATTATTCGTCCGGCGGCAGAAAATCCGCCCAAAGATTTTTGATCGTTTTCCTGATAGCGGTATGCTTTACGGTTACCGCACTGTTTTCGGGCTGTAAAGATAACGAAGGAGATCAACTCAATATGAACGACATTAATTCCAATCCCGTCGCCACGATGACCGTCAGGTCCCAAACGGGAGAAATCCTGATTATCAGGATAGAACTCTATCCCGACAAGGCACCGCTGACCGTAGCCAATTTTACGGAGCTTGCCAATTCCGGTTTTTACGACGGTCTGCATTTTCACAGAATAGTCCCCGGCGGATGTCTGCAGGGCGGTGCCTATTCTTTCGCGCAGACGGAAAACGGTTTTACGCTGTCCGAACCCGACAGGGACGTTACTGAAATAAAAGGGGAATTCGCCTCTAACGGGCACCCGGAAAACGATATTCGGCATACCAAAGGGACGATATCGATGGCAAGAACCTCGGATCCGGATTCCGCGACTTCGCAATTTTTTATTTGCGTGGACGATTATCCGAGCTGGGACGGAGAATATGCCGCTTTCGGTATGGCGACAGATGAGGAAAGCCTTGCCGCATTGGATAAGCTGGCGGATTCTTCCTATATAAATGCGGGATACGCCTTCCGGACGCTGCCTTATCCGTTGATTTCGATAGTTTCGGTAAGGGTCGATGACGCATCTTCCGCGACGCCGTAAAAAATTAATGCTTGAAAACGCGCGCGTGATGTGGTAATCTTTAGATATGGGAAGAGCGGTTAAGTTTTCGTTTATTTTTATTATTTTCGCCGTTTTGCTGACGGCTGTTTTGTCATTGACCGCAATCTTCGGGATCGCACGCACTGCGGAAGCCGACGAGGATCTGAAGCCCGTAAACGTCAGCGTGCAAGGATCCAACGTGTTCACTTACCGTGCGGACGCCGTCGCCAGACAGCATTCCGTGGAAAGACCTTTGGATCTTCCCGACGGCATAATTTTAAAATTGAACATTACCTATACCGACCTGGAAACGGGTGTGACTTCTTCCGATTACCCCGTAAACGTCGGTGTTTACGATATGAATTACACGTTGACCGAAGTCGATTCAAACGGCAATCCCGTTTTCGACCGCAACGACCTCAGCGGCGTTTCATTGAATTATTATCCCGTTAAATATCACGACGAACGCGTTGAAAACCAATTTCAGATCGTCATTTTACCTGCAACTCTTACGGTGTATACCGCAGACGCGGATATGGTGGAAGGCGACGAGGCTCCCGAATTGAACTATACTATCGAAGGTTTTTACGGTTCGGACAATGCGGAAAATTCTCTGAACACCTTACCGACGGTGGAATTACCCGATTCTTTGGAAGTCGGCGTTCACGATATTGTAGCTTCCGGCGGCTCCGCGGACAATTACGTTTTCAGCTACGTCGGCGGAAAGCTGACGGTCAATTCCGCAAGCGTTGTCGCAACTTTACCCGATTCGGTAGTCAACATTAACGTGCAGGGCGAGTTTGCCCCGGGTACTCAATACGTCCTGCAGTCTTACGGCAAGGATTCGAAGGAAGCGGACGAACTCCGCGATTATATCAGAAACTATCGCGTCGCGAATTGGACTTCACAGCTTGAGGCGATATATTATTTCGGAGCCGTTTCAGGCGGCGACGCCACCGACGAAGGAACTCCTTTGAAAATCAGCGTCAGCGGTTTGACCTTGCCCACGAATAAGGATTATTTTATAGTCCAGGTAGATTCTTACGGGGTCGTCACCAGGATCACCAATTACGAATACGCCGACGGCGTAATGACTTTCGAATCCTATTCCTCCGACGGCGCACTGATGATCTATTCGGCGCACCAGAACGAAATAACCGTGGCGTTCGTTATTGCCGGCGTTATTTTGATACTTATTTTGCTGCTGATAGCCGCGAAGGTCAAATTCTCCAACGAAAAGAAGGATATCATCGACAGGAAAAAGGAAAAGAAGAAAAACCTGAAATGGTAGGGTAGCCGCGGCGGACGGAAAGAATAATAAAGTAATAAAAAAGAGCGCCTTTTCGGAGGCGCTCTTTCGATATAAATCGGATATTATCAAATGTGACCGTAAACGTATTGATACAGCGTGATTTCGCAAGTCGTTTCTTCGAAGGTGTAATAGTGTTGGAAAAAGCCGACGGAATGTTCTTCCGGAATGATCAGATTGAAAGTGATCTTGTCACCGACTTTCATAGAGTCCAGAAAGTCGTCTATTTGATAGTCGTCCGTAAACACATAGTTCGTGCCGTTCGCCGACGCGCTTTTAATGATAGAATAAGCCATCGTGTCGGCTTTGCCGCTCTTGGAAATAGAGCCGTAGGCGCTGATCTCCGTAGGGGAAGAGTTGACGTAATAATAATATTCGCCTTCGCCGGGGGTAGAGCCTATACCGGGGAAATTGGACGTGACCTGATCGGAGTTCATCATCGCGAAGGTGGCGCCCAGGCGAATTTCACCGTCGATATATCCGAGTCCGCCGTATTCGGCGTTACCCGAAGTGGATATCAGCGAATCCGATTTGGATATAACGTCGTATACGGGAATGGCGTAACCTATACCTTCGACGTTGGTGCCGCCTGATTTGGCGTTGACCATTCCGATAAGATACCCGTTCGAATCGAACAGGGCACCGCCCGAGTTGCCGCCGTTTACGGAAGCGTCGGTCTGTAACAGAGTCATCGTTATACCGTCCATGGAAACGTTTCTGGAAGTGCCGGAGATGATCCCCTTCGTTGTGGAAATGCCTGCGCCCAGCGCGTTACCGATCGCGGTAGCTTCTTCGCCCAAAACGATAGGAGCTTCGTCGGTGTTCCTCAGAGTCGCGTAATTATAACCGCCGCCGTCTATTTTCAATACGGCTACGTCGGAAACGTCGTCCATACCGACTACTTCGGCAACGACCGTCTGATCGTTGGAGCTGTCGGCGTCCGCCGTGTTGATTCCTACGCATACTGCGGTGGCGTCGTCTATGACGTGACAGCAAGTTACGATCAAAGAAACTTTACTGCCGTCTTCTCCCGTAGCTTCCCCGTAAAACACGCCCGATCCGTTGGATATCCATTCCGAATCTTCGCCGCTCTTTATATATACTATTACCACCGAATTGACTACGGAATTTACCATTTCGGAATAATCCGAATAGCCTTCGGTGGGTGTGGCGATCTCCGTCGTCACCGTGTAATTATTGTAAGTGGGCGAAGTGCCGGTTTGATTCGAAGATACTTTGCCGCCTTCGGTAGTCACTTCGTCCAAGCCCTCGTTATCCTGACAGCCGAACAGAACGGCGCTCATACAGATAATCAGCATTACCGCGCAGAAAATCAAAACAGTTTTTTTAAATGAAGAAGTTTTCATAAAAACTCGTCCTTTTTTATTACATTAATATTATAGCCGAGATGTGTATAAAAAGTGAACATTTCATTAAATGTTTTTTATTGTAAATAAATTATTTCTCTTATTCGACAAATCTTAACGAAATAGCGTAAATATATACTTTCGTCAGGTGTTAATTTGTTTCCATACGGAGGCAATATGCTGGACTATACTTTGACTTACAGAACTTTATCCGTCAGGTTGACGGGCGAGATCGATCACGCAAACGCGCCCGGTCTAAGACTTCAATTAGACAATTTGATCAAATCTCTGAAATTCGACGCATTCGTAATAGATCTGAAAGGCGTTACTTTTATGGATTCCACCGCCGTAGGACTAATAATGGGCAGATATAAAAAGCTGAAAGAATTGGGGAAAAAGGTTTCTTTCGGAAACACTTCTCCCGAAGCCGACAAAGTATTAAGAGTCAGCGGACTGTATACGATAATCAATAAAATGTGAGGAGAGCCAATGGATACCTTATCTATCAAAGTCAACGCATTGGAAGCTAACGAAAGTTTCTTGAGAAGCGCCGTAGGCGCGTATGCGTCCAGAATGAACCCCACCCTTGAAACGGTTTCCGATATAAAAACCGCTGTGTCCGAAGCCGTCACGAACGCCATTGTGCACGGATACGCTTGCGATCCTAAAGGGATAATCACGGTAAATTGCGAGATCGACGACGGATTGCTGACGATAGAAGTCCAGGACGCAGGGCGCGGAATTCCCGACGTGGAGGAGGCGATGCGCGACTTTTTCACTACAAAAGCCAACGAGGAACGCAGCGGTCTGGGCTTTACCATAATGAAAAGCTTTATGGATAAGCTGGAGGTTTATTCCGAACCCGGAGAGGGCACTCTGGTAAAGATGGAAAAGAAGCTTTATGCCTGACGTGAACCGGGACGAAGTCCGCGAAAAAATACGGCGCGCCGCAGCCGGCGACAAAACGGCGAAAGAGGAGCTTGTCGCCGAAAATATGCCGCTGATCAAAAGCGTAGTCAGACGCTATAAAAACAAGATGACCGATTACGAGGATCTGATACAGTTGGGGACTTTGGGTCTGATAAAAGCTATAAATAATTTCGATTTAAGCTACGACGTTAAATTTTCCACTTATGCCGTTCCTATGATAGCGGGGGAAATAAAGCGGTTTATGCGCGACGACGGGGCGATAAAAGTCAGCAGGTCGGTTAAGTCTCAGGCCGCCGAGCTGAATAAATTCATAGAAGAGTACGTCGCCGAAAACCGACGTTCGCCGCAGATAAAGGAAATAGCCGATAAGTTCGGGTTGGAACCTGCGGAGGTCACTTTCGTTCTGGAATCGTCCAGATATCCCGTTTCTATGGATTCCGAATCCGACGACGATAATCTTTCTTTGAAGGACAGGATAGCCGATCCCGGCGATTTTGACGACGTTTTGGATAAAATGCTCCTGAAAGACGCCATAATGAAGTTGAAAGACCGCGACAGAAAAATCATTATCCTTAGGTATTTCCGAGATAAAACGCAAAGCGAAGTTGCCGACGAATTGGGAGTCAGCCAGGTTCAGGTTTCCCGTTTGGAAAGCAAGATTTTAAAACAAATGGCAAAAGAGTTGAAATAGACCGGTTAAAAAGCGAATAAGATCGCAAAATACCGGTATGAGAAAAATTCCTAAAACAAAATCCGAAATATACAGCCCCGAGGTAGCCGACAAGGAGTTCAAGGATGAACGCTCCCGATAAGGAATATCTTGCGCTGATACGCGAAAGAATGCCTAAATCCAGGCATTTTGCCACAATGTTCAGGGCGTTCTGGACGGGCGGTTTAATATGCTGTATAGGCGAAGCGCTGACTTTGTTCTATTCCGAAGTCGCAAAAGTTTCCGTCGAAGACGACGTTTCTTCGTTGACGACAATAACTTTGATATTAATCACCGCCATCCTGACCGGTTTCGGCATTTACGACAAAATAGGCGCATATGCGGGCGCCGGCAGTATCGTGCCGATAACGGGCTTTGCGAATTCCGTGGTGTCTTCCGCTATCGAACATAAACGCGAAGGCGTTGTATTGGGACTTTGTTCGAATATGTTCCAGGTCGCCGGTCCCGTAATAGTTTTCGGAATCTCATCGTCTATCCTGGTCGGCATTATAGTTTTGATCTTCAAGGGGGCTTTCATATAATGAGAGGCTCGACTTTCGGAATAGACGGCGTTTTCGTCGAAAATACAGCTTCTGTAGTCGGACCCAAGGAATCCGAAGGTCCTCTTGGTAAATATTTCGACAAGACCGTAAAAGACGACCTTTTGGGGCAGAAAAGCCACGAACTTGCTGAGATACGTTTCCATATCTCCGCCATAAGATATCTATTAAACAAGACCTCGCATACCGAAAATGACGTCGATCTGTGTATATCCGGTGATCTTTTGGACGAAATCACCGGAGCCAGCCTTACCCTAAGAGAATTCGACATACCTTTTATGGGCGCGTACAATGCGTGCGCGACATTTGCGGAGAGCGTCATAACGGCTTCGGTTTTCATTTCTTCGGGGAAATTTTCCAGGATAATTTCTTCTACTTCCAGCCATTTTTCGACAGCCGAAAGACAGTATAGGTTCCCTTTGGAGCTGGGAAATCAGAGGACTCCGCTTTCGCAATGGACGGTGACAGCGGCAGGCGCAGTTATGTTATCGGACGTGCCGTCAAAAGTCGCCGTGAAAAGGGCTACCTTGGGTAAAGTGATAGACCTTGGCGTTACCGACGCAAACGATATGGGCGCGTGTATGGCGCCTGCAGCGGCGGACACGATCTTCAGACATTTTGCCGAATCCGGACTCAGCCCCGATTATTACGATCTGATAGCGACGGGGGACCTTGGCGTGGCGGGATCGGAGCTGATGAAACTGCTTATTAAAAAACGAGGGCTGGAACTCGGATTGAACTATAACGACTGCGGAGCGATGATTTTCAACAGAGTTTCTCAGGACGTGGGTCAGGGCGGTTCAGGCGCCGCTTGTTCCTCCTCCGTGTTCAGCGGATACATTTACAAAAAAATGCTTTCCGGGGCACTGAAAAGAGTGCTTTTGGTTCCCACGGGAGCGTTATGCTCCAAAACAAGCACATTGCAAGGAGAGAGCATTCCCGGGATAGCGCACGCGGTTGCGTTCGAGGTGAACGAATGATCTGGATGGATTTTTTAAAGACTTTTTTGATCGGCGGAGCTTTCTGTCTGATAGGACAGATATTGATTAACAATACGAAGATCACTTCCGCAAGGATCCTTGTAGGATTTCTGTTGGCGGGCGTTTTGTTGGAAACCGTCGGAGTTTATAAGTATATTCGGGAGTTCGGGAATTCCGGCGCAACGGTACCTATAATCGGATTCGGATCGGCTTTGGCAAGAGGTGCTATAGAAGGCGCGCTTCAAAACGGTATATTGGGCGCGGTTTCGGGGGGCATAGAAGCTGCCGCTCCCGGAATCGCAGCGGTAATTTTTATTGCTTTCGTCGTGGGGCTTGTGGCGACACCGAAAACAAAATAATTTTTGCGGCGGAAGGATTTTCGATTGACTTTTCGGCTTTTAGATAATAACATTAATATTAATAAATATTACGGAGCCGTTATTTTGTCGAAAAATTCTGCAAAAGCCAAAGATATCGCTTTGATAGGTATATTTTCCGCATTGGTGATTGTCTTACAGTTGCTGGCGGAACTGACCAGAGCTTTGGGATTGCCGATATCCATAGCGCTGGGACTGATACCCGTCCTTACCGCGTCTATGCTGCGCGGCGTAAAAACCGGAGCCGTCGTAGGCGGAGTTTTCGGGTTGGTTTCTTTGGTCTTGGCGGCTATCCTGGCTTCGTCGATGCCCAACAGCACCGCCGTAGTCATAGTAAATCCTTTGGTTTCATTTGTGCCGAGGGTGTTAGTAGGTGTGTTCACGGCGCTGACGTACCGCGGACTTACCGAAAACAAAGTCTTATCGAAACCCAAAAGGTACGGTTTTGCGGTTTTATCCGGCTTTGTCGGCGTGGTTACCAATACCGTACTGTTCCTTTCGATGTTTTTGGCGTTTTCTTACGGAAAGACCTTCGAGGACGCTACCATAGATTTTACCTGGGTGATCACCGCGGTCGTCGCAATAAACACTCTTATAGAAGTCGTGGCTTTCCCGATACTTTCGGCAGGGATCGTTTCGGGAATAGAATCTTATCAGAGGAGAGGTACGTAAGAATGAAACTCCACGAAGCAACTGACGGCGCGATTCTTTTATCGCCTTCGAATTTATTCTATTTCACAGGCTATTCCAATGCGGACGCGGCGATCGCTATGACCGCGGACGGAAATTATTATATTACCGACAAACGCTGTCTGGAAGAGGCTGAATCGACGATAAAGGATTTCGAGAAAATAGATTCGGAAGGCTCCGGTTACGCCGAAAAAGCCGCAGCAATACTGTCCGAAAAAGGCTGCCGTTCCGTAGGTGTTGAATTTGAAGAAATTTCATATAAAAACTTTATTTGTATCGAAAAATATTTTAAAAATTTATTGTCCGTTTCCGATTTCGTACGCGGGCTGAGAGCCGTGAAAAATCATTCGGAAATACAAAAGATCCGCGCCGCTCAGAAACTGACGGACAGGACGTTCGAACGTATCCTCGGAATCGTTGCACCCGGAAGGTTTACCGAAGCGTCGCTAAGGTCGGAAATAGATTCCTTCATCGTGTCCGCAGGCGGTGTCCCGGCGTTCGAAACCATAGTGGCTTTCGGGGAAAACACTTCGAAACCTCATTGTCATCCCGGTAACAGAATTTTGAAAAAAGGCGACGCGGTCACCGTTGATTTCGGAGCGAAACTTGACGGATATTGTTCGGATATGACGCGTTCTTTCGTCGTGGGTTCCGCACCTGACGGATACGGCAGGGTATACGAAGCGGTGCTGAGTGCGAAAAACCGCGCCGAAGATATGATTTCGGCAGGCAAGACCGGAAAAGAGTGCGACGCCGTCGCAAGAAACTGCCTTGAAGAATACGGTTTGGGAAAATACTTCACTCATTCATTGGGGCATTCCCTCGGTATAGACATACACGAAACTCCCGTTTTGGCACCGTCTTGCGATAAGATCATTCCCGAAGGGGCGGTTACCAGCGTCGAACCCGGCGTTTATCTGCCCGGTGAATTCGGCGTCAGGATAGAAGATATAGTGCTTTTCAAAAAATCGGGCGTCGAAAACTTGACAAACTCTCCCGAAAATTTAATAATAGTATAGGAATAATACTGCGGAGGCAATTTATGGCAAACAGATTGGCAGGAGATCTCAGAAAAGGCGATACTTTCGAATTGGACGGAACCGTCCAGGTCGTAGTCGATTTCCAACACGTTAAACCCGGCAAGGGTGCGGCTTTCGTGCGCGTTAAGATGCGTAACGTTATGACCGGCAGCGTTTTGGAACGCACGTTCAACCCCAGCGAAAAATTCGATCTGGCGTATATCGAACGTAAAAAGATGACCTATTCTTACGCAGACGGAGATCTTTATTATTTTATGGACAACGACACTTACGATATGCTCCCCATGAACCGCGAGCTTATCGAGGACGCGTTGCACTTCATTAAGGAAGATTCCGTAGTCGACGTAGCTTTCTATAAAGGAAGCCCGTTCTCCGTAGAACCCGAAAACTTCGTGGTTTTGCAGGTCACTCAATGCGATCCCGGCATCCCCGGAGCCACTGCTCAGCCCGGTTCCAAGAGCGCCACTCTGGAAACCGGCTATGCCATTCAGGTTCCGCTGTTCATCAACGAAGGCGATATGATCCGCGTCGATACCCGTACCGGGGAATATATGTCCAGGGCTTAACGCCGTTCCGAAACGGATTTCGGTATTCGAAAACAGAAAAGCGCATACCGCGGTGTGCGCTTTTTTGATGCCGGTGTATATCTGCCGGAAGCGGCTTTTAAATC
>CALVXZ010000048.1 GCA_944371785.1 uncultured Clostridia bacterium | reverse complement strand
AAACCTTCGTACATTTCTTTCCACGAATTGTAATCGTTTTCGCTGATTTCGCCTTCTTTGTATGCATTTTCAAGTTCAGCCAGATCCTCGTCGATCTCTTGCTGCCATTTGGCATTCTTATCCATATAAGCGGAAGCCGCTTCGCTGTCTTCGAAATAGTAAATTTCAATGTAATCCAACAAATCGCCTTTCAACGCCTTAGACGCGCTAACGGAAGTCACGCAACCGTCGGGCAGTCCAAGACCCAATAATGGATCGTCGGCATTGACTACTGCGACATCGTATCCTTCGGCTTTCAGATTTTTTTCTGCTTTCGCGGGATCGGAAGGTATGCAGGCGACCAATGAGATCACCAACACCGCGGCAAGAGCCAACACAGACACTATAGTAAGAATTCTTTTTTTCATTAACATTATCCTCCATTTGTTTTGCGGGCAGAACCCACTTTATGCCGATTATAACACAGCGGTGACGCCCTGTAAAGAGTAATTATTTCCCAAAAGCGTACATCTTGTTAGTTTACGATAATCGGATACCTTTTAAATTAAAGGACATAATCTTTAAAAAATACATAATTTCCGAAAGTTTTTATCCGTCTTTGCTTAAACGAACGTCCCGAAACGCGATAAAAAATCAAAATTGTAAAATTAAAGTAAAAACAAATCGGGCTTCGGATATCTCGCGCAAAAAATATAATTTCGGTTTGCTTTAAAACATTATTCAACGCTTTTTTCCGAGGAGCGGTTTCAAAAAAAAGCGCCGGCATATCCCGCACCGACGCCGGCTTTCCCGTCGGGTAAATCCCGCGGTTTAAAAACCGTTCAGACGCCTCTTTTCTTTTTCAGGTATATCAAAAGTACCGTGATATCCGCGGAGTTCACGCCGCTGATCCTTGACGCCTGTCCCAAAGTCATCGGACGGATATCGTTCAGTTTTTCCCTGGCTTCCGTCCTCAGTCCGTCCACTGCGGAATAGTCTGTGCCGTCGGGGATCCTGTAATCGTTCAATCGCCGTTCTTCCTGTACTCTGCGCACTTCTTTTTCCAGGTACCCGGAATACTTTACGTCTATGACCGCGCTGACGACGGATTCGGTCATGTATCCGTCCGAATCGGAAATGAGTTTGCGGATATCCTTCGTTTCGATACCCATTTTTATCAGTTCGGTTACCGTAAACGATACTTTTGAGGTTTCACCGACTTCTATTCCAAGTTCGGAAAGTTCGGTTACGCGATAACGCAGTTTATCGAAAAGCGCCTTTAACGCGTTTATCTCGCCGCGTTTTTTCAGCAGTCTTTCGTAACGGTCGCTGCCTGCAAGCCCTATTTCGTGACCCAACTCCGTCAGCCTTATGTCGGCGTTGTCCTGCCTGAGGTGCAATCTGTATTCGGCGCGCGAAGTCATCATTCTGTACGGTTCCTCGGTGCCTTTGGTGACCAGATCGTCTATCAATACTCCGATATAAGAAGAATGCCTGGATAAAATTACCGCTTCTTTGCCGTCCAAATACCGCGCGGCGTTGATACCCGCGACCAAACCTTGCGCCGCCGCCTCCTCGTATCCGGAACTGCCGTTTATCTGTCCCGCCGCATACAGACCCTCGAAGCCTTTGATACGCAACGAAGCGTCCAGGCATTTGGGGTTCAGACAATCGTATTCTATCGCATAGCCGTAACGGGTTATCTCCGCGTGCGTCAGACCCTTTACGGTATGCAGCATACGTTCCTGCACGTCGAAAGGTAAAGACGTAGACAGCCCTTGAATGTACATTTCGTTGGTGTCCTTGCCTTCCGGCTCCACAAAGATCTGGTGGCGTTCCTTGTCCTTGAATCGCACCACTTTGGTTTCTATGGACGGGCAATATCTGGGACCTATCCCCGAAATGGAGCCGTTATACAAAGGCGCTCTGTCCAGATTTTCCAGGATTATCCTGTGAGTTTCGGCGTTGGTATAGGTCAGATAGCACGGAAAATCGTTTTCGGGAGTAAAATCGGTCAGCATTCCGAAAGTGGGGAGCCCTTCTTCGCCGGGCTGCAGTTCCATTTCGTCGTAATCGACGCTGCGCGACAGCACCCTCATCGGCGTGCCCGTTTTGAATCTTCTGATGTCCAGGCCGTATTTTAAAAGGTTTCCGGAAAGACGTTCGCTGCGCATAAAGCCTGCGGGACCCGTTTTCCTTTCGTATCCGCCCGTAATTATCCTGGCGTCCAGATATACTCCGGTGGCGATGACAACGACTTTTGCGGCTATTTCGTCGCCGTTAGCGGTGATTATCCCCGTCACGCGCTTTCCGTCGAAAACGATGTCGGTGACCTCGGCTTCCAACACGGAAAGCCCTTCCGTGGATTCGCATCTGAGCTTCATCAGCCGGTGATACAGGTTTTTGTCGACCTGCGCGCGCAAGCTGTGTACGGCTTCGCCGCCGCCGCGGTTCAGCATTCTTACCTGGATAGCGGCTTCGTCGGCGACTTCGCCCATAACTCCGCCCAAAGCGTCGATTTCCTTTACCAGATGCCCTTTAGCGGTGCCGCCGATGTTCGGATTGCACGCCATAAAAGCCACCGCCTCGGCGGAAAGCGTCGTTAAAAGCGTGCGATTTCCCAACTTTGCAAGTGCCATTGCCGCCTCGACGCCCGCATGCCCTGCGCCGATAACCACTGCGTCAAATACTTTTTTCATTTTCCTACGCAAAACTTAGAAAAGATTTCTTCCACTACGTTTTCCCCGACGTCCTCGCCCGTTATGGAGCCCAACCCGGACAAAGCCTCTTTTATGTCGACGGCAAGGCAATCCGGAGTAGCCTTATCCAACGCCGACAAGGCTTCTTCGACGGCTTCCAACGCCTTTTTCGCGGCGTGCAGCCCTCTTTCCCGTACAAGGGGCGGAGTCTTCGCACCGGCAATGCCGACTTTTTCCGCTATCATTTCGGACAGCCTGCGCATATTTTCGCCCGTCTTTGCGGACACCTCTATGTCGGCGTTCCTAGGGTACGCGGTAGAATCGCATTTATTCATCACCCGTATATTCGGTCTATAGGAGATCTTATTGTATAATTGTCTTTCCTCGTCGGATTCCGGTTCCGCGCCGTCCATTACGAACAGCACCAGGTCGGCGCCCTTATAAGCGTTTTCGGCGCGTTCGATACCTATCCTTTCCGCGCCCTCCGCGCCTTCGCGTATACCCGCCGTATCCGATAAAGTCACCTTTATCCCGTTGATTTCGAGCCGTTCCCTCAATACGTCCCGGGTAGTTCCGGCATATTCCGTAACTATTGCGCGCTCCGCACCGCACAGCGCGTTCATCAAAGAAGACTTCCCGGCGTTTACCAATCCTGCCAAAACCACGGAAACCCCGTCGGTCACCATTTTCCTTTCGCGCTCCGTCCAGATCAACGAATTCAGGATACCTTTTACCCCGATCAAGGTTTCCCGAATCTGCGGTTTCGTGTCTTCGACCATTTCCTCCGGATAATCCAGGGCGACGTCCGTCATCGCCGCGGCGGATACCAGCATTTCCTCCGCCGATCTGATCGTCCTGTCCAATTCTCCGCCCAAAGCGCGGTATGCGGCGACTGCCTCCGCCTCGGAATCGGCGGAGATGATGGCTTCGACGCCCTCCGCCGCCGACAGCGATATCTTGCCGTTTAAGTAGGCGCGTTTGGTAAACTCGCCCGGTTCGGCGGGTCTTGCACCCAAGGATACGGCGGTTTCCAGAACGGCTTCGGTAATGACCCTGCCGCCGTGTAAGTGGAATTCTATCACGTCTTCGCCGGTATAAGATCTCGGTGCCCTGAATATCACAGCCAACGCCTTGTCGGAAACGCGCCCTGCGGATACCGTGCCCAAATAGAGTTTGGAAGATTCTGCGGTAGAAAAATCGAAATTCTTTCTATAAAAGAGCTGCGACGCCACTTTATCGGCGCCGCTTCCGGAAAATCTGACTATGCCCACCGCGCCTTCGCCGCGCGCAGTGGAAATTGCGACAATTACGTCGGACATATTGTATTAATAAGGCTTCTTTCGCGGCGCGCCGTAGCTTTTGCCTCTGCCGGCGCCCTTTTGACGGAACGACGCCGTCGTGCCGTAGCGTTTGTCGGCGATTTCGGTGATTCCCGACTTCGGGCGCGCGGGCGCGCGTTCTACTTTAGGTATTATGACGACGTGACGGTCTTTCCCTTCGCCTTCCGAAGCCGTTTCTACGCCCTCGAAATCGTGCAAAGCCGTATGGATGATGCGCCTGTCGAAGGGGTTCATCGGTTCCAAAACCTCTCTGCGCCCCGTGCGAACGGCTTTTCTTGCCAGCCTTGCGGCAAGATTTTTCAAAGTTTCGCTGCGCCTCTGCCTGTAGCCTTCGGCGTCAATGGAAACCCGGATGAATTCCTTTACGGACTTGTTTGCTATCCAAAGCGCAAGATATTGCACCGCGTCCAGGACTTCGCCGCGGTATCCTATTATCGCGCCCGCGTCCTCGCCGGCGATCTTTATGCGGATGTTTTCGTTTTCCCTGGTTACTTCGGCGTCGGCGCGAAGGCGCATATGCGACAATAACCCCTCGATGAAATCGGCGACTTTAGCCTCGGCACGGATGCATTCTTCTTCGGAAGGGAGCGCTTCCTCGCCGGATCCGGAGCCGACTTTTTCCGGACAGCTGTCGTAATCGTTTTCGTAATTTTCGTTCATTCTGCGTACCCCGCGTTACTTTTTAACGGTAACGGACATTTCGTAATCCAATTGTTTGGCGTCGCGCTTTTTCAAGACTATGTTCCATATCAGGTTGAACGCAAAGGACATAAAACTCCTGAGGAACATATACAGCGAAAACGCCGCGCTGTAAAACAGCGAGAATATTCCCATGATCACGGGCATGATGTATTGCATCATCTTCATCTGTGATTGCTGGGCTTTTTGCTGCTCCTCCGTCTGTCCCGCCACCTGCGGTTGTTCCGGCGGTTTAATGAGTTTGGAGGAGATGATGCTTAGCGCGGTCACGAGAACCGGCAGTATCAGGTAGCCGTTCCACGCCGACTTACCGGAATCGGTATAGTTGTACTTTTCAATCAGCGGCTTCATGACGTCGTTGTATTCCCTGGCGTCGGTGCCCGGCACGCCTATGCTGCCAAGCCCGGTACCCGTAAACGTCGCCACGTCGGGAATGGGATCTTCCCAGGTGTCCGGCATAAATATGGAGGTGGTCAACAGGAAACTTTCGGGCTTGTAAGTGTCCAATACCGCCTGTTCGGCTGCCTCCGTAGCCGCGGCGTTTGCCGCAGTGGCGTCGGCGCCTGAAGCGTCCGCAGCGGTATACGCTTCCTCGAACGCGACGTTGTATACGCCCCTGAGTTCTTCGTACACCACGGAGTTATGATATCTTACGGCGGAGTTGAAGCCCGAAAAGACGACCATAAATATTATGAACGTCGCAAGCATCGGCAAACAGGTTTTGAACGTCGAGTATTTGTACTTTTTGTACAGCTCGCGTTGTTTGATCATCAAAGTGTTTTTGTCCGCCGCGTACAGTTTGTTGATTTTGTCGAGTTCCGGTTTCATCACCCGCATCTTACGGGAATTGCTTCTGGCGATCAGCTTCTGCCATATATCCAACGGCATGGTCAGAATCGTCAGAAACACCGTAAACAATATGACCGTAACGCCGAACGCGCCGATAAGGTCGGAATCGATACCCCATCCGGCTACCCATTCGTACAGCACGTTGTATACCAATTTCCCGACAAGGTTCAGTTCCGTTGCCAGACTCATAACGTCCATTTTGCGGCTCCTTTGAAGTTTTCTTTTACGGGGTCGAAACCGCCTTTATGAAAAGGCGTGCAGCGCATTATCCGTCTTGCGCCCATGCCTATGCCTCTGACCGCGCCGTATTTCATTATGGCGTCCAGCGTGTACATAGAACATGTGGGAGTATAAATGCATCCCCTGCCCATTATCGGCGAAAGCAGCTTTTTATAACCCAAGATCAGCGTTTTGCAGACGGTTTTTATCAAACTTTCTCCTCCGACAGGTGCCCCGCACGTTTCAACAGCGCCTCCGTCGCCGATTTGATCTCCCAAAAATCCTTTTCGGCAATACCTTCGCGCGCCACCAAAACATAATTGTATTCGCCCTTGATCTGCGGAATAAAACACGAAAACGCATTGTTTATACGCCGCTTCACAAGGCTTCGTTTGACGCTCTTACCCACCTTTTTGGAAACGCTGACTCCTAATTTTATACCGCGCGCACTGACGAATATCATCGTCATCAGCGGACCCCGTATTTCGGTGCCGTTACGGTAAACGTATTGAAAGCTGGCGTTCTTTTTCAGGCGGTAACATGCCTGCATGCTTAGGCGGAAAGATTGGCTCTGCCCTTTCTTCTGCGGCGGGACAATACGTTTCTGCCGCCTTTGGAGCTCATTCTTTCACGGAAGCCGTGCACTTTTTTCTTGTGTCTTTTTTTCGGTTGATAGGTTCTTTTCATATACGTTTCTCCTGCTAGAGTAATGTTCTTTCCGTTTAGTTTAAATTATAAATATATAAATATTTAAACTTATGCTAGAACATTATACTTGAAAAGCGCGATTAAGTCAACTGATTGATGTATTGAAAAAGTTTTATTGTCCCCGGCGGAACAAACCGTTTGACGGCATAAAAAAATCCGCATAGGCTATGCGGATTTTTTATTACGGGCAAGTAAACGGCTTAGAATTTTTCCGATACGGTAACCGTATTTCCGATAAATTTATTCTGCGCCGCGTAGTCGTTCCTCAACGGAACAAAGGTTTCTATCGCCGTTTCGTTGGAACGGAACACGCATCCCGAAAGCACCGGAGTGGTATCGGAAACGCCTATCCTCAGCGCCATCGAGTTGCTGACGAATTCGGTGTCCGAAACGGATACCGCTCCCTTCAGGGAAGTTATCGCGGTTATATTCGAACCGAATTCGGAATCGCTGACGGAAACGTTGCCGGAATCCACGGACACCGCCGAAGAATATCCTATGACGGTAACTTCGGAAATCGTCAGCGCGGTCTTTGAACCGTCTGCGGCGTGGATCGCCGTGGAGCCGCTGAGCTTTTGCTGACCTTCGTAAACGAATTCCGAACGGCTGACGGTCACGGTAGCGTCCTTGCCGACATAGACGTTATCGGTATTCGCCGCCGCGTTAAAGCTGAGGATATCCAAAAGCACCGTGCCGCCGTTTATGACGATCTTGTCGAAGTTTACGGCTATCTCCGGCTCGCCGTCGACAAATTCGTAAGAACCGATTATGGAGATATTGGCTTTTGCCTCGATGGTTACCGAACGGTAATCGCCGGGCATCAGATACCACCTTGCGGTGTCTCCGTCCGTCAACCTTCCGACAAAGTCCTGCAACATTTTGTAGTCGGAGATCACGAGAGAACCCTGCAACACGGCGGCTATTTCGTAAATGCCGTGATAGCTGACGCCATCCGCGCCGATTTCTTCCGTGAACGTAGGCGTGTAGTTGTCGTCGGTCCATTCGCCTACCATATCGAGTTCGTATTCGTCCACCATAAACAGCGAATTCATCTCCCCCGCCACGCCGCCGATTATCGGCATGATGCCGATCCCGGGGAAGATGGTCGAAAACGCCGTTCCGACATAGCCCACAGGCGATCCTTCAGGCGCGTTCACCTTCGCCAGCTCGTCGCCCACCAGACCGGGCAGGCTCTGATCGTCGGCGTAAAGTATCCTCAGCGCGGAATCGTAAGGTTGGATCTCGCTGAGGTATTCGCTTCTGATCCTGCCGATGCTGATGATTATTTCTCTCGGAACGATCGTAAACGTGCCGGACATATAATAATCGTTATAGTTGTTGCCGCCGTTTATCGTGACGCTGACGTTATACGTTCCGACGTTTCTGGGTTTTCCGCCCGTCAGCGGATTGCCGTTGCTGTCGGTATAATAATAGACCACGGACGCCACGCCTGCGGGCAATCCGCTGATCACGGCGTCGCGTTCGGTGCCGTTGTATTCAAGCTCCTCCTCGATCTCAACGGTGGTTTCGTCTATCGTAGCGGGATTGATCCTGATCCTGACATAGAATACCGACGTATTGCCGATGACGTTGTAATTGGTCTGTTCTTCGTCGAACGTCACGCGCATCAGGTACTCGCCGGCTGCCCTGGGCATCGTCTGCGAAGAGAAATCGTGTCCGGCGTCGGAAAGCGAAGGAACGTAATCGGCAAACATTATCTGCCTCGACAATCCTTCCGGTACACCGGCTACGGAGGGCGCGTGCCCTTCGCCGTCGTAAACGTATTCCCAACGGTTGTTCATTTCTATACCGTCGGGATCGACGTAGTAGATGTTGTCTTCGACGTACACGTTCCTGGCGGTTATGACCTTTTCGAAAGTCAGGTAGCCCGTATAGTTGTAATCTTCCATCGTTATCCTGACCAGGTATTCGCCCACGTTTATGGGTTGGCTAGTCTGCCAGGTTATGCCGCCGTTAATCGAATACGTCACGGAGTAGCCTTCCGGATATCCCAGGCTGCCGTCGGAGCGCAGGAAGGTTTCCGAGATCTCCACGTAATCTTCGATGTTCAGTTCCCCGTCCATATATTCGTGATTTAAAAAGTCTATCGTATCTTCGCCGATGATCGGGACGAATTCGAACTGTTCGGAAGTGAATTCCCTCTTTCCGATGATTATCATCAAAGAGCCCGTCAGAGTTTCGTTATAGACGTTTAGGTACGAATATTCGGCATAGTAAGTACCCGCAAGGTTCTGGTTGACTCCGGTAGTATCCCACAACGGATAAATCTCTCTTCCCGAGGCTTTGGGTAACATATCCGCCGTTAAACGGGAACCCAAAGGTATCTCTATGTAAGGTATTCCGTCCATATAGGACACGTTCCTAAGCACCGCGGATGAATCCTGTACGGAGGTGTAGACGTAAGTCCTCAGCGGCACTTCGAATTGTATCGTCAGCCTGTCGGAACCGTTGATATCGCCGTACAGTCTGTCGTTGTCGGTGGACGAAGTGAACCTGTAGCTGCAATGTATGACCGCATGCGGATTATCTGCGGAAGTAACGTATTCTATCGAATCGATATCCCAATAAACTCCGTCGCCGATTATGATCTTGTCGGGCAGGATCTGTTGTTCGGGTCCGGGCAGATATGCGCCGTTTATCGTCACCGCAACGGGAATGGAATCGTATTCGAACGCGCCGTCGTAATAAACGCCGTCGCCTTCGAGTTCCGTGGAATACAGCTTCGGATCGACGACGATTATCGTAAAGCGGATGTTGCCTTTGTTGATCCCCAACTGCCCTTCGACGTTGCTGTGGACGGTGCCCGCCACGTCGGTGCTGAGCTGATCGACGGTGGACGAGGTAAATTGCAGCGGCACGCCCGCGATCTCGTTACCGTTGGTGTATTCGAATTCGTAATACAGCTTATCCGGCAACTGTTCCGCCAAAGGCACGCCCTGCAGTACGTAAATCGTACCGCCGCTCATCGGTACGGTTGTTTCGCCTTCGCCCGTATCCACGGTGGTTTCCGCGATATGCCTGTGACGTACCGGGAAGGAAACCATCAGCGTCGTGCCGTAGACGCTCATAAACGCTTCGACCCTGTGCAGTATGCTGTCGTCGGGCAGCGGATTGCCGTCTTCCAACCCCGTTACAACGCTGGGATCTTCCATATAGCTTTCGTCGTAAGTCCATACGACGTCGGTATACGTCCTGTCATACGCGCCCGTACCCGTACCGAAAGTTACGGTGATCGTGGAGGGGAAGGAAATGTCGTACGGATCGATATAGTATTCGTCGAACGCGCGCTGATAGAACAACCCTTCCGCGGTGCTGAAAGCCGAGGAGATCGAAGTCGCTCTGATCTGTCTGTCGGGCGTTTCCAATTGCAGTTCGTAATTGATACCCAACAGAGAATCGTCGGTGAAATAATCGAACGGACCCGCGATGCATTCGGTCACGTTGCCGTCGGTGTCCTCGGAATAGTATTTGATCATAAACCTTCTGGGTTTGGCGGTTATGCCGCCCAAAACGTCGGTGCCGGCAAGGTTGATGTCGCGGTATCTGTCCGGAGTATCGGAATCGCAATCGCGGACTATCAGCCAATCGATGTCGTACAATTCGATCTCCGTTCCCAATTTCAAAACTCCGATTTCGGCTATGGAGCCCTCGGCGTAATCGTTTGCGAACTGCACTCTGATGCTGTCGGGCAGCAGGTACATGGAGTTCAGATAAGTCGAATTGTCCACGCTGAGATAGAACGTATTGACTTTCGTCGCGTCCGTCGTAAACAGGTTCTGGTTCGTGGGATCCAAAGTGAAGTAGTATTTCCTCGAACCCCCATCGGTGATCATCAACGGATAATATCCGCCCGTCTGCTGCGCGCTGGAATAATTGCCGGATTCCGTCGAGAATGCCGTCGGTACCCTGTTAAGATATGTGACGTTGACGGTAAACACGGCGTCCTGACTGACGTAACCGGCGGTAGTTACGACTTGCATCGTAAACGTCCTGGTGCCGCCGCCCAAAGGACAGTCGGTTATCAGCGTACCGTCGTCCATCGGCAGCCAGGTTATCGCGACTTCGCCTACGGAACGCAATTCGCTGTCGCCGGCGTTCGCAGTCCCCTGCACGGTACCGAAAGCTTCCGCGCGTTCGGGAATTATCGGATTCATCGGATCGATGACCAATTGCAGTTCCTGGGTGCCTGCCTGACCGTAACCCAGATCGAGTTCGTCTAT
>CALVXZ010000047.1 GCA_944371785.1 uncultured Clostridia bacterium | reverse complement strand
GAAGCTATTATATAATGTATATGTGTATATGCCTGCGCGCCCGATCTGACGTGCGCACGCATAGACGAGTGACAGGAGGACATATAATGGCTCAGGCACCGCTGACGACAAACAAAATGTTTACGGCGAAATGGACGGAACGGGACGAAGCCGTTCTGGTCGATTTGCTGAAGCGTAAAATACACGAAATAAAGTGGGAAATTCACGAATCCGATTCCCCTTATGCGCGCGCCAAGCTCAGAAAAACTCGCGCAGAGTACAAAAAGCTTCTGGATAAAGTGGAACGCGGAGATTACGACGCGAACATCCTCGCGGCGGAAATGAAAACGCATTCCGATTACAACACCGTCCAACGCCAAAAACGCGAAAAAGCTTTGGGCAGATACGCCGACGCCTACGCCGGCATCGATTTCGATTTCGAATCCTACTTTACCAAAACCAGATATTTCGGAGCGGCTTGTCCTTTGGTGATGCTGATACTGACGGGACTGCTGTTGGTGGCGCTGTTCTGCAGCTCCTTCCTCTCCGCCGACACGATCAATTCCATCAACGACAACTTCTATAATATGACCGGAATGCGTCTGTCGCTGACCTCGATCGGCTACATAAGGTTGGGACCGAACGAAATGGACTTCGAAGTCCCCAACGACGGCAACTGGCCGTCCGGTACGTTTACCGATCCTTCCCAGGCGACCCCCTACGGACAGCGCTGGGAAGATAAATCCGAAAACTACTACCCCGATACGGTATGGCTGTACGAAGACCTGGATATGAACTCCATAGACGTCACCGTCTATGACGTCATAAAAGCGTTGTTCCGCACCCCGATGATGAGCGAAAACAAAATCGACGTCATCGAAAACCTTGACGAAATGCAGGGACCCAGCTGGTATTACGTCCGCTTTATCCGCGACCGCGCCGACGATATCGTCATCGAACGCGACGAGAACGGAGATCTGAACGGTCTGAATATCGTAAGGCATATCGCCACATACGGCACTATAATATTCCTGGTTCTGACTATCCTGCTTTCGGCGGTGGAACTCGTAATGAACATCGGCAGACTGTTCAGCTACACTTCCAGAAGACTGCACGTCCTGCCGATACTGATTCTGATTTGTCTGCTGCTGACGGCAATATGCCCTGCTTTCGTCGAACTCGACGCACTTAGCGGCGAGGCGGTGCAAACGGCGTTTACGAACTACTTCTCCACGAATTGGAACTACTTCATTTCTGCGGAGTTGGTAGACGCGTCCGGCGCCCCGGTACCCAACGCCGCGTTTAGCTGCATCAATATGCTGTTCCCGATCCTTGCCGTAATACCGTTCGTAGTCGCGTTGATGCCGCTGGTATTCCGCAACCGCCCGGCACAGAACGTCACCTTCGTCCCGAAGGGCAACAAGCCGCATACCTATGCAGGCAACACGAAGCCCACCAAGTCCGGACAGCCCGGCGACAAGCACGCGATGTCAAAAACCAAAGGCAAAGTCGCTATGGCGGGATCCCGTTCGCCGCAGACTTCCAGGTTGCCGAAACGCTGAGGAATTTCTGCGCCCGGATTGCACACTGAATCATCCGCGAAAAAAGCTCCGACGATTATAAACGGGCTTTTTTCATAATAGAATACGAAAAATATGTTTAAGCACTTGAAATTGGATATCGCCGCGGCGATGGCAAACGACCCCGCGGCAAAAAGCAAATGGGAGGTCCTGCTGACCTATCCCGGCGTCAAAGCGCTGTATTTATACCGTATAGCGCACGCTTTTCACGTCCGCGGTCATTATCTTATCGCAAGAATGATCAGCCAACGCGCCCGTAAAAAAACGGGTATAGAGATACACCCCGGCGCAAAAATAGGCTCCGGGATATTCATCGATCACGGTTCGGGCGTAGTCATCGGCGAAACTTCGGAGATCGGCGACAACGTGACCATCTATCAGGGAGTTACCCTGGGCGGTACCGGCAAGGACGTCGGCAAGCGTCACCCCACTATCGGAAACAACGTAATGATCAGCGCGGGCGCCAAAGTCCTGGGCCCGGTCACGGTGGGAGATTTTTCAAAGATAGGCGCGGGCTCCGTCGTTTTGAAAGACGTACCCCCTCATTCCACGATCGTCGGCGTTCCCGGCAGAGTCGTCAGGATGTTCGGCGAACGCGTCGGCGACCTGAACCAGAAACTTCCCGACCCGATGTTGGAAGAGATCGCCAGGCTGAACAAACGTATCGGCGCGTTGGAAGACAAGCTGGGAGTAAACGCCTGCAAATATTCGATATCCAACGAAATAGAACCGCACATCCCGCTAAGCGACCGTCACTGCGACGACCGATCCGAAAACAACGGAAGGTAAACGCTCAGTAAAGGCAAATGGAGATAATATGTTACGTTTTTACAACACTTTAACCAGAAAAAAAGAAGATTTTACGCCGTTGGACGGCAACACCGTCAGAATGTATTCCTGCGGACCTACCGTATATAATTACGCGCATATAGGAAACCTCAGGACGTATATCTTTATGGACCTTATCCGCAGGACGCTGCGTTTCGAAGGATATAAGATAAAGGGCGTTATGAATATCACCGACGTCGGGCATCTGATGGCGGATTCCGACGACGGCGAAGACAAAATGGCTGTCGCCGCACGCGAACAGAAACTTTCGCCTTGGGAAATAGCCGAAAAATACGCCAAAGTCTTTTTCGAGGACCTGAAAAAGCTGAATATCGGCGTGCCGGAGATCATCGCCAAAGCCACGGATCATATCCCCGAAATGATAGCTTACGTCCAGGCGCTGGAAGATGCGGGCTTCAGCTACGAAACTTCGGACGGTATATATTTCGATATCGCCAAATTCCCCGGGTACGGCTGCCTGTCGGGCGCGAATCTGGACGATCAGCTGGCGGGCGCCAGAGTCGAGGTCAATTCCGAAAAGCATCACCCCGCCGACTTCGCGCTGTGGAAAAAAGCCGATCCCAGACACATCATGCAATGGGACAGCCCGTGGGGCAAAGGCTACCCCGGATGGCACATCGAATGTTCGGCAATGAGCAAAAAATATCTGGGCGATACTTTCGATATCCATTCCGGCGGCGTCGACCATATTCCGATCCACCACGAAAACGAGATCGCACAGAACGAATCGCTTACCGGAAAACAGAGCGTAAGGTTTTGGATGCACGGCGAATTTATGTTGGTGGACGGCGGCAAAATGTCCAAATCGTTGGGGAACACCTATACCGTAGCCGACCTAGAAAAGCGCGGTTATCATCCGTTGGATTTCAGATTCTTCTGTCTGAACACCCATTACAGGAAGAAACTGAATTTCACGTTCGAGGGCTTGGACGCAGCCAAAACCAGCCGCGCGCGCCTGAACGCGCAATTGAAGGAACACGCCGAAGGAAGCAACCGGATCCCCGTGGAAAAATTGGATTCCTACCGCGAAGATTTCAAAAAAGCCATCGAAGACGATATGAACGTTCCTTTGGCTTTAGGGATACTGTTTACCGCTATTAAGGAACCTAAATCGAAAGATATTTACGAACTCGCAAACGAATTCGATTCGATTTTCGGGTTGGATCTGAACAAGGCGGCTTTGGCGGAACCTGCCGAAGAAGAAGCCGTCCCTGCGGAAATAATCGCGCTTTCCGACGAAAGAACGGCGGCGAAAAAAGCTAAAAACTACGCGCTTGCCGACGAACTCCGCAACAAGATCACGGCAATGGGTTATTCCGTGACCGACGTTCCCGGGGGAGTAAAAATCAAGAAGATCTGAAGATGCTGCGCTGTCCGTATTGCAATGTCGATATTTCCACGCGAACGGAAGTCTGTCCGCTGTGCCACACCCGTTTGACGGACGTCGGCAACTCCGGCGACGACATAAAGCGTACGGCGCGCGCCTATCCTCCGCGCGGCGATCTGCCCCCTCTTTCGGGCAATCTTTTCGATAAAATCTATCTGTATTCCTGGCTGTGTCTGTCGGTGTCGTTCGTGATCGCGGAACTTGCGCTGACTCGATCGGTCAGATTTTCGTGGATCACTATCACCGTCCTGCTGTATTTTTACATACTTTTCAGGCTGGTGATCCGCAGCGGCGAATACTTCCCTCAAAAGGTCACGGCGCACGCGCTGATACTGACGATAGTCATATATTCTCTGCGTTCGGTGCTGCCTGAACCGGTGATAATTTTCGAATATCTGCTGCCTGTGCTGTACCTCGTTTCCACGATAGCCATAGCCGTTTTCCTGATAATCAACTTCAAACGCCCGAACAGGTATCTTTTGAACATTATCACCGTGGCGTTCATGTGCTCGATTCCGTTTTTGGCGTTGGTCATAATCCACGAATACCGCAGTTTCATCCTTTCGCTGATCACCATGGTCATAGGCTTGGCGGTCATCATAGGAACGATTGCTTTCAAGGCAAAGACAATAATCGGCGAATTGAAACGCAAATTCCACTTCTGAGCCGTCTTTTTTTATCTTTTTATATCGCGGCTCCCCCGTTTTCCCGTTTAGCGGACATTGAAAAAGGCGCATCCGGATGCGCCTTTCAAATTACTTTTTTTCAGGGTCCGTAAAAGTTACGGTCCCGTGTTTCCTAGATGTTGATTTTGGAAACCGCGCGGAAGAACAGCGCGTCGTCATCGGGGAATACCGCCACGTCGTGTTCTTTTGCGTATTCCACCAGCGGCGTCAGCGATTGCTTGTCGCATTCTTCGGTGCCGATCTCGATCAGCGGCACGATATCGCCGGCAAGCAGCGCGCACATAACTTCAAAGAACGACGCCGAGGCAGCCAGCGGCAAAAGCGCGGCTTCTTCGCGCGTGGGCTTGTCGTAACGGATCTTGCCCTTTCCGCCCGTCAGCACCAATCTGATCGCGCCGCTGTCGTCCCTTGCCGTGGCATAACGGTTCTGAGAGATATATCTTACCGTTTCGTCCAGGCGTGCGGCTATCAGCTCGGCAAGGTCGGAAGCCAATATCGCGCCCTCTTTTATCGCCGCCGAAAGGTCGTCTATGCCCTTTATCCTGGCTTGCAGATACGCCAGCTGTCTGTTGAGTTCCACCAGCTCGTTATAGCGTTCTTCCATATCCGCGCGCAAGGAGATCGAAGCGCCGAGTTTCATTATCGCGGCTTCTTCTTCCTTCTTCAGCGCGTCGCGGCGGGCGATGTTGTTATCGTAGTTTTCATAATAGCCCGCGTGTTCGTCGATACCCTGTTTGTATACGTTGACGGCTTCCTTTGTGCCGACGACTTCCTCGTCGTATTTGAACAGCGCTTCGCGCGCTTGGTTGAGTTCTTCCTCGCTCATCGTCAGCCTTTCGATATCCGCCAGGGTGAACAGACCTATGCCGTGGAAGCGCGGAATGTAATCGCTGTAAAGTTCGTTATGAGTGCGTTCGCTGCCTTCGTAACGCGCACGCATCGCGATAAGCTTGCTTTCGCCTTCGTTCGCCGCCTTTTTGGCTTCTTCGACGACGGAGCGCGTAGCCTGTATGAAAACTTTGGCGTTTTCTTTGGCTTCACTCGCCGCCTCGTATTCTTCCGTCAGAGCCTTCAGATAATCGGCTTCCGCCTTTGCGACGACTTCCTTGTAAGTCAGCTCCTTGCCGTCTACCGTTACGGGAACGGTGCGGTTTTCCAAAGCGAACAGTTCCGAATTGACTTCGGTCAGATTGTCGGCTATCATCGCGGCGTGAGTGCGGTTGGCTTCCAATTCGTCTTCCAGCTTTTCGTATTCTTCGTCCACGATCTCCAGCTTCTTCAGCAGTTCCGAAGCGCTTTCGCCGTTGAAATGGACGTTGCAGGCAACGTACAGTTTTTCGATCTCGGCGACTTCTTTGGATATTTCGTCCCTGTACTGCCATTCGGCGGGCAGCAGCTCGTTGCCGATACGTTCTATCTCGCCGTCTATCAAAGCGACTTCGTCTTTCAGTTTTTCGAACTCGCCCGAAAGTTTGCGGTAATCGTCGACTTTCACGGTCAGTTCGTTGCCCTCTTTCACCGCCTTTTCCGCCAGGGCGAACAATTCGGCGATGCTGTTTACGGAATACTCTTTCAGAACGCCGTCTATCGCCGCCTGTTTGGCGTCCTTTACGGCGACAAGGTTTTCAAGATATTCGGCGCTGACCTTTGTCGCGGCGGCAAGTTGACCGATGTTGGATTCTGCCTCCGCCACGGCGTCGGAATCTTTTTTGATCTCCGCCTCCACGGCTTTTATGCGGTCGTCCAAAGCCTTCGTGTCGCGTATGGGAAGTTCCTTCTTGTAGGTCACGAATCCGTCGCAGACGGGGCAGTGACTGCCGTATTCGACTTCGGAAGCTATTTCGCGCAGTCGGTTGAAGCTCATATATTCGGTCAGCTTTTCGTTCAGCAGGTTGAGTTTTTCTTCCAGCTTTGCTTTGTGGGCTTTGACCTCGTCGCGGTTTGCGCGCATTTTCTGCAGCCTTTCCGCATAGTTGTCGGACGCGTATTTTACGCCGGCGATTTTTTCTTCCACCGCCTTCAGTTCGACTTCGTTGTCCGACACGAAAAGGTGCTTGTAATAGATCATCTGTTTATAATAGACCTGGGCGTTTACCGCGTCTTCCACGGTCGCGTATTTTCCGCAGATCTGTTTTTTCAACGCGTCGAGGCGTTTTCTGACGGCGTTCAGGCCGCCGCCCGCGCCCGTTTTCTTTTCTTTCAATTCGGCAAGCTGTTTTTCGTAAATTTCAGTGCGTTTCAAAGAATCGTCGTTTTCCACCGACATCCTTGCCAAAGATTCTTCGTAAACGGCGCCTTCCTGTACGGCGCGTCTGTATTCCGCGCTGACGCGGATCTCGGAGATCCTGTCGCGTATTTCCTTGGAACGGTCGTCCAGAGCCTTCAGTTCCTTGGTCAGGCTTTCCGCCTCTTTCGTCAGTTCCTGCTTGCGCGGTTCGAATCCAGCATAATAGGAATCGACCAGCTTGCCCATTTTAAAGCTTTGAGGATCTTCCGAAAGCGTTTTCAGCTCCGCGAAAATCGCCTTTCCCAATTCGTCGGCGCGTATCGACGCCGCCATATAATCCTTGCTTACGGCGTTCAGAGAGGTTTCGCCCGATTTTACGCGCTCCTCGCGTTCTTCCTGAGCCTTTTCCTCAAGCTCGATGGCTTCCTTTTCGTTTTGCAGCGCGGCTTTGGATTCTTCGTATACCGTGAATACTTTGGAAAGTTCGGAAACGGCTTCGGAATTCGCCGCCCTGGAAGCCAGCTCCGCCATGTCTTCGTTCCTTGCCGCCAGCTTGTCCAATTTTTCGACGGCTTCGTTATAATCGTTCAGCTCCTCGCGGTATTTTTCGGCAAATTGCAGCTCCAGCCCCACGGCGTCCAGCCTGGCGCGTATTTCGTCCAACGCTATTCTGTCGGATTCGGCGACCATCTGCTGTTGTTTCAGTTCGTCCCTGGTCACCGGTTCGACCGCCTCGATCCTTTCCATCAAAGCGGCTTCGCTCTGTTTCATCGCCGAATATTTCGCCATGACCTTTTCCGAAGTGGCGAAATCCGCCATCATTTCCGCGACGAAACTTTCGCGCGTCACGGTGTCGGAGGTCAGCGGAGCGGTAAGCGCCCTGTCCAGAACGGCAAGTTTCATAAATCCGCCGGCGTCCAATCCGACTTTATCGGCGACGAATGCCGCCATGCCCTCGGCGTCGTCGGCGTAAACCGTCTTTGAATCGACGGAAGTCAGCAACACCGTTTCTTTGTCCGCGCCGTCCGGCATTTCCTCTATGGAACGCGACAGCAGATAGTCGCTGTCGTCCACGGAAAACGAAAGACGTATTTCGGCGCCCTTGAACGCATCCGCGCCGGCGCCGTAAAACGCAAACGCCAACGAGTCGCGTACTAATTCGATGTCGGTATCAGCTACTATGACGGCTCCGGCAACTTTGTTGCCGAAATCTATCGCCTTTTCGCGGTTGTTGCCAAGGATCGTCAAATTGTTGAGTTTCATTTTCTCCTCCGGTTTTCGGCACTTCCCGTCTTTGCCGTTTCAAAATCCGAAACAAAATCTAATTTTCGGTGGCGCAGCCGCTCCGATTGTGATATAGTGTATATATCCGGGACGCGGCATATAGCGGGTTGTACGGATTTATTATACAACTTAAAATATTATATTGCAATACCTATCGGCGAAAAAATTGCGTTCGCCGAAAATCGGAGAGGACATGAGCGAAATCAGACTCGGAGGCGAATATTTGAAGGAAGGTCGTACCGAATTGGACAACCTGTTTCTGTCCAGGTACCTTCCCGACGCCGACGGAACCGACGTGAAAATTTATCTGTACGGGCTTTACCTTGCCGCAAGCGGCGGCGGCGACACTCAGAAGATCGCCCTGGGGCTGAGGCTGACCGAAGAAAGAGTTTCGGACGCTTTCGCATATTGGGAGGATCAGGGGCTGGTGACGCTGACCGCGGACGCTCCTCCCACCGTGGTTTACAATTCGGTGACGGCTCCCGTAACAAAGGAAATTCGGTATAACGCCAGGGAATATTCCGATTTCGTGGACGAACTCCGCAGAGTCTTCGGCGAAAGAGAACTCCCCGTCGGCGATATCGTCAGATATATCGAGGTGATACGCCGTTATAAAATCGATCCCAACGCGATGCTGCTGATCGCCGGATATTGCATCGAAAGAGGCAAAGCCTCCACCGCATACGTTCTTTCCGTAGCCGCAAATTGGGCAAAGGAAGGCGCCTCCACGGAGGAAGCCGTCAACGCAAAGATCAGTGAAATGGAACGCGGTTCGGAAGATATGCGTTTGCTGTTCAAGGCGTTGGGACTCAAATCGGAGCCCTCTTTCGAGGACAAGAACACTTATCTGTATTGGACGAAGGAATGTTCTTTCCGCCCCGACGCGGTGTTGCAGGCGGCAAGATATTGCAAAAACAAGGGCGGCATGCGTAAACTGACCAAGTTTATGGAAGAACTGCGCTCCGCCGGAGCTCTGACCGCCGCGGAAGTGGCGGATTACCGGAAAAGAAAGGACGAATTGAACGCGCTGGCAGCCGACGTCGTGCATAACCTGGGCGCCTATTACCCGTCGCTGGACGCGGTGACCGAAACTTACGTCAATCCGTGGCTTTCGTTCGGATTCGAGCCCGAAGCGTTAAGGGAACTTTCCAGATTCTGCTTCCGCCGCAACATAAAAACTTTGGAAAATATGAACGTTTACGTCGAAAAGCTGTATAAATTGGGGCTGGTGACGCAATCGGCGATAGATTCCTACATAAAACAGCAGGCGGCGTTGGATCAAAAGATCCGCGAAATAAAAGAAGCCGCCGGCGCGGAGCCGTTGGTCTCTTCGCGCGACCGCGATTTTTACCGCACCTTCACCGAACTGTGGGGCTTCGAACACGAAACGGTGCTGGCGGTTGCCGCAAAAGCCGCCGGGAAGCCCTTCCCGATGAGTTATATCAATAAGATCCTGTTGATATTCAAAGACAACGGCATTTCCTCCGCGGAGGAAGCCGAAGCCTTTTTCGCGTCCGACCGTCCGAAGACGCAATCGGATAAGCTGATCAGGCAGAATTATTCCGAAGAGGAATTGAGGGGCGCGTTCCGTTCCCTGGACGAATTGGACCCCGACGACGAAGATATTTGAAAAGGACTGCCGAAAGATGAATCCGCGAGTTCTGGCTTATAAAATTTTACGCGACCGAAAGGAAGCCGCCGAAGAAGCGGCAAGATGCAACCTGGAGCGGATGCTGTCCGATCCCGAATTTGCGCGCCTGTATTCCGAATGCCGAAAGCTTGCGTTCGAAAAGGAGCGTTTGGGCTCCCTGAATCAGGATACGGGTAGCCTGGAATCGAAATATTCGGAACTCTGCGCACGGCGCGAACAGCGTATGAAAGAGCTTGGTTTTTCATCGGAAGACCTGCGTCCGAAATACCGCTGTCCCGTCTGCGGCGACACCGGCGTCACCGATTCCGGCGACTGCCGCTGTCTTACCGAATTGATCTACCGGCTGATACGCGAAGACGCCGATCTGCCGGGAAACGGTATGACTCCGGAGGAGCTCCTGCGCGCCGACGCCGCGGCGGACAAAGAACATTCCGCGCTGTACAAGCTCCTGACGCGCTATGCCGACAGTTTCCCGGAAGTCAAAAAGATATATATGCTGACCGGCGCGGTGGGCGTTGGTAAAAGTTTTGCCGCGGGAGCGGTTTCGGCGGCGTTGATGAGGAAAGGGTATTCGGTGCTGTTTTTGGGCGCGAACAAATTAAACGATATGTTTTTGAAATATCACCTTGCCGAACTGCAATCGAAACCGGAGATCTTCCGTCCCCTGTTCGAGGCGGATCTTTTGGTGATAGACGACCTGGGCGCGGAAACCTTATTGAATAACGTAACCGTAAATTACCTGTACATCCTGCTGACGGAACGCGTTGCCCCCGTGATAATCACCACGAACCTGGGCGAAAAAGAATTGCGGAACCGATACACGGACCGCATATTCTCCAGGCTGATGGACGCCGACAACGCAAAGGTGCTGAAGATAGGCGGACGGGATCTGCGGCTGCAGAAAAATAAAAGCTGAAACGTAAACTTCCCTGCGGTTCGTAAAAACCGGAGCGCAAAGCCTTTTCCGTTTGCAACGCGCAACCGAATGTGGTAGAATCAAAACAAACAGAATATAATTATCCGAGGTGATCGTATGATAGTTGTTCAAGCGAAGGATTATAACGAAATGTGTTCGAAAGCCTACGAGGCGATGAAAAAAGTGCTGATCGAAAAACCCGACGCGGTTTTAGGACTTGCCACCGGTTCCACTCCCGTAGGTCTGTACAAACTTATGATAGCGGATTGCAAAGCCGGCAAAATAAGTTTCAAAAATATGACCAGCATCAATCTGGACGAATACGTCGGATTGCCGGTGACCCATCCCGAAAGCTACCGCAGCTTTATGAACCGCAATCTGTTCGACGAGATCGATATCGACAAGAAAAACACCCACGTCCCCGACGGGCTCAGCGCGGACCTTCAAAAAGCCGCCGACGAATACACGGCGTTCATCGCAAGCCACCCCGCGGACGTCCAGATCCTGGGCATCGGATCCAACGGCCATATCGCGTTCAACGAACCGAGCACTCCGTTCGATTCGCACACCCACGTCGTTCGTCTGAAGGAAGGCACCCGCAAAGACAACGCAAGATTTTTCGATAACGATATCGACAAAGTCCCCACCCACGCGGTGACGATGGGATTGAAAGACATTATGAGCGCGAAATTCATAATCCTGTTGGC
>CALVXZ010000046.1 GCA_944371785.1 uncultured Clostridia bacterium | reverse complement strand
GAAACCGCGGAAGCGACCGTCACCGCCGACGCAACGGAAACCGCGGAAGCGACCGTCACCGCCGACGCGGCAGCCGAAGGAAAAAGAAGCTCCGACGCCGATCGGAAGACGGAAGAAACGGAAAAGCAATAAAATCGGTTATATACACTTTAGGCAAATACGGTTTACCCGAAAATTTCGGGCAGATGAAACGCTTCGGAGGTTGCTATGAAGAAGATCCCGTTTAAAGTTTATCTGAAAGATCGCCTGAAAAACGTGCCCTTTACGGTGATGTTGGCGGTGTTTTTTCTGTTCTGCCTCGGCTCGGCGATATACTTCGCCACGATGCTGCCGGAACGCCTGAGAGACTTTTTCCTGTGCATAGGCATGCCGCTTTTCGTGGTGGCGCTGTTCCCGGTAGAGTATCTGATCGGTTTCCATTGCGGAAATATCCTGGTTTTCATAATCATCATCGCCACCGTCGGAGGTATAGTAGGCCCCTGCTATAACGTCTACAGCATAATCCCGGCTTCCGACGTCATAGTCCACGCCATTACGGGCGCACTGCTGTTCTGCCTCGGATTTATGTTGGCGGAAAAGCTGTTCGGCACCGACAGATCGACGAAACTTTTCTTTTCCAAGATACTTTTCAGCGTGGCTTTCTGTTTTATGATCGGCGTACTTTGGGAATTCGTAGAGTTCCTGGCCGTCGAAACAATGCACTTCGATATGTTGCAGGATACCTACGTCGATAAGATAGAAAGTTATCTGCTGGCAGGCAACCAGACCGATCCCGTGATCCTGAACGACATTACCGAAACTTGGGTTTTCTATAACGGCGGAGCCGATAAATACGTCATCGAAAACGGATATCTGGATATCGGAATTTACGACACGATGTACGATCTGCTGATCGCCACTCTGGGCACCGTCATAATCGCGGTAACCGTCATTATCAGTTACTTCAAATGCCCGAAAATCAATGAGGAACTGCTGCCACGCCTGGTGGACCGCAGAGTCCCCGCAGAAAAAAACGATTCCGAAAATAAAACAGTTGCGGATACCGAAACCGCGGATAAGGAGCCCCAAACCGCGGATTCCGACCAAAACAATAACGAATTTCCCGGAAACGGAAATTCAAAATAACGACTCTGTACGGGTATAAAAAAACGGCTGTCTTCCCGAACGCCTCGGCAAAATACGGGAGGACAGCCGATTTTATTTTCTGCCGGATCTACAGTTTTATTCTGGCTTTGGACGGGTCCTTCGGACGGCGGTACAGGATTATCTTTCTGCCGATCGCGCGGACGGGTTCGGCGTTCAGATCCGCCGCGAGTTCCGTTATCAGATCCTTTGCGGAGATCCCGGCGGCAGGCAGGACCGTAATCTTTATCAGCTCCCTGGCGTTCAGCGCGTCGGAAAGTTCCGACAGCATCTGTTCGCTTACTCCGCCTTTCCCTATCTGAAAGATCGCCTCCTCCGGGGCGGCGATACTCATAAGTTTGCTTCTTTCCTTGCTTGACAGCATTTAATCCTCCGTTTCGCGTTCTATTACCTCGCGGTAATCGCGAATTTCGTTTATTTTTGCAATGTGTTCCCTGGCTTTTGCGGCTTCGTTGTGCTTTTCCAGGCACGCCCTGTCCTTCCACAGCTCCAAAAACGTCACCTTCACCGCGCCGGGCAGTCTGATGTATTTCATTTTGAATTCTATGTTGCCTTCGTCCTTTCGGGAGGCTTCGGCGTGCGCTCGGCACAGCGACACGAATTCCTCGGCGCGCTTCTTATCGACGTGGATGGCTACCGATTTAACTTTCAGATACAACATTTCAGCACCTCTTTATCAACCGCAGATAGAATTCGACGGCTTCGTAAATGCCGCGGAAAGTTATCCTCTCGTCGTTGCCGTGAATGAGTTTTCTTTCTTCGTTGGACATCGCCATCGCAGAAAAACGGTATACGCGGTCGGATATCCTGCCGTAATGCCTGGAATCGGAACAGGCTATCATCATATAAGGAGTGACTACGGCGTCGGGGAAAACTTCGTTTATGACGCTTTCCAATTTCTTGTACTCCTTTACGTCCGTGCGCGAAACCACCGAAGGTTCGGCTCCGCCGAAATATTCGACTTCTATCGAATCGTCGTCTATGACGCTTTTGATCCTTTCAACAACGCTTTCGCGGGTTTCACCGCTGATAATGCGCGAATTTACAGTCATTTCGGCTTCGGTGGGAATGACGTTGTACGCGTCCGCGCCCTTTGCCGTCGTCAAAGCCGTCGTGGTCCTTAAAAGCGCGTTCATTTCTCCGCCGGAGGCTTTGGCTATGGCGTCCAAAACGCCCTTGAACAGCCACAGATTCGCAAAAATCAGCCTGTAAAGGAACACCGAATGCCTGCCCAATTTGTCGAACATAGCCTTTACGGTCTCCGTCATCCTCATCGGGAAAGGATTGTCCTCTATCCGCGTTGCCGCCCTGCCCAGCACGCCTATCGGAGTATGCTTCGGAGGCGTCGAGGAATGTCCGCCGTTGGAACGCGCGCGAAGCCGTATGTTCGTAACGCCTTTTTCGGCTGCGCCCACGACGGCAATCCTCTTTTTCACGCCGGGGAATACGTTTTCGACTACAGCGCCGCCTTCGTCTACCACCAAAGCCGGTTTGACGCCGCGCGATTCCAACAACGCCACTATGTTAGGAGTACTGTCGCCCTGCGTTTCTTCGTCGCCCGCAAAGGAAAAATATATGTCGTTTTCGGGCACGAACCCTTCGGCAAGCAGCTGCTCCGCCGCCTGCAATATCCCGTTTAACGTCCCCTTTGTGTCCAAAGTGCCGCGCCCCCATAAGGTTTCTCCCTCTATTATTCCCGAAAAAGGCGGTTTCGACCACATTTTTTCGTCTGCCGGCACGACGTCGTAATGCGCCATCAGAACGGTGGGCTCTGACCGGCTTTTACCGCGCCAGCGGTATAACAGACCCTTGGGCGGAACGCGCTCCGATTCCAATCGTGCATGTACTTCGGGGAAAAGTTCCTTCAATTTGGCCACGAACGCTTCGAACGCCGCCGCGTCTTCCTTTTCCGTTTCGGTATAGCTGACGGTGGGGATGCGAACCATTTCCCGAAGCGCGCAGACCGCCTTTTCGCGGTCGAATTCGACTTTTTCCGCCGGCTTTACTTCGATAGCCTCGGGTTTGAACCTCAGCGCGCGGATCAATGCAATCAAAAGTATAGTAAACATATCTGCCTCCGCTTTATATAATACCAAATAAACGGAGATTTTACAAGGGTTATCTGCCACGCGAAATCCTGCTTCGCTTATTCGCATTTATTTTTCTTATTTATCGTTAAATGATAAAAAAGGCTCCCGAAAACCGTTGTTCGGAAACCTTTGTTATATAAACGCGCAATCTCCGGATACCGCGCGGGAAGCGCTTACATTACACGCTATGAAAAAAACGGATAAAAGGTTACTCGTTTTTGAATATAAAAAAACCGCCCGAAGGCGGTATTTCCGAAGCCGTCAAGAAAGCCGTCAGACGGTGGCTATGTAATTCAGGGCGTCGGTAGCGGCGACGGCGCCGTCCGAAGCGGCGGTGGTGACCTGACGCACGTTTTTCACGCGCAGATCGCCGGCGGCGTACAATCCGGGAACGGAAGTGCGCATCATATCGTCGGTCTTTACGAACCCCTGCGCGTCGGTTTCCACCAGATCCTTATAAAGATCGGTATCCGCCACCTGACCTATCGCCACGAAAAGCGCGGCGGTTTTCAGATCGAAAGTCTTTTCACCGGAAGTTTGTTTGAAACGCACGCCTTCGAATCCGTCCTTTCCCAGGATCTCCGTTGCGACGTAGCCGGGGATGATTTCGACGTTTTTCTTGCTGCGCAGTGCGTCTTCCAACGCTTTTTCGCCGAAGAATTTATCGAACATAGTCACTACCGTCAGCTTTTCCGCTATGTCCGAAAGCAACAGCGCGTATTGCAGCGCGGTGTTGCCGTCGCCCACCAAGGCGACGTCCTGCCCCGTATAAAAAGCTCCGTCGCACAGCGCGCAATAATATACGCCCTTGCCCAGGAATTCCTCCTCGCCGGGCACGTTCAGATGACGGTGTTTGACGCCGGAAGCCAAGATCACCGCCGGAGCTTCGTATGCGGAATAATCGGTAGTGACCGTAAACATATTGCCTTCTTTTTCTATTTTAAGGCAATTTTCCAATTCAAAGTCGGCGCCGAGTTTGGTGATCTGGGAAAAAAGTCTGTCGGCGAATTCGCCGCCCGAAATTTCTTCTATGGACGGAATATTCTGTACTTTCGGGGACAGAGCTATCTGTCCGCCGATGTTTTCGCGTTCCAACACAAGCGTCTTTTTGCCGCCGCGCAGCGCGTATATCGCCGCGGTCATACCCGCCGTTCCGGCTCCGATCACGATGATGTCGTATTTTTTCATATCCGTCCTCATAAAAAGGGGGTGGCGTCAGTTATCCTGCCGCCGCCCCGTTTATTGTTGTATAGATCTTAACGGTGTTCTTCGATGTACTTTTTGATGTTGGAAGCGTTTTCGAACCTGTCGCCGTTGGGTATTATCAGCGTCGGAGCCTGCTTTACGTGGTTTTTGATGAAGGCATCCTTGTTTTCTTCCGCGACTACCACTTTATAAGGCATTGCGGCTTTGTCCAAAAGCATCTTTACCATCTTGCAGTTGGGGCAGGTCGCGGTCGTGTACAACACGGGGATGTCTTCTCCGGAGCAGGTCACTTCGCCGTTTTCCGACAATTTGATATGCTTCTGAGGAGTGTTGTATTTGGAGATGTCGTACACTTTCCTGTCTTTGAACTCCTGGGTCTTGCCGTCGTTCCAATTCTGGACGGGGCGGTAATAACCGGTTATTCTGGAATAGACTTCGGTCTTTTTGCCGCAGGTGGGGCATTCGTAGACTTCGCCGGAAATATAGCCGTGATCTTTGCAAACCGAATAAGTCGGGCTGAGCGTGTAATACGGCAGACGGTAATTTTCGGCTATCTTCCTGACCAAAGCCATCGCCGATTTCCAACCGGGCAGTCTTTCGCCCAGGAATGCGTGGAACACCGTTCCCGAAGTATACAGCGTCTGCATTTCGTCCTGTACGTCCAAAGCCGCAAAGATGTCCTCGGTATATCCCACCGGCAGGTGCGAAGAGTTGGTGTAATAAGGAGTTTCGCCCTTCTTTGCCGCCGTCACGATATCGGGATATTGGGCAACGTCGTGTTTTGCCAGACGGTAGCTGGTGGATTCCGCGGGCGTAGCTTCCAGGTTGTACAGATCGCCGTATTTTACCTGATAATCGCTGAGGCGTTCGCGCATATGGTTGAGTACGTCTATCGTGAACTTCTGCGAAACTTCGTTGGTCAGATCCTTTCTGAGCCATTTCGCGTTCAGGCAGCATTCGTTCATACCCACCAGACCGATCGTGGAGAAGTGGTTGTCCAAGGTCGAAAGATAACGCTTCGTATACGGGAAGAGTCCGTTTTCGAGGAGCTTCGAGATGACTTCCCTCTTTACCTTCAGCGAACGCGCCGAAATATCCATCATCTTGTCCAGGCGGTTATAGAAGTCGCGTTCGTCCTTTGCCAGGTAACCGATCCTGGGCATATTGATCGTGACTACGCCGATAGAGCCGGTGGATTCGCCCGATCCGAAGAATCCGCCCGATTTTTTCCTGAGCTCCCTGAGGTCCAGACGCAGTCTGCAGCACATACTGCGGATATCGCTGGGCTGCATATCGGAATTGATGTAGTTGGAAAAATACGGGGTGCCGTATTTGGCAGTCATTTCGAACAACAGCTTATTGTTTTCGGTTTCGGACCAATCGAAATCTTTGGTTATGGAATAAGTGGGAATGGGATATTGGAAACCCCTGCCGTTGGCGTCGCCTTCGATCATGGTTTCGATAAACGCCTTGTTTATCATATCCATTTCCTTCTTGCAGTCTTTGTATTTGAAGTCCATTTCCTTGCCGCCGACTATCGCGTTCAGTTCCGCCAAGTCGTTCGGGACGGTCCAATCCAAAGTTATGTTGGAGAACGGCGCCTGAGTGCCCCAACGGCTGGGGATGTTCACGCCGTAAACGAAGCTCTGAATGGCTTTTTTGACTTCGTAGTAGCTAAGATGATCGACCTTTACGAACGGAGCCAGATAGGTATCGAAGGAACTGAACGCCTGAGCGCCCGCCCATTCGTTCTGCATTATGCCGAGGAAGTTCACCATTTGGTTGCACAGAGTCGCCAGGTGCTTTGCCGGGGAAGAAGTGATCTTTCCGGGCACGCCGCCCAAGCCTTCCTGTATCAGCTGTTTCAAAGACCAGCCGGCGCAGTATCCGGTCAGCATCGACAGATCGTGCAAATGGATGTCCGCCTTCCTGTGAGCGTTGGCGATCTCCTCGTCGTAAACTTCGCTGAGCCAATAGTTCGCGGTGATCGCGCCGGAGTTGGAAAGTATCAGTCCGCCCACCGAATAAGTGACGGTACTGTTTTCCTTTACGCGCCAATCGTTTACTTTCAGATAGTTGTCGATGACCTGTTTGTAATCCAACAGCGTGCCTTTGACGTTACGCGCTTTTTCGCGTTGCTTCCTGTAAAGAATGTAAGCCTTCGCGACGTCGGCGTAGCCCGCCTGTATCAGCACCGTTTCGACGGAATCCTGAATGTCTTCCACCGCTATCATTGCGTCCTTTATCTTGGGGTTGAAATCCGCCGTGACGCGAAGCGCCAGAAGCTCCAGCGTGCTCTTGTTGTACATCTTGTCCAACGAATCGAACGCCTTTGACATAGCGGCAATGATCTTGTTCAGATCGAATTCAACGACTTTGCCTTCTCTGTTAACTACTCTATACATAAGTCCTCCGTTTTCCGTACGGGTCTATTGTATTACAAGCCTTCCGTCTTGTCAACAGCTTTTTACAATATCTTGTGGGTAATTTTGGGAAAGGCGCCGCGCCACCACTATATATTGTGTTCGGCTTTCAGCGGATCAGTACGTTTTCAACGTATTTGGAAAGTATTTCGGCATAATGCGACAGTTCTTTGTCGGAGGGCGCGTGAAGACCCGCCGCGATATTCCCTCCTTCGTCGCGGAAACGCTGCAGGTAGTGCTTTCCGGCGCCCTTTACGAACGCGCCGATGGCGTCAAAATCCTCCGCCGTATGGAATTCCTTTACGACGGTTGTCCTGAACTCGTAATCGACCCCCGAATTCATTATCAGATCCCTGGAAGCCGCGATCTTCGAAAAATCGAGTCCTTCCCTTCCTGCGGTCAGCGCGTACTTTTCGGGAGAATTTTTTATATCCATCGCGACGTAGTCCAACAACCCCCCTTCAAACAGCTCTTTCAGCCTGTCGGGGTGGTAGCCGTTGGTATCCAATTTGACCGCGTAGCCTTCGTCCTTTATCCTTTTGACAAAGCCGACGATGTCCGGCTGCAACAAAGGCTCGCCGCCCGTCAGGACCACTCCGTCCAATTTGCCTTTTCTGCCGCGAAGGAAGGCAAAAAACTCTTCGGGGTCCACATAACCGTCGTCGAATTCCGTCACCAAAGCCGCGTTCTGACAGAACGGACAGCGGAAATCGCATCCGCCCGTAAACAGTATGCACGCGATCTTTTCGGGAAAATCCAATAACGTCAGTTTGTTTAATCCTTTCAACAGCATCTTTCTACCTATATATAATAAGCATTTTTTCGTCGATTATTTGCGGATCGTTGCGACCGCCGCGGCTGCGCTGCGGACGCGAAGAGGCGGCAGGAAAAGCTCCGTCACAGTTTGTCGGCTATTTTTTGAAGCGAAGGCGGCAGTTTCTGCGGCAGATTGATCTTTTTCGACAATAAAGTAAAGACTATGAGCAGCGCGATACCGCCTAACGTAACCGGCAGAGTCAGCGTCAGCATACCGATTTCGAAGTCCCCGGATATCCCGAACACCGTTCTAAGGAAGGGTACGACGAAACACAATACCGAAAACACCGTCAAAACCGCGATCAGAACGATGCGGACGGGGTTGAACGGATAGGATATCCTTACTATAAACGCCAATCCTATCGCGCAGGTGGCTATCAGCGCCGAAGTCGCCGTCTGGTCCGCGTCCAAACCCATTCCGGGACCGACTCCGGCGATTATACATACCGCGACGACTATCGCAAAAGCCGTGGGACAGGCATTCTTTATTACCTTCGGCAGGAATCTTCCCTTTACGATGTCGCGGTTCGGCTCCAACGCCAGAACGAAAGCCGGAGGACCGATCGTTATATACCCTATCAGCATCAAATTGTTCGGAGTAAACGGCAGCGACGCCGGAATTATCATAAACAACAGCGCGAACAGCGTATTATATATGGTTTTAATAAGGAACAGCGACGCGCTGCGCTGTAAATTGTTGATGCAGCGTCTGCCCTCGGCGACTATCTTCGGAACGGAAGTGAAATCGTTGTCCAACAGCACTATCTTGCTGACGTTCTTGCTGGCGTCCGAACCCGCCGCGACGGCTATCGAACAATCGGCTTCGCGCAGAGCCAGAACGTCGTTGATGCCGTCGCCCGTCATTCCGACGACGTGCCCGGCTTCCTTCAGCGCCTTCACCAACAGCAGTTTCTGATCGGGAGATACCCTGCCGAACACGGTGCATTCTTCTATCGAAGAAACCAATTCCTTATCCGAAAGCCGGGAAGCGTCCGCATACTTTTCCGCATTCTTTACGCCCGCCCTTGCCGCCACGGCGGATACGGTGACGGGGTTGTCGCCCGATATGATCTTTATCGTAACGCCCTGTTCGTCAAAATATTGCAAGGTTTCGCGCGCGCCTTTCCTGATGACGTCTTCGATCACGATCAACGCCGCGGGCTTTGATCCTTTCGGCAAAGTCTGGTCGGATATAGGATTGTCCGATTTGCACAGCAGCATTACGCGGTATCCTTCCTTTGCCCTGTTTTGGATATCCTCCGACAGCTTTTTGGGTATCTTATTCAATAAAAATTCGGGTGCGCCCATTTGCAAGGAATACCCTTCGAAATTGGCTCCGCTCCATTTTCTTTGGCTGGAAAACGGTACGGCTTCGACGGCGGCGTCGAATTCGGTCGCCTCGGAAACGTACTCCCTGACGGCGTCTGCGGTGGGGTTGTTGTCACCCGTCGCCGTGACCAGAGCCTTCAGATATTTTGCGATTTGCGGCTCCTCCGCGCCCAGCGGCACTATTTCCGTGACGCGCATACTGCCTTCGGTAATCGTGCCGGTCTTGTCCAGGCAAAGCACGTCGACCCTTGCCAGAATCTCCGAACAGTACAGATCCTGCGCCAACGCCTTGCGCCGCGCAAGACGTATTACGCTGAGGCAGAACACCGCGCTGGTCAGCGCGACCAATCCGCTGGGGATCATCCCTATCAGAGTCGCCAGCACCGAAAGCACCGTGGCGTTTATCGTGGCGGAAGTGTCCTGCACGAAATGTTTTACGCAGAACAGCGCCACGCCCAACGGCACTATGATAATCGACATAAATTTTATGATCTTGTTCAGGGAAGTGTAAATTTCGCTGTTTTGCGGTTTCTGCTTTTTGGCGTCCGCGGTTATCTTTGCGGCGTAATTGTCCTTTCCGACGTGAGTGACTTCGACGAACGCTTCGCCGCTGACCACGAACGAACCGCTTAACAGGCTGTCCCCTTCCCTCTTTACGATAGCGTCGGGTTCACCCGTTATCAACGCTTCGTTGACTTCGATGCTTCCCGAAACTATTACCGAATCGGCGACGATCTGCGCCCCGGCGTTCAGTTTGAGGACGTCGCCCAAAACGATTTCCTGCAGCGGTATTTCGTAGACTTTTCCGCCGCGCACCGCGTAAGTTTTAGGTTGCGAAAGCAGCGACAGTCTGTCTATCGTCTTTTTGGCGGCAAGCTCCTGCACGATACCGATAAGACAGTTCAGTACCGCCACCAGCAAAAATCCGTAATTGGTTAAGCCTTTCAGGTTCGGTTCGATAAAAAACGCCATTATAACGGCGATTACCGCAAAAAGCACATTAAAAAACGTAAGTATGTTCGTGCGCAGAATACGCGCAACGCTCTTCGTCTTTATGTTGACGTCGCCGTTTGCCTGCCCGGCGGCAGTTTTGGCGGTCACCTCTTCCTGCGTCAGCCCTTGTACGGGAACGTTTTCGCAAACGACTTCGGCATATTCAGGTTGTTTTTTCGAACCGCGTCCGATCCTTTTAATCCGTTTCATAAGACGATATCATTATATTATATCTCTTAGCCGTTTGCAACCCGATTAGCTAATTTTCGGGCTGTTTCGTTTCCTTTCCTTTCCCCTTCAGTTCCACTATCACGTTCAGCAGATTGTACCCGAACGCCGCCACCGGGACTCCCAGCACCAACCCCCAGAACCCGAACAATCCGCCCCCGACGACCACCGCCGCCAGCACATATACGCCTTTCAGCCCGACGTACCTTCCGACCACCACGGGATAAGTCGTCAGCTGTTCTATCTGCTGCAACACCAACACGATGATTAAAAACGCCCATATTTTACCCGGAGCCGCCGCCAGCACCAACACTGCTCCGACCGCCGCGCCGATATATCCTCCCAAAGTCGGTATTATATTCGTGATCGCGACTATGAGTGCCAGGATAAGCGGAAACGGGATACCGAATATCAGAAAAACGACATATGAAACCGTTCCGAATATCAGGGTTTCCAGAGCCTGCCCTGCCATAAAATTGGAAAATTTCGCGACAGCCGCTTCCGTGGCTCCCGTGGCGAACGCCGCCTTTTCATCCCCCCATAACCGCTTTGCTATCTTGTTCAGCAACCCGGTTACGGATTCCTTCGAAGCCGCCAGCATTATCCCCAGCGCCGCGCCTATCAGCAAGGAAACGGCTTCCCTTCCTGCCTTTCCTGCCGCGGCGGCGGCGTCGGGCAGCGCTTTTTTCACAAGCTCGCCGCCTTTTTCGGAAAGGTATTCGACGATTTCCCCGTATTCGGATGGGTCGAAAGAATCCAAAGTCTTTTTCAAAGCCTCTATCCCCGTTTCGATATCGGGGGCTATCAGAACGCCCAATCCCACCGCCGCTCCGACGACGACGGTTATCGTTATCCCTAGCGACAGCACTCTTCTGAATCTGCCGAGTTTCGGCGAGGACAGAACGGTTTTTTCCAGAAGACTGATCGGCGCGTTCAGGAAAATCGCCGTTAAAATGCCGATAAACACCGGATAAAAGGCGTTTTTCAGTTTTCCGAGTATGATCCCGGTGACCTCGAATTCCAATCCCAACAATATCAACACTACGACCGCGAC
>CALVXZ010000045.1 GCA_944371785.1 uncultured Clostridia bacterium | reverse complement strand
GAAGAATTGGCAAACCGCCACGTTCTGGACAAGAAGATTAAACAGGGCGGCTGAGATAGTTGAAACGCCGATAAAAAACCCGTACGCTTCGGTACGGGTTTTTTTATTTAGATATTAAGATCGCGTATTAAGATCGCGTCTATTTGATCTTGACGTTTTCCGCGCCCAGGATGCCTTTCAGCTCCTTTGCCACGGCGTCGACGTCGCCTATCTTTGTGCCGTGAGCGTACAATTTCCCGGCGTGTTGGAACTTTACGACGTTTTCGCCGGGATGCGCGCCGAGCACGTCGTTTATGCGCTCCAATTTGTCGCGGTTGCCGATATCCTGTTCGCGCAGGTTAAAATACAGCACTCTTGCGTCGATTTCGGGTTTCGGCTCCGATTCTTTCAATTCCCACGGGCGAAGCTCCGAAACGTAGATCTTGCATTCGTTTTCGCGCAGAGAGATCCTGCCGCGGATTTTTACGAAAGAATCCTGCTCCAGGTATTTTTTGCCGAATGCCAGAGCCCTTGAAAGCAATATGCATTCGATGCTGTCGTAGGGGTCTTCCAAATCGATGACCGCCATTTCTTTGCCGTCTTTCGTGCGTTTCAGATTGATCTTTGTGATGATTCCGCCCGTTCGGACCTCCATCCCGTCGGTGACGGCGGGAACTTCCTGTTCGTCTTCCTCCACGATCCCGGTTTCTTCCTCGTCCTGTTCGTCGGAAAATTTAGGCACCATGGAAGTGTTGAAATTGAATGCCTCGAATTCGTTTTCGTAACCGTCGAAAATGTGCCCCGTCAGGTACATTCCCGTCATTTCTTTTTCCTTCAAAAGCTTTTCGCGTTGCGGAAGCTCCTTCAGATAATCGTATTCGAAAGGCTTTGCCTTGAAAAATTCCTCCTGACCGCCGAACAGCGAAAACATATCTATCTGCCCCGTCGCTTCGCGTTGCAGGCGCGCCTTGCGCTCGCCGTCGATCTCCTTCAGCATCCTTTCGTAGTTTGCCAGAAGGGTCGCGCGCGTCATTTTGAAACAATCGAACGCGCCGCCGTATATCAGACTTTCGATAACGCGCTTGTTCACCTGGACGCCGGTTGCCGACAGCCGCTTTATGAAATCGTACAGGTCGGTAAATTCCCCGTCCTTGGAACGGATCCTGACTATTTCGTCGGTAACGGCTATCCCGACGTTTTTTATACAGCCCAGACCGTAACGTATGCCGTTGACTTCAGGCGTGAAATAGGATTCCGATTTATTGATATCGGGAGCCAAAAGCGGTATATTCATCAACTTCAGCACCGCCATGTATTTTTTCGTGTCGTCGGGTTTGTTGATGCGGTTGTTTAAAACCGCCGCCATAAATTCGGTGGGATAATACAGCTTGTAAAACGCCGTTTCGTAACACAGATAAGCGTATGCCGCGGCGTGGGATTTGTTGAACGCGTAGGAGGCGAACGATTCCATTTCCTGGAATATCTTCATTGCCTTGTCTTCGGCGATACCGTTTCTGACGCAACCCGGTATAAGCACTTTTCCGTTTTCATCCTTCAATCCGTTTATGAACTTGTCGCGCTCGATAGGGATCTTTTCGACTTTTTTCTTGCTGATTATGGAACGGAAATTGTCCGCGTCCGTCATTGTGTATCCTGCAAGGGCGCGCGTGATCATCATCGCCTGTTCCTGATAAACGATGATGCCGCTGGTGACGTCCAGAATGGGTTTCAATTCGGGAGTGTGATAGCGAATGGATTCGGGGTTTCTGCGGTTTGCAAGGAATTTGTCGATATCTTTCAAAGGACCGGGACGGTACAGAGCTATTCCCGCGATGATGTCTTCCATACAGGTCGGCTTCAGCTTCATCAGGAAGCGTTTCATTCCTTCGCCTTCCAATTGGAACACGGCGTCCGTTTGTCCGGAAGCTATCAGATCGTATACTGCGGGATCCTCGTATCCCAACACGTCGAAATCGACGTTTCTTCCGGTGGCTTTCAGGACGTAATCGTGCGCCATTTTGATATCGGTCAGAGTCATCAGTGCCAAAAAGTCCATTTTCAGCAATCCCAGACCTTCTACCTCCACCATATCGAACTGAGTCGTGATTTCGTCGCCGTTTTTCGCAAGCGGTATCGTGTCTATGGCGGGATTGCGGTATATTACGACGCCTGCCGCATGAATGGAGGTGTTTCTGGGCATACCTTCTATTTTCGCGGCTATGTCTATGATCTTTTTGATCTGCGGATCGGAAACGTAAAGTTCGTACAAATCGTTCACCAGGTACGGTCCGTTGGGGTCAACCAGGTCCGGAATGTGCACTTTTTTGTCGTTTTCGCCGAAGTTTCCGATGCCTTTCGTCATTTTTGTGACGTCGGCGAACGGCAGTCTGAAAACTCTGGCGACGTCTTTTATCGCCTGTTTCTTTTTGAGTTTTCCGAAAGTTATTATCTGAGAAATACGGTTGTCGCCGTATTTTTCCTTTACGTACTGAATGACTTCGCCGCGCCGGTTGTAACAGATGTCTATATCGAAATCGGGCATCGAGGTGCGGTCTTTGTTCAGGAACCTTTCGAAAATCAGGTTGTATCTTAGCGGTTCGACGTCGGTTATGCCTATCGCGTAAGCGACGATACTGCCTACGCCGGAACCGCGTCCTTTTCCTATCGGGATATCGTGCGCTTTTGCCCAGAAAATAAAGTCCCAGACTATCAGGTAATAGTCCGCAAATCCCATCGAAATTATGACGTCCAATTCCGTTTCGGCGCGTTCGCGTATTTCTTCGGTGATCTCGCCGTACCGCTTTTTCAGACCCTCGTAAGTCAGCTTCCTTAAATATTCGTCGGGTTTAAGATTGTCGGGACAAAGGTAATCGGGCACCTGATATTGTTTTTTCGGGAACTCAAAACGGCATTTTTCCGCAATCTCGTACGGAGTGTCGACCGCTTCGGGGCATTCGGGGAAAAGCTCTGCCATTTCGGATTTGGTCTTTAAATAGAACGAATCGTTGGGCAGCCATTTCATTCTGTTGGTTTCGTCCTGGAAAGACGCCGTTCCTATGCACAGCACTATGTCGTGCATTTCCGCGTCGTCCCTGGAAACGTAGTGCACGTCGTTTGTCGCCACGCACTTCACGCCCAATTCTTTCGCAAGGCGTATCAGTTCGGGCAGTACGCGGAGTTCTTCTTCCAGCCCGTGGTTTTGTAACTCTATATAAAAATCGCCGTCGGCGAACATAGATTTCAATTCCGACGCGTATGCTTTTGCGGCGGAGTAATTTCCGGACAGGATATATTGTGGTATCGCGCCGGCAATGCACGCCGAAAGGCATATCAGATCTTCCGAATGCTGCCTCAGCAACGCGAGGTCTATCCTCGGCTTGTAATAGAATCCGTCTATCCACGCGTAGGAGTTCAGCTTCGACAGATTCTTGTATCCGTTATAATTTTTCGCCAAAAGTATGAGGTGATAGTATTTGCGCTCGTCGGGACGCGCTTCGCGCGAGTGCATATCGTCCGTAACGTAAAATTCACAGCCGATTATCGGACGGATACCGGCTTCCACGCACATATTGTTAAATTTTATCGTGGCGTACATATTGCCGTGATCGGTCATCGCCAAAGCCGGCATATGCAAATTCTTTGCGGTTTTTATAAGTTTTTTCAGCGGCGCCGCTCCGTCCAAAAGCGAATATTCGGTATGAACGTGCAGGTGGATAAAATCATCGGGAACGGGTTCGGGCTCCGCGCTTTCCTTGTCTAAGGATTTTCCGTTCGTGTTTTCCGCCGGCGTTCCGTTATTTTTTTCAGCGTCGGGCGCGTCTGACGCTTCCGCGGCGGACGTTTGCTCCGACAAGACGGCGTTTTCTTCCGTCATAGATTTGGTTTCGTCCATAATTAATCCTTTACGGCTTCGCTGAGATCCAACAGCCGTTTTAATCTGTGGTTTACGGCGCCGCGATTGGGGTTTCCGGGGATCAACAGCGTCAGCTCCTGCAACGTCGCGTCGGGATTGTTCAGCCGCGCGGCGGCGGTAGCTTTCAGATTGTCGTCCAAAGAATCCAAAATACCGGCGCGTTTAAGTTTTTCTATGGCTTCCAACTGCCTGACTGCGGCGTTTACGGTTTTGGAAATGTTGGCGGCTTCGCAATTCGAATAGCGGTTCGAATTGTTTTTCAACAGCCTGTACAGCATTATGTTTTGCAGTTCCAACATACCCGTCACGGCGTGCATTCTGGTCAGCATATCCGATATCGATTCGGCGTCCTTGATGTAAACGGAATAATTTTCGCCGCGTTTTCGTATCTTTGCGTTGGCGCCGAATCCGTTTAAAAGCTTCAAAAGGAATTCCGCCTGCGCTTCCGACGAGAAATTGAATCCCATATAATAGCCCGAACTTTTTCCGTCGTTGGCTTCTTTCGGCGCGGACAGCGTGCCCGTCGCGATGAAAACTCCCATAAGATAGCTGATCTTGCAACAGCTTTTTTCGATAAGGCTTTCCGGGCAGAGCGCGTCGGGACGGGACGGCGGAGGCAGTATTCCCGCTTCCACCAACTTGTCGTAGACTCCGTCGGAATGTTTCAGATCGAATTCGTACAGTTCGTCGGGACCGATTTTATTCGAATAAGTGTGCAGTTTCACTTCCGGTTCTTCGCCGGTCATAGTTTTAACGATGGCGACGCACTTTTGTATGACTTCGTGGTCGGCGTTTGAAACGGTCACCCCGTAATCTTCGGATTTGATATAAAAGGAACCGTTGCCGCGGCACACGGCGCATAGAAAAGCCTTTCTGCAACAGGCGGCAGAAATTTTCTGAGTAACGATCTCCTTTTTGACCAGGGCGCCGAGTGATTTCGGCGACTCCGTTTTTTTATCCATCTTTTCCTATGATCTCGATCTCGTCCTCGGCGTCGATCCCGAATTTACGGAATACCACGTCGTGCGCAAGACGTTTCAGCTCCAGATAGTCTCCGGCGGTTCCTCCGCCTCTGTTTACTATAAACCCGCCGTGCTTGGCCGAAATCTCGGCGCCGCCGCGGCGAGTGCCTTTCAGCCCGGCTCTGTCTATGTAATACCCGATCCCCACGCCGGGCGCGGAGCGTTTGAACACCGAACCCAACGACGGGAAGGAAGGCTGAGTTTTCTTCCTTTGATCCAGATAATGTTCCGATACCTTTTTTACCTTGTCCGAACGGCATCCGGTTATCACCGTTTCCAGGATCATCTTTTTATCGAAAGTTTCCCCGGACGTGCGGTATCCGAAATCGATGTCCGCGCGCGGTATTTTTGAAACCTTGCCCGTTTTAAAATCAAAAACGGTAGCCTCGGATACAATATCAGCCATTTCTTTGCCGAACGCTCCGGCATTGGATTTGGTCATTCCGCCTATGGACGCCGGGATTCCGGTCAGTTCTTCCAAAGCCGAAATTCCGTTTTCCGCGGCGCATTCGGCGGCGCGTTTCAGGGCGACTCCGCCGCCCAGCGTCAATCTGTTGCCTTCGGCGCGAATATTCCTGAACCCGATAGACGAAACGAAAATCCCGTCGAATCCTCCGTCGCGTATAAGTATGTTCGAACCCAACCCGAAAGGCAGGTAAGGAACGGAATATTCTTCGGCTACGGCGGTAAGTTTTTGTAGCGCGGATACCGATTCCGGATATGCCACCAACGCTACCTTTCCGCCGCCGCGGTATGCCGAGAGTTCTTTCCCGGAAAGGTTTTCCTTAAACGGGATCCTGGCTTCGATAAGCCTTTCGAACAGGTCTACCATATTATATCAATTACGCCTCCTTTTTACAAGGATTTTTTTGATCGCGCCGACGCCGGCGACAGCCAATACCGACGCGCCGATCACGCTCATTACGGGATACAGCCACGTCAGAATGTTTTCGATCCCGATCGCAGACGCAGCCAAAGCCGATGCCGCCGCGGCGATTTTCGTAACGGGTTTTTCGGCGGCGGTTTTTAATTGGGCGCCGGCAGAGGTAAGGCTTGCCGCCGTTACCGCGATCAGCGAAATTATTCGTTCGGGTGTGTCCGAACCCGTATCGCGGATGAGTCTGCCGTTTTCGCCCACGGCGAAAACGAAAAGTATCGCCGTTGCCGAAAAAGCGGCGCAGATCAGAACCGCCGACAGTATAATTTTATTCGCCGACATCTTTTTTATTTCGTTTTTTACGGCGATCGACGGTACGATCGAACTCATCAGCGCGTAACCGACGACGTTTAGCCCGATACCGCCGCCCCCGACGGCGGTTTCCGGACGGGAAGCCGCCATGGCAGCCGCAGTCAGCGCGCAGCATACCGAAAAAAACGCCGCCGATTTCAGGAACCTTTCGTCGAAAGCCACGATTGCCGCCGCAGCGGCGATGAAAGGGGAGAGGGGGGATCCGAACAGCTCTTTTCCCGTTTCGGCGGCGACGGCGAAAGACATAGTCAGCGACAGGAAAGAAAATATTTTAACAGCCGGTTTTATGCGTTCGCAGGTTTTTGCGTCGGTGCGCTCCGACACCGAAAACACGACGAAACCCGCCGAAACGATCGCACCCGACAGAAGCGTCGTCCAAAGGCTTCGTCCCGAAAAGAATTCCGAAACTTCGGCTCCGGAGATAAAACCGGCGCCCAGGAAACTGCCCATAAAAGTGACGACGACCTTTAATATATCCATGCCCGTCCCCGAAAAATTTATTCGGAGACGGGCGGTATTATTCGTCGTATGCCGATACGGCGCAATTCGTACGTTTAAAAATATTTGGAAACTATTTTTTCCAACAGCTGGACCGCCAGGTACATGACTGTTGCCAAAACCGACAATATTACCGTCGAAGCCATGACCAGATCGAGTCTGAAAACCTGTCCGCCGTAGACCAGAAGATACCCTAGTCCTTCGCGTGAAACCAGATATTCGCCCATAATCGTTCCAACCCAACTGAGTCCGACGTTGATTTTCAATATCGCAAGGATGTTCGGAATATTGGCGGGCAGTACCAATTTGAAAAATATCTGTCTTTTCGTTGCGCCCATGGAACGCAGAAGATCGGTTTTTTCCGCGTCCACGGAATTGAAGCCCTGCAACGCCGAAATGATCGTGATGATCAGGGATATCATCAGCGCCATGGTGATGATCGCGGCTTTACCGGCGCCCACCCATATTATTATCAGCGGTCCCAAAGCGATTTTCGGCAGCGAATTCAGTACCACGACGTAAGGTTCCGCCACCTTGCGGAGGAAATCGTTCCACCATAACGCGACGGCGATAGCGGTGCCGACAAAGGTCGCCAGCAGAAAACTGACTACCGTTTCCCACAGCGACGCGAAGGAATGAGTAAACAGTTCTCCGGAAGAGTACAGCGAGGCGATGCTTTTTGCCACGCGCGACGGGCTGGAGGTTATGAACGGGTCCGCCCACTCCAGCGCGGCTGAAAGCTCCCATAATCCTAACAGAAGAATCAGGATACCGAATTGCGTTAAACGGATAACCAATTTACGGATCCTTGTTTTTTTCAGATAAAGTTTATGTTCCTCACTCATCGCCCACCTCCATATCGGAGAATATAGTTTTGAAGTATTCGGAAAAGCCTGGTTGTTCGCGCCTTACCGTAGGCGGAGCGGTACGGTCCAATCCGATTTTATAGACGGCTTTTACCGTGGCGGGACGCTTCGTCAGCAACACTACGGTATCGGCGATCGAAATGGCTTCGGAAATATCGTGCGTGACCATCACACAACTCTTTTTTTCGGAAGAAAGGATCTTCCACACGTCGTCCGAAACGTAGAGCCTGGTCTGGAAATCCAGCGCCGAGAACGGTTCGTCCAACAGCGTCAGCTGCGGCTTTGAAACCAAAGTTCTGATCAGCGCGGCTCTTTGCCGCATACCTCCGGACAGGGCGGAGGGGCGTTTTTTCTTGAATTCGCCCAATCCGTATTTGTCCAGCAGTTCCTCGGCGTAATCGGCGGCGGCTTTTTTGTCCGTTTTTTCGATCTCGGCGGAAATGGTGACGTTTTTCAGGATATTTCTCCATTCAAACAGCTGGTCGTGCTGGGGCATATACGAAATGCGTACGCCGTCCGGTTTGACCACATTGCCTTTCGACGGCTTTATCAGCCCCGCCATTATTTTCAGCAGGGTGGTCTTCCCTGAGCCCGAAGGACCGACGATAGCCGTAAAACCGCCTTCTTCCACGCCGATGTTGACCTCCTTTATAGCCTCCGTTTCCCCGTCGAGGGAGTGATATATATAGGAGATGTCAACGAGTTCCAATAATTTCATTTTTCGGACAGCAGTTCGACGGCGATCGAATTGTCGATGATGTCTTCGAACGCCACTTCGTTTTCCAAAGTGCCCGCAAAGCGCAGAATTTCAATGAATTTGTTATAATCTTCCTCCTCCATAACGGGAGTCAGTTTATACGCGTCGATGGCTTTATACGCGTCGATGGCTTTGGCGTTCAGTTCGTCCGGCGTGTCGGGGAAGGAATCGCGGACTGCGGCGGCGATCGCCATCGAATCGTTTTCGGTCACGAAATCGATGCCCTTTATTATCGCACGCATAAACTTGATCACGGTTTCGCGGTTTTCGGCGATATAGCTTTTAGCCGCCATAAAGCAGGTGTACGGCACTTCGCCTGCCGCCGCACCGACGGAGGAAAGAATATATCCTTTGCCTTCAGCGGCGTAAGTGGAAGCCACGGGTTCGAACATCGTGCACATATCGCCGGTACCGGATTCGAAAGCCGCGGTAATCAGGTCGAATTGTATATCGTAGTTTATTGTGATGTCTTTTCCGTCCTCCAGACCGTTTTGATACAGCGCGTATTCCAAAGTCATTGCCGGCATACCTCCGGGTCTGCCTCCGATGATCTCGGCTCCGCGTATTTTATCCCAGGTAAAATCTTCGATCGGAGTCCTTCCTATCAAAAAGGAGCCGTCTTTGTTGGTCAGCTGACCGAAAACTACGGGGTGATCGTTGCTCCCGCCCGATTTTACGTAAATTGCGGCTTCCGGTCCCATCAGCCCGATATCCGCCTGACCGCTCATTACGGCGGTCATCGATTTGTCGGCGCCTCCGCCGTTTGTCAGTTCGATCTTCAGACCTTCTTCCTCGAAATAACCTTCGTTTATCGCGACGTACAACGGCGCGTAGAACACCGAATGAGTTACTTCGTTCAACTTTACGGTGACGAATCCGTCGTCCTCGTTGCACGCCGTCAGACCGACGGTCAGCGCCGCGGCTATGGCGGCGATCAATAATATAGCTGCGATTTTTTTCATCAATTAACCTCCGAAAAGAATTCAATACATACTATGACCGCCTTTCGCCGGTGAGTGAATGTATAAAATGCAAGTTTTTCGGCGCTTTGCGATCAGATGATTTTTAAGTGAAGTTTATTGAATTGAAACTGAATATGTGTTATATTAATTTAAATGAAAACAGCGTTTAAAAAATTTATTTCCTATACGTTATGTCTGTTCGCGTTATGCGCCGCCGTGCTTTCGCTTGCGTCGGCGACGGCGTTTATCGGTAACGCAAATATCGCTTATGCGGTATCCGAACAAGGATATACGGTATCCGAAAATCAACATATTGCAAATAATTCTGCTTCGGTTACTTCTCGCGCCGGGGAAGCTCCCAGGTTCGGAAACGTCGTTTTCGACGTCGATTTTTCCGAAGACGTCCGCCTTGAAATCGACATAGAAGTTTTCGGCGACGCAGTGAAAGTCGCCGAGGTCTATGCGGAAACCGAAAAGGAGGGACTTGCCGGCGAAGACGTAAAATTGAAACTTACCGACGGATCCCTGACGGGTTCCGGCGGAGCGGTATCCGGCGGAGTTTATTCGGCGGAAGTGGCGGATTACAACGCCGTAACGGTCGTTGCGAAAGACGTTGCCGGCAACGAAAGCAGGTACGCCGTCGATCTGGACGCTTTCGACAGGGCGGGGATCGTCGAATATTACAACAAATTCATATCCGTCGATCCGGACAGGTTTTCGATAGATAAACGGACGGAGCTGTATTCCGCGTTCGAGGCCTTGGAAGTGGTATTCGAATCCGGCGGAGTTTCCGAGGAACTGACCGCGGCAAAACGCGCCGTGGACGCCTGTCTTTCGGGGACGATCGCCGTTTCGGTCAAAAACCTTTCTTCATCGGCGAACGTGCCGACAGGGATTTCGGTTTCCCCCATACCTTTCGAAGCCACCGATCTTATCGTCGGGATCGAAGCCAACGTATATGTGGACGAAGTGGCTCTGTCCGAATCCGAACTTGCGGCGAGGAAACAGTTGGCGGCGGAGCTGACGGGATATCGGAACGCGGTAGTGGCGGCGTTTTCTATGAAGCTCAGATCGGGCGCGGAATCGGGGGAAGAAAAGAACGTTTTTTCGAATGTGGAAATAGGTTTGAATCTTCCCGTTTATTCGGAGATAGCTAAAGTTTTCAGGTACGAAAACGGCGCGATGGTGCCGCTCAGTATGAATATAGAGGGCAACAGACTGACCTTCGAAACCGATTCTTTCGGGGAATTCTATCTTGTGTCGGAACGCGAATCGGAGGCTCCGGAAGCCGACGGGATATATATCGGGGACAAGTTCTTCCCTTCCGAAATGCTGTGGACGGCAGGCGGGATAGTCGCGGGAGTGGCTGTACTCTGCGGAGTTACGGCGCTGATAGTGTTGTTGGTAAAGAACAAAAAATCGCGATAAAACTTTTTACGGAGTCGCGGTTTTCCACGGAAACGGAATATGATTTTTAACGACGGGCGGGATCGGAGTTTCGGAAACCGCCCGTTTTTTATCGCGTACGGTTGCATTTAAAAAGCCGCGGTGTTATAATTCCGTGCGATGAAAGCGGTATGGCAGAAAACATTATCCTTTCTGAAACAGGAAACCGTGTTGGTGGCGGCGGTGGTCCTCGCCGCGGTTTCGATGTGTATCGTGCCGCCCGACGCCGACTATTCGGGGTACATAGATTGGGAAACGATTTGTTTGTTGTTTTCGTTGATGGCGGTCATGAAAGGTTTCCAAAGAGCGGGGCTGTTTTCGTATTTGGCGGGTAAATTGTTGAAAAAAGCCAATACTTTGTTGAAGATCCAAGCCGTTTTGGTCTTTTTACCGTTCGTTTTGAGTATGTTGATCACAAACGACGTAGCGTTGATCACCTTCGTGCCGTTCGGTTTGATAGTCTTGAAAAAAGCCGGATTGCAAAAGCTGTCGCTGCAGGTCGTGGTGTTGCAGACGATTGCCGCCAACCTCGGAAGTATGATGACTCCTATGGGAAATCCTCAGAACCTGTATTTATACAACGTTTCGGGTATGAGTTTCGGCGATTTGATGCTGACGATGCTCCCTTACGGAGCTTTGGCGGCGGTTATGCTGACGGGTTCGCTATTCCTGACGCGTTCTGAACCGGTCACCGAAGTAGGTACCGACGAAAAACTCGGCAACGCCTTCAGGCTCAGCTGGCCGGCGGTGGCGTTCGTGTTGGCGGTATTGTCGCTTTTTAATTTGATACCTTCGCCGATACTTTCCGCCTGTATGTTGGTGTTTTTATTGATAGCAGATAGGGATTCATTGAAAAAAGTCGATTATTCGTTACTTATAACATTCATAGCCTTATTCATTTTCATAGGGAATATCGGCAGGATCCCGGAATTCAGGAGCTTTTTATCGGGCATTTTGGA
>CALVXZ010000044.1 GCA_944371785.1 uncultured Clostridia bacterium | reverse complement strand
AAAGGGCGCAAGATGCGCCCTTATCCTCGGTTTGGTAGCGGGGATGGGACTTGAACCACATGACCTTCGGGTTATGAGCCCGATGAGCTACCAACTGCTCCACCCCGCGACAGCTATACTATAATAGCAACCCCCGGCGCGTTTGTCAACAGATTGCGGGGTTATTTTTTCTAATTCTTTTTGTCGGTTTTTGCCGCCGCTTTCAAAAACCGCCCGTTTCTTTGGATTTTTTCACGCCGAAAAGCCGTTTTCGGAAGCGTTTGAAAATTTTTTCCGCGTCGTAAAACGGGTGTTTGCGGACAAAAAAGGACGGAAGCCGACTTCCGTCCCATCGATCATACTTTTGCGGATCACGCTTTTCAGCGGCAGTTTACGCAATAGACTTTTACGAGTTTGCCTTTTTCGTCCAAAAGGCAGATATCCGCGCGCATACCGACTGCTATCGTGCCGCGGTCGGTGAGTCCCAGGTGCCTTGCCGGAGATTCGTTGCCCATATAGCAGGCTTCCGCGACGGGTACGCCGTAGCTTACCAGGATCTCCACCATCTTTGAAACGGGGGTGATCGAACCGGCAAGCGCGCTGAAATCAGCCAGCAGCGCTACTTTGCCGTTGTTGTAAATATCGATATCGGTGCCGAGTTTGTAATTGCCTTCCGGCATTCCCGCCGCCGAGAGCGAATCGGAAACCAACATAATCTTGCGGTAGCCCTTGTTTTTCAGGATCAGAGTGAATACGGAACGCGGAATATGTATGTCGTCGGCAATGACTTCCGCCGAAATCTCATCGGTGATCAGCGTCGTTTCGTTCAACCCGGCGTATTTGGTGATATCGCCTTTTCTGCGGCCCACTCCCGACGAAGCGCAATACAGATGAGTAGCCCCGTCCAGCCCTTTTTTAACGCAGGCGGTTATCTCCGGTTCTATGCTGTCGTCGTGCCCGGCGTGCGCCTTTATCCCCAACGAAACAAGCTTTTCGGTCAGCTCCGCGGCGTGCCCGGCGTGAGGGCACAGAGTAACTATCTTCAACAGGTCGGCATTCTTTTCGAAGAACTTGCCGTCCTCCGGTTCGTAGCTTGCCTTTATGTTCTCTTCGGGCTGCGCTCCCTTTTTCTTTACGGAGATGAACGGGCCTTCCATATGCAATCCGATCAGGTCGGCATAACGGTGTTTGAGGTTCCTTATTTTGCCTATTTGGATATCCAAATCTTCCAATTTTGTCGCAACCGCAGTTCCCACGAAAGAAGTGGTCCCGTGGTCGGAATGGAATTTGCCCACGGCGTCGGCAGCCTCCTGAGTGGCTTCGAAAAAGTCGTGTCCGTAGCCGCCGTGAGTGTGTTCGTCGATAAAACCTGCCGTCGCGTACAACGGCTTTTCGGGGGCGCTGACGGACGGAGAAATATCGGTGATTATTCCGTTTTCTACAGTGATGTCTTGCGGCACCGAAGTCGTTTTGCCGTCGGAAATAACGAATACGCCTGTGATCTGCATTGTGAGAATCTCCTTTTCCTGTGCGAAAAATTCCGCCCTGTTTATCGGCGTTTATGCCTGTCTTCGGGTAACGGTCAGCCTTTCATTATGGCGTCCGCGACGTACAATCCGTTCGCGCCTGCCTGCGCCAGACCGCGCGTGATACCGGCTCCGTCGCCGATCGCGTAGACGTTCGGAGTGATACGGAAATTGTCGTCGATGAAATCGGGTTTTATCGAATAGAATTTTGCCTCCACTCCGTACAGCAGCGTATCGTAATTGGCGGTCCCGGGCGCTATCTTGTCAAGGGCGTAAACCGTGTCGATGATGTTGTCCAGCTGTCTTTTGGGAATGCAAAGCCCCAGATCCCCGGCAACCGCGTCCAGGGTCGGACGCACGCGCGATTGCAACAGCCTGTGCGCGTTGGTCCTCCTGCCGTTTACCAGGTCGCCGAAGCGTTGAACGATGACGCCGCCTCCGGCGATCATATTGGCAAGCTTACAAATATGTTTCGCGTAAGCTATCGGTTCGTTGAACGGTTGGGTAAAACGCGTCGTGGAAAGTATGGCGAAGTTGGAATTTTCGGTTTTCAGCTTCGGATCGGAATTCGCGTGTCCGTTGACGGTCAGCATACCGTCGTTGTTTTCAATGACGACTTCGCCGCCGGAGTTGAAACAGAACGTCCTGGTGCAATCGCCGTGGTCCTTCGTGCGGTAAAGGATCTTCGGTTCGTATATCTTTTGGGATATGTCTTCCCATATCACGCGCGGCAGTTCTACTCTGACGCCGATATCCACCTGGTTGTTGACCACGTTGAGGTTGTTCCTTTTGCACCAATCCCCGAACCATTCCGAACCCGATCTGCCGATAGCCAGGATGAGTTCCCTGTACCCTATCTTTTCGTCCTTTTCGGTCAGGATATAGTTTTCGGAGAGGTTGACGTCGACTACGGCGTCCTCCGTGATGACGTCGGTGACCTTTTCAAGGTATTCCATAAGGTTGGACATAACTTTGAAATTGCCGTCCGTTCCCAGATGTTTGACCCTTGCCTGCAGCAAGTACAGGTCGTGTTGAAGGCATTTCAGTTTGATCTCGTCGGAGGGCGAATATTCCTTTTTCGTCGCGCCGAATTCGTCCAATATCTCCGCAACGTCGCCGATATATTTCAAAGTGGCTTTGTCGCCGATGTAATCCTGCAACCAGCCGCCGTATTCGGTGGTAATGTTGAATTTGCCGTCCGAGAAAGCGCCCGCGCCGCCGATACCTTCCATTATGGCGCACTGTTTACAGCGGATACATTCGTTTACCAAATGATTGGAAAGCGGACATTTCCTGTTTTTCAACGCTCTGCCGCGGTCTATTATCAAAATCTTTTTCGACGAACCTTTCGACAGCCTGTAAGCCGCCATCAGTCCGCCGATGCCGCCGCCCACGATAACTACGTCATACATCATACGCTTTTTCCTTTTCCCCGCTTCCGAAAGCGAACGGTTTTTGACCTTCGCCGCGTCGGGGACAATTTTATTTCCCGGCGAAATTACCGGCTCTGCCGGTTTCGCCAATATATTATAGCTTAGTTTTTTACAATAAGCAAGTTAAAATCGGCTTCCCGTCCCCCCGTTGCCGCCGCATTCCGCGCAGAGCCGCGCTTCGGCGTTACGCTTTTTCCGTTAAAAATCGGGAGGGAACTTTTTGGCGGGCAATTCCGCATCGATCATGAATTCGTACAAAGGTCTGCGCTTTAACACTTCCGCGACTATGAAAGCGATGAACACGCTTACCGCGATATAAATCACCGATTCGGCAGGCGCGCCGGTGAGTTCTATCGCAAGCACCGCCGAAGTCAGCGGAGTCCCGAACGCCGCTCCCAGGAAAGCCGCCATAATCGCAACCGTGAAAAATGCGGAATATTCCTCGGTGACGCCCAAGCCGTCGAAAGCCGTCCTGCCCAAAGCCCCCAGGATCGCCCCCAACGCCAACGAAGGTATCAAAAGTCCGCCGGTGGCTTTGGAATAAAATCCCAGGGTCGTCAAAAACAGCTCCGTCACCAACAGGATCAACAATATTTTTATGTCCGACGCGCCGCTCTGTCCGGCTTTTACGATGTTCATTCCGCCGCCGAAGCTTTCGGGCAGAAGCACCGCGGCGATCGCCGAAGCCACGAAAACCGCCGTCAGCCTTATCCAAACGGGGACCCTCCTTAACGCGACGGATATGTGCACCGCCTGCAACAGCTTTATGAACAGCGCCGCAAAGATTCCCGCAACGACGGCGGTTACCCCCAGCGTCCAGGACAGCCGCAACGGAATGACCGCGGTTTCCGCCGGGGCGATGAATCCGGCGCCGCCCCAAGCCGTCGATAACAGCGAATAACTTAACGTACCGCCCAACACCGCGGTGGTAACGGCGGCGGTCAGTGACGCTCCGAACCCTTTTTTCAGTTCTTCCAACGCAAACAGCGCGCCGGCTATCGGCGCGTGAAACGCCGCCGCGAACCCTGCTCCGGCGCCGCCAGAGGCGATCACGGAATCGTATTTGTCGTTGGAGCCCGTCCAATCGGTAACGGCATATCCGATAGCCGCGCCTATCGCTACGCTGGGGCCTTCCGAACCCAGGCTGAGACCGCCGAAAAAGGTTATGAAACCGCCCAGCACCGTTCCCAAAGCCACCCTCATACGGTTCAACCGCCGCATACCGCGTATGGCGCCTTCGGCATTGGGAATGCCCGAACCGGATACGTCCGGATCCAACCGCAGCAACAGATAGGAAACCAACCCCAGCGCCGCCGCCATCGGCAACGCCGCCAGAAGCCACAAAGGTTCGGCGCGGACGGCGGAATATATCCCGAAGCCTACTTCGGACAGCTTGCCCGCGGCGTGATTGAATACGGACACCACCGCGCCGGAGATCAGCCCCGCCAAAAATGAACGGAGCACCAATCCGGGATAGCTGACCACAGCGATTTTTTTTGGCACGATCGCAATTTTCATCGTCCTTTACCGTCCGCCTTTATCAAATGATCTTTCTCTTAAAAAGTGTTTTTCGGGTAACCTTATATGCGTTTTCGGTTTCCTCTGCTTGACGTTTTGCGTTATGGGCTTCAGCCGTTTTTCAGCCGTTCCAACGCCCTTTGTTTCCTTTCGGCAAACAGGCGTTTGTTCTGTTCGAACAAATTTCCGCCCTTCGCGTCCACGGAAACTATCATCGGTCCCAATTGCTCCGCGCGTATCAGCCACATAGCCTCCGGCATCCCGAAATCTTCCCATTCCACGCCGTAGGTTTCGGTGATCTTATCCGCCGCGAGGACCGCCGCTCCGCCGGCGAACATCAGGTGCACGGCGCCGAATTTTACGCACGCCGCCGAAGTCTTTTCGCCCATTCCGCCTTTCCCGATCAGAATGCGGACGCCGGTTTTTTCTATGAACTGCGCTTCGAACGCTTCCATTCGCATACTTGTTGTGGGTCCTATCGCCACAGTCCTGTATCCGTTTTCGTCCTTTGCGACGATGGGTCCGGCGTGGAATACCGCGCCTCCCCTAAGATCGGCCTTCGGCAGTTTGCCTTCCTTTACCACGCGCTCGTGTACGCGGTCGCGCCCGGTCACCAGGTCTCCGCTGACGTAAACGACGTCGCCTGCGGTAAGTCCGCGCACTTCCTCTTCCGTTACGGGTAAACGCAGCGTCTTCATATTTTAAATCCTCCGTGCGTAGGGCATTCCGCGCGCATATCACCGTCAAAGATCAATACTCCGCGGCGCATCGCCCAACAGCCGAATTGCACAGCCACACCCATCGACGACGGATGATGACAGGCGGTTTCGATATTGACGGCGATCGTCGAGGCTGCTCCGCCGACTCCCTGCGGACCTATCGCGATCTCGTCCAGAACGCATTTTAATTTCCTTTCCGCTTCCGCGATTTCGGGGTCTTCCGAAGGTACCCCTATTTTCCTGAGCGCGGCGTGTTTGGCAAGTTTAGCCGCGGTCGCCATACAGCCGGCGACGCCGACTCCCACCACCAGAGGCGGACAGGCGTTTATTCCCTTTTCCACCATTGCGTCCGCCGCGAAAGCGGCGATGCCTTCGAAGCCTGCCGACGGGGGGAATACCGCCGCGCGTCCGGGCAGAGCCGAACCGCCGCCCTGTAAATATACGGTCAGCTTCAATTTGTCGGAGCCGGGAACGATATCGTATTCTATGTAAGGCACGCCCTTTCCCGTGTTGGTACCCGTATTGTTTTCGGAGGGGAATTCCACGGCGTTCGGGCGCAGGGGCGCAGTCGAAGTCGCGATTTCGACTGCTTCTTTCAAAGCGGAAGGAAGATACGGCAGCAGTTTGCATTCGCTGCCGATCTCGGCAAAGAATTGGACCAGCCCGGTATCCTGGCAGATCGGGCGCGAAGAAGCGTCCGCCCTTTCCAGATCTTCCGTCATGCAACGGTACATGACCTTTGCCCTTTCATCCGTTTCGGCGTCCGCCAGCTTTTTCAGCCCGGCGACGGCGTCGTCGGGCAGCCTTTTGGCAATGTGATCGATAAACCTCGCCGTCGTAAGTACGAAACTTTTTAAATCGTTTTCCATGCGGATATTATACAACGCCCATAAATTAATTTCAAACGTTGACCGCATTTTACGATAAAAATGCCGCACAAAGTGCGGCAACGGCGTTTTCTTATCCGCGACGGCGTTTCAAAGCCGCCTTTCGGTAAAATCTTATTCGTCGGTATCGTCGACGATCTCGTCGGCGTCGTCTTCGGGAGATTCCTCCTCCTCTTTTTTATCGGCGCCGCGCGTGAAACGGATCTCCGAAAGGGGCAGTTTCTTGATCGCGGAGGAGCCGTCCTCGAAATTGTACCTTACCTTTACTTCCTCGCGCAAGGGATCGTTTTCGACTACCACGGCGCTGCCTTCAGCCGTGGAAACGACGGCGTTGGGCTTCGGCATCTTCTTTGACATCTCCTGATAATAAGCGTTTTCGTACCTCAGACAGCACATCAGCTTTCCGCAACAACCGGAGATCTTTCCGGGATTCAGCGACAGCCCCTGATATTTCGCCATACGGATGCTGACCTTTTCGTAGTCTTTCAGGAAAGTCGTGCAGCAACACGGTCTGCCGCATTGCGCCAAAGCTCCGCGTAGCTTTATGTCGTCGCGTTCGTAAATCTGCCTTAATTCTATACGGTTTCTGAACAGCCCGGCAAGATCGCGCACCAATTCGCGGAAATCTATCCTGCCGTCGGCGGTGAAATATATTATCACCTTTCCGCGGTCGAAGGTGTATTCGGCGTCCACGATCTTCATCTTCAGCCCGTGGGAGTCCACCTTCTTTCTGGTTTCCTCGATCAGCCTGTCGCGCTCCGCCAGGTTCTTGGCGTGAGCTTCGGCGTCGGCGTCGGTGGCTTTCCTTATAACGGGTTTCAGCGGATGCACGATCTCCTTGTCGGGGACCTCGCGGTTTCCGAAAGCCACGTTTCCGAATTCGACTCCGCGCTGGGTTTCCACCACCGCGCCGTCGCCTTCCGAAAAAGTTTCGCCTACCGGATCGAAATAATATGTTTTAGAATTGTTTTTGAACTTAATTCCTATGACTTCCGCCATTTGTACTTAGCCTCCAATATATCGAACAACAATTTTTCCCCTATGGTTTCCGGAGAGATATTGACCTTTTCCATCTTCCTCGCCTCGTTGACGGCAAGGATCGCCATGGCAAGCCCTCCCGGAGTAAACCCCGCGCCGACGGATTCGATCTCGGCGTCGCGGTTATATGTGTAACGCCTTACCGGCGCGCCGGCGATATCCGCCATGACGTCGCGCAGTATCAGTTCCGTAAAATCCAATATCCTGCCTATCCTTTCCGCGGTAAACATCCCGCCGTAAACGAAAGGCGCCATATCCTTTGTCTTTTTGCAGGTCGACAGCATCGAAAAGACGGCGGAATAATCTTCCTCCAGCCCTTCTTCCTCGGCATACGCCGTCGCCAGAGCGTAATTTCCGCCGGCAAGCCGCGCCGCGACGCCGGCGACGCCGGCAGGGACTCCCGATCCTTTCAGTTCCGCCTCGACGTCCGCGTCCGACGCCAGCGGCAGCCTCATCAGCTTTACCCTGGAACGCACCGTTTCCAACAGCGCGCCCTCGTGCACCGCCCTGAAAATCAGCACCGCGCCTTCGGGCGGTTCTTCCATGATCTTCAACAGTTTGTTCTGTACGTCCGCGCCCGCCTTTTCGGCGTTGTCTATGACAAAAAGTCTGCGCTCCGAAGCCCAACCGCTCTTTTGGGCTTCCATAATTATGTTTTCGGCGTCCGAAACCGTGATTTTTTTGTCGCGGTTGTAAATGTGCAGATCGGGGTGAGTCCCTTCCCTGAACAGCTTTAACGACTCCTTGTCCCTGAAACAGTCGCTAAGCAGAGCCTTGGAAACAAGCTCCAACATTATCCTCCCGGCAAGCTCGTCTTCGGACACGATCAGGTAGGCGTTGTGTACTCTGCCCGCCTCGATCTCCTTTATGAACTCACGGTAAAACGCGCCGTTTTCCAGCCTGTCGGCGATCATATCAGTCCCCTCTGTTTCAGCGCGACCAGCACTCTTTCGAAGGTAACGTCCTTATCGGCGTCGGGTATTATCCGCACTATGCGTTCCGGGAACAGCCGCGCCGCCTCGCAGAAGCCTCTGTAACAAGCCATATGGAAATCTTCCTTTTCGCTTTCGAAACGGTCGTGTTCTATGACGGAACCTTTCTTTCTGCGGAAACTTTCCGCAGGCAGCATATCGAAAAACAGCGTGACGTCGGGCATACAGTTGCGGACGACGTAATCGTTCAGCAGCAGCACTCTTTCGACGCCGATTCCTCTTGCAAACCCCTGATAAGCTATGGACGAATCGATATAGCGGTCGCAGATCACGGTCTTTCCGGCGTTCAGCGCCGGGATTATCAGGTTGTCGGCGTGTTCGCGCCTTTGCACCGCAAACAGCTCGGCTTCGGTTTCCGCGGAGACGTCGAGGCTGTCGGAAATAAGTATTTCGCGTATTTTTTCGGCGACGGGAGTGCCGCCGGGTTCGCGCGTGAAGATCGCGCCCCGTTCGGATAACAGCGCCGCCAGCCTTTTCGCGTGAGTGGATTTTCCCACACCTTCGCAACCTTCGAATGTAATGAAAATTCCTTTCCTTTCCATCGTTCGTCTCCCGGTATGCACCGGATATTATTTTATCACATCCACGCAGCCTTTATCAAGCCCGAAAGAAGCGCCGGGCAAAAGCCGCGACAGATATCGGTATTCCTCCGCGCCTATGACCTGCCCGGGAAAGATCCCGGGAGTGCCCGGAGGATATTCGCCTATCGCGCCGAAGGCGCGTCTGCCGATACAATCCGACAGCGGCACCCTTTCGCTTTCGTTTGCAAACTCCAGACGGAAAACGCCTTTCGGCGGTTCGGCGTGCGGCGCGCGCTCCGATCGCGGACAGGGACACGCCGCCAAAACGTCCGCCACCGCGCCCAGCTTTCCGGAATTGTACGGAGTGACTATCAGCGTGACGGTGTCCGCGGAACGGAATTCGGGAACGATCCCGCTGCCCGTCAGAATGCCGTACAGCGCTTTTCCGCCGCCCGGGACGGATATCGTCACCCTCGAAAAATCGTCGCTTTCAAACAGAGCGTAACCGTATTGTTCCGCGGCTTTTTTGAAATCGGCGACGTCCGAATACACCTTGTCGTACAAGGCTTTGCCGCGTTCGGAAAACAACCTTACCGCGCCTTCGATACTAGCCATCACGGGGTACGACGGCGAAGTGGTATGGAACAGCCTGAACGCCGACATATGATCTTCGTATTCGTCCGCCCTGACGTGCATCACCGCGCCGCCCGTCATTACGGGCATCGTTTTATGCAAAGAATGGATGACCGTATCCGCATATTCGGTAGCCGAAACGGGCAGTTTATCGCTGAATGCAAAGTGCGCCCCGTGCGAAGCGTCCACGATAACTTTTACCGCGGAATTCAATTTTTTGACCGTTTCCGGATCGATTATCCTGCCGTAATAATCGGGGGAAGTTATGATCACGGCGGTGGCGCCGCAACCGGCGACGGCGCGTTCCGGGGGTATCCCGACGCTTTGAAAGGCTTCGGCGCCGGACAGTCTCAGCGCGTTGTAAACGGACGAATGCGCCGGCTCGAACACCAGAAATCTTTCCTTTCTGTTGCGGTACACCGCGGTCTGCACCAATGCCGTCGCGCCGGCGGTGGAAAACATCGCGCTTTCCGCGCCGTAGGCTTTCCGAACGAATTCTTCCGCCTCCGCGATTATCGATTCCGGATATTTCAGATCGTCCGTGAACGGCGTTTCGGTGGTATCCGTCGCCGTCAGCGGCACGTTGAACGGGGGAAAATCGATCATACCCCCGCTGTGACCGGGGGTATGAAAAGAAATGTATTCGTTAAGTTCCGTCAGCCGTTCGCCCAACATCACTTCAGCGGTTTCATCGTCGGGAACAACAGCACGTCGCGTATGGACGCCGAATCGGTAAACAGCATTATCATTCTGTCTATGCCTATTCCCAATCCTCCCGTGGGCGGCAGTCCGTATTCCAGAGCGGTGACGTAATCTTCGTCCATCATCTGCGCTTCTTCGTCGCCGCCGGCGCGTTTTTTGACCTGATCTTCGAAACGCGCGCGCTGATCCTCGGGATCGTTAAGTTCGCTGAAGGCGTTGCCCATTTCGCGTGCGTTGATGAAAAATTCGAACCTTTCGGTAAGCCTGGGATCGGAAGGTTTACGCTTTGCCAGAGGGCTGACTTCCACAGGGTAATCTATTACGAATATCGGTCCGGTCAGCGTTTCTTCCACCTTTTGGTCGAACACTTCGTAAAGGAGGCTGCCCCAGGTGGGGTCTTTCGGCAGTTCGACGCCTGCCGCCGCCGCTTGCTTTTTCAGGATCCCGACGTCGGTTTCGGCGTTGAAATCCAATCCGGTGACCTTTTTTACTATGTCCGCCATCGTGACGCGTTCCCATTCTCCGCCCAATTCCACGGTTTCGCCCTGGTAACTGAGTTTCGTTGTGCCCAGGACCTTCAGAGCGCAATATTTATACAGCTCCTCGGTTATATCCATCATGTCGTGGTAGTCGGCATAGGCTTCGTAAAGTTCCATCGTCGTGAATTCGGGGTTGTGTTTGGTGTCCATACCCTCGTTCCTGAACAGCCTGCCGAGTTCGTATACCTTGTCGAAACCGCCCACTATCAGCCTTTTCAGATAAAGCTCCGGCGCGATCCTGAGGTACATATCCATATCCAGGGTGTTGTGATGGGTGATGAACGGCCTGGCGTTGGCTCCGCCCATAATGGTGTTCAGGATGGGCGTTTCCACCTCTATGAAGCCCCTGTCGTTCAGAAATTCGCGGATGGCGGCTATGATCGCGGAACGCTTTTTGAAAACGTCCTTTACCTCGGGATTGACTATCAGATCCAGGTAACGCTGTCTGTAGCGGATCTCCGTATCCTTTAATCCGTGGTATTTTTCGGGCAGAGGTCTAAGCGATTTCGTCAGCAGTATGAAATCTTTTACCTTTACGGAAATTTCGCCCTTGTGCGTGACGAATACGTCGCCCTTTACGCCGATGATATCGCCGATATCGCTCTTTTTAAAGTCGTCGTATTTTTCTGCGCCGAGTTCGTCGATGCGGAAATACAATTGGATATCGCCCTTGGAATCGCGGATGTGCGCGAAAGCCGCCTTGCCCATAACGCGTTTGGACATTATCCTGCCGGCGATCGACACGCACTTTCCTTCGTAAGCGTCCAGGTCGGCTACGATATCCGCGGAGTATGCGTCCACGTCGTAAGAAACTTCGCAGAACGGGTCTTTGCCCGCCGCTTTCAGCTCCTTCAGCCTTTCGCGCCTTAACGCGATGATCTCGTTCTCGTCCGCCGCTTCGGTCACGACGGGTGCGTTTTTCGTGTCGTTCATTATTTCGTGATCTCCAAAACCTTCAATCTGACCATTGCGCCGCCGGGGGATTTGAAGGAGGCTTCCTCGCCCGCCTGCTTTCCGATAAGCGCCTTGCCCAAAGGACTTTCGTCGCTGATCTTGTTTTCCGTGGTATCGACTTCCAACGGATTGACTATCGTGTAAGTTTCCGCGTCTTCCTCGTCGTCGCCGTCAAAAAGCACTTTTACGGTCAGCCCTACCTGTACGGCTTTCGTGCTGATAAGGCTCATGTCTATCGGATATGCCGTCGAAAGTATCTCTTCCAGCCTGACGATATCCGTTTCCAGCTTCTGTTGGGCGTCCTTTGCCGCGGTGTATTCGGCGTTTTCGGACAGATCTCCGAACTCCTTCGCCGTCTTTAACGCCAACGCCACCTCCGCCTTGCCTTCGGTTTTCAGGTAATTCAGCCTGGCGGTCAATTCGTCGTAGTGTTTTTGCGTAAGCGGTATTTTCTTTTCCATTACAAACCTCGCTCAGATGCCAAATGGCAATTGTGAAGTACATTATAGTTTAATTATTAAGTAAAGTCAATAATAAATATAATTTTCTTTCCGCAAAAGGATCGCCCGCGTTTTTTCGGCGATCCCGAAAATCGCGCG
>CALVXZ010000043.1 GCA_944371785.1 uncultured Clostridia bacterium | reverse complement strand
TGGAGTTCGATTCCTCCGTTCCCGGATACGTTACGGGCAGCGTAAGCTACGTTTACGACGAGGACGAAGCCGCGCTGACGGCGCAATTTACCGTCAGAGTCATCAGGAAACCGCAATCCGTCACCGTGACTCCGCCGTCGAAGACCGATTACGGTTACGGCGAAGCGATAGATTGGGCAGGGGCGTCCGTGCGCGTCGTTTACGAGGACGGCAATATTCAGATAGTTTCGGCAAACTACATAAAAGACTTTTTCGGTATCGATTACGAACCGAGGACTTCGGGGCGCGCGACGGTGAGAATCAGCCTTGGCGGAGTGACGGCTGCGTTTACGGTAAACTACGGCGAAAAAGGAGCGGCGGTGGATTGCGAAGACACCGATTTCGCCGCCGTGGATCTAACGAAGGAAACCATAGTTTTGTTCTCGCCGGGCAAGGCGGATACCGCCAGAGCGGTCATCAATTCAGTCGCGGGATACCTGACTCCGTCGTATTGCCGCGCCGACGGAACGGTGTTGTACGATTATACGCTTCCCGCGATGACGGGGGACGAATACCGTCTGTCGAACGCGGACGGCACGGCAGTGATAGTTTTCAAAATTTTTGTCAGAGGGGATACCGACGGCGACGGTTTGATAACCCAAAACGACGTTTTCGGTATGGCTGACGCATTGGTCGGAAAAGGCGGAGAGGCGGAATTCGATTTTGACGGCGACGGCATATCGGGGCTTAGCGATCTGATAAATTATCAACGCCGGACCGCCTCCGAACCTCAGCCTTCGCCGGTCAGAACGGCAGCGGAAAATTTTGTCGCGCCGGTCAGCGGATTCGGGAGGAAAAAGTATGTATAAAAAAACGGTTGTCCTGATTTTATCAATCGCAATCGTCCTGCTTTCTACGCTTGTCGTTGCAGGCTGCGAACCCGACCCGGTGGAAGGCGTACGCGGCATAGAATTGGAAGACGGGGCTTTGAAAGAGGTGTACCGCGTCGACGAAACCATAGATTACTCCAACGCGTATTTACTTGTGACTTATACCGGCGGCAGAGTGCAGAGGGTGCAGATAACTCCGAATATGGTATCGGGGTTTTCCACGGATATTCCGTCCAATCAGTCTACCATGACGGTGAGTTTTGCCGGATACTCGGTAGAATGGATATACAGGGTGATAGGTTCCTCCGAGGCGGCGAATTCGTTCCGCCTGAACGTGTCGGTTTCGGAGGACAACACGGTCAGCGTATCGGCGTCCGGCACCGAAAATTTCACCGCGCTGGGCGTGATGTTCGAAGTCGTTATGACGGGAATGTCGCTGAATTATAATGAATCCGATCCCGATTCCGCCGTGGAAGTCGCAGCGGAGGGCATGTACTGTTCCGTCAACGTCACGGGCGGAGCTTCGTTCAAAACGGTGCTGTGGGCTAAGGACGGCAGAACTCCCATGACCGACGGTGTAATACTGACTTTTAAAATAAGAAAAAAAGGAACGGAGAAGGCGATACTCACCCTGCAGAAGGCGACGGTTTCCGACGGCGCCGGCGATTATTCCGTGCCGCAGAGCACGATAGAAATTTCTTGACAGGAGAAGGCGAGATATGGATAAGCTGATACCCGCACCCGAAAAATTCGACATACTTTCCGCGGAAGTGTTTCCTTATACCGCCGCAGACGCGGAAAGGATCGACGACGCTTCTCTGCCGGAGGAAGGCTACAGGCTGAGGGCGGACGGCGACGGGCTGAAGATATACTGTTCGTCCGACGCGGGCTTTTTCTACGGCAAGATCACCGCGGAATGGCTGTCCGCGGACAACCGTATGCCGCACGCCGAGATTTTGGACCGCCCGGTGTTCGGTCACCGCGGTTTTATGATAGACTGCGCCAGGCACTTTTTCCCGGTGGAAACGCTGCTTAGGCGGATAGAGGCGGCTTCCAAACTGAAACTGAACGTATTCCATTGGCATCTTTCCGACGACCAGGGCTGGAGGGCGGAAATCGAAGGCTATCCGCGGCTTACGTCGATAGGTTCTTACCGCACGGGTACGCGCGGCGACGGGCGGCCCGTGAAGGGCTTCTATACAAAGGAGGATATGAAAAAAGTCGTATCTTTCGCCGCCGAACGCCACATCTCCGTTATGCCGGAGATAGATATCCCCGGGCATATGTCCGCCGCGATAGCGGCGTATCCGTCGCTGAGCTGCGACGGCGGAGAGATCGCCGTAAAAGACAGTTTCGGCATTCACGAAAACGTATTGTGCGCGGGAAAGGAAACTTCGTACCGCTTTATCGACCGCATCGTCGACGAAATGTCGGAAATATTCCCGTTCGGGTATTTTCATATCGGCGGCGACGAAGCGTTGAGGCTGAAGTGGCTGGACTGCGAGGACTGCCAGAGGAAGATGGCGGAAGAAGGGCTTGCCGACGAAGACGAACTGCAGGCGTATTTGATGAATTACGCGGCGGCGCGGCTTGCCGAAAAGGGAAAGACCGCCGTGGTATGGAACGACGGTATGCGCGGCGCGAACATTTCGAAAGATATCGTTATGCAATATTGGAAGGACGATTCCGTATCGCGGAAGAGGGCGGTAGCCGCTATAAACGACGGCACGAAAGCCATAATTTCCCCCTTCTTTTCGTACTATCTGGACTATCCTTACGGAATGACGCCGCTGAAAAAGACTTACGCCTGCGATCCCGTGCTGAAAGGGATATCGGCAAAGGCGGTGACGGGCGTGGAATGCGAACTGTGGACGGAATACATAGCCGACGAGAACGCGCTGGACGCCAAATTGTTCCCCAGGATAGCCGCGGTAGCCGAACGCGGCTGGTCGAAATACGTCTGCGATTACGGCGATTTTAAAAGCAGGCTGACGGCGGCGTATAATATATTTGACAACGTCGGCGTGAAATATGCTACAATAGAAGAAGCCGATCCCGGACCGGTAAAAAGGCTGACGGGGCTGTTGAAATTCGGATTCGGGGTATTGGACGCCACGATGATGCAATCGTTGAAACGTCAGAAGCTGAACAAAAAAAGGTTAAAGGAGAAATATTCTCGCTAAATGAGCGATTCGGGTTATAAATTGATGATGCCGCAGGCGATCTGGGAGGGTTTTGACGATTCGGCGCCCCTGGAAGCAGCCAGCCGCGATACGGAAAACGGGAAACGTTTCGTGTTCACGGCGCTGGAAGCCGCAGACGGCAAGGTGCGCGTCCAGGCGGACGCTTATCTGCAACCCGAATACGATTCCGTACCCAACATTCTGATAGTGCCGGAATACCACCGCCTGCCGGAAAACAGCCTGATAGAGGCGTTGTTAGGCACGGGTTGCAACATAATCGTGCCCGATTATTCCGCAGTCGCGGAAAACACCGAAACTTCTTTCCCGGAAAGCTATGCTTACGGCGCGTGGGAAAAAGCCGGCGATCACATAAAAAAGTGCATGCCTTCGGCTCTGGAAACCTCGCAGTACCTGTATTCGGTGATAATAAAGAGGACTTCGCGGCTGATAAAACGCCATATTTCCGACGGTAAGCTGATACTTATGGGCTTGGGCGACGCCGTCGAAGTGGCGATGCAGGTGGAAGGTTCCGGCGGCGGAGCCGACGCTTTGGCGTGTCTGAACGGGTCGGGATACCGCGAATACATCAAACACAACCGCTACGGCGGCGAGGAATTGGAAATCGACGAAGAGCGTATGTGCTGGCTGACGGGGATAGCTTCCGTGGCTTACGCGAAATATATCCGCTGTCCCACGTTTATCGCCGTGGGCTCCAACGCTCACCTCAGCGACATAGACAGGCTGCAGAATCTGAAATCGCTGCTGGCATCCGATTCCGTGCATATCGTGATCAGCCCCAGGGCGGGCGATTTTCTTTTGCCGGAAGCGTTTAACAGTCTGATGATCTGGATAAAATCGGTGATCAGGGAGACTATTTCGGAACTGCCGGACATGCCGGAATTGGATATAAGGGTAAACGAAGACGGGATACCGTATTTCGATATCGATTGCGACCCGGCGTCTTTGATACGGCGCGTCAGCGTGTATTATGCCGTAAAAGAATATTCCCACGAATTGCGCGATTGGAAGGACAAACGCGGCATTTCCGTGTCTTACAACGAATATATAGCACAAGCCGACGAATACGCGGTGACCGATCCGATCTTCGCTTTCGGCGAAGTCGAATACGAAAACGGTCTGACGCTTTCGTCGCTTGTCGGGTATATGGAACTCGGCGGTCAGCCCGTAAAGCCGCCGCCGCGCGCAGACCGCGCCAAAAGCTCCACGGGAGTCATCTTCGATCCCACTGGCGAAAATTATTTCGTGGAAGATTTTTCGGGCACGGTGATGATGCATTCAGGAATGAGGACCGTGGAGATCCCCGGAGGATTGGTGGGACTTACTTCCGATTACGGCAGGTTAAAAACCTTCCATTTCTGCCCGTCGGGGGCGGCTCCGGAAAGGATGCTACAGATAGAACTTTATTCCGACAGGGAATGCGAAGCCGAGGTGGGACTGATGTCCGTTGCCGGCGGGCTGAAAAGGTATTCCGCCGTCAGAAAGGTGCCGGCTTCCAGGGATATGTTCGTTTCGGTGCGCCTGAATCTGAACGATTTCAAGGAAACGGAAACTTTGAACGCTCTGCAATCGTGGGACGGGGTAAAGACTCTGACCATATACGGGAATAACCTGATAATAGGCAACATATTGTTTATTTGATTATGGAAAAATCAAAAAAATTTCTGATTTTTATTATTACTTTGATATTGGTTGCCGGCATAATTCTGGCCGCATACTTCCTGTCTGGCTGGATGTTCACCTCGATAGGCATCGACGGTCAGAGTATGTATCCCACGATCCATAACGGCGACGTGGCGATATTGTACAAACAGGGAGATTACGAACGCGGCGACATAGTCGTTTTCAACACTCATAAGCGCGACGCTTACGGCAACGAACGTTACTTCGTAAAACGCATAATCGCCCTGGAAGGCGACACCGTAAAAATAGATCCGGCGCCCGGAGCGACAGAGGACGATCCCGTATACGGCATTTACGTCAACGGCGAGTTCCTGCGGGAAGATTACCTTGCCGACAACGTGATCAGGGCAAGCGCCGCCGATAAACCCGACGTGGAAATCACCGTACCCGCAGGCTGCTTTTATTATTGCGGCGACAACCGCGCCAATTCTTCCGATTCCAGGACAGACGGCGAACCCGGCAGCGTGGTCTTCGGGCATATCGACGATATCCTGGGCAGGGTGGTCGCGACGTATCCCCGGGACGAAGGCGTTTTAAAGATCGAATTCGTAAAACGCGGCGAATGAGAGCCCGAGGAAAAGTTTTCCGTCGGCGTCGGACGTGCTCCGCAGTCCGAAAAAGCCTTTGCGGCGCGCTCCGCACGGACGCTTCGGCGGGGTCAGGCAACGGAAAATAAAGTTAAATCGGGAAAAATGTGCGATTTTGTTTGACAGACAGAGGATTTTATAATATTATTATTGGGCACGCGAAGCGAATGTTCTCACCTTGCCCCGATGAACTCAGCTTCGAAGGCAAACTCTAACGGAGGATTTACCATGAAATCATATATGGCAAAGCCCGGTGACGTCGAGAAAAAATGGTATGTCGTGGACGCCGAAGGTATGGTGCTTGGCAGACTTGCGGCGCAAGTGGCCATGGTGCTTCGCGGCAAGAACAAACCCACCTATACTCCGAACGTCGATACCGGCGATTATGTAATAGTCGTCAACGCCGACAAGATCGTGTTGACCGGCAGGAAACCCGAACAAAAATATTACCGTTACCACACCGGATACGTGGGCGGATTGAAAGAAGTACGTTATGACAAACTCTTAAAGGAAAAACCGGCGTTTGTCATCAAAAAGGCAGTTAAAGGCATGTTGCCGAAAAACTCCCTCGGCAGAAGCATGGCGAAAAAACTTTTCGTCTATGCCGGATCGGAACACAAGCACGAGGCTCAAAAGCCCGAAGTGCTCAAACTTAATTAACGAGGTGCGGTATGGCAAAGAAAGTTGTTAAAAAGAAAGTGCAGTTCTGGGGAACCGGCAGGCGTAAAAAAGCAATAGCCAGAGTGCGCCTCATTCCCGGCGGCGAAGGCAACATCGTCATCAACAAAAGAAGCATAGACGATTATTTCGGTCTGGAAACCTTGAAATACATCGTTCGTCAGCCGTTGACTTTGACTTCGACCCTCGACAAATACGACGTAGCTGTCAACGTAAAGGGCGGCGGCTCCAGCGGTCAGGCGGGCGCTATCCGTCACGGCGTGGCAAGGGCTTTGGTAAAAGCCGACGAAACTCTGCGTCCTCAATTGAAGGCGGCAGGCTTCATGACGCGTGACCCGAGGATGAAAGAACGTAAAAAATACGGGTTGCACAAGGCAAGAAAAGCTCCGCAATTCAGCAAGCGTTAATCTTCCGGATTTACGCGGTTGCGGAAAAACCGATCTCAAATTCAAAAGAGTCCGAACCCCCGGACTCTTTTTTTCTATATCGCGAACGCGAGGGGCGGCAGCCGGATTATCCGAAGCACAGCTTTTTCAAAGCGGCTTTATAAATTTCCGTCGTCAGGGCGAACGCTTTCAACGAAACGCGTTCGTCGGTTTGGTGTATGTTCGATTGTTCGCCCGGGAACACGGGACCGAACGCGACCGCAGTCGGGATCGCGCGCGCATAAGTCGCCCCTCCCACCGCTATCGGCGATGCGTCCTCGCCGGTAACCGAGGAATAGGCTTCGCGAAGCGCGGTCACCAACGGGTGATCCTTCGGAACGTACAGCGGCGGATGGGAGCCCGTGACCTCGGCTTCGCCGCCGAAACGGCTTAACAACGCGTCGATTATATCCGCAGTCGTCACGGAAGCCGGGTGGCGGAAATCCAACGAAATTTTCAACGACTTTCCGTCGCCGTCGAAAACTCCGGCGTTCATCGTCAGCGGTCCGTACACGTCGTCGTCGGTTTTCAATCCCAGCAACGCTCCGTCCGTCGCCGCGAACGCCTTCAGCGGACGCAGAGAGGGCACGCCGTCGCACAGGAAAGAGATCAGTTTCAGCGCGGCGTTGTCGCCTTCGTCCGGGGTCGAACCGTGCGCGGACTTGCCGGTGGCGCGGAAGCCCCCGTTTACGGCGGTTATTCCCTCCGGAAGCGACGTAAGTTCTGCCGCCCAGATATCCTTTTCCAAAATCATCTCCGCGCCGTCCGGTACGACGTTGACGCGCTTTCCCGCGGCGAACCTTTTAACGCCTTGCGGCATCGGTATAGTCAGCCTGATGTGCGAAACGGATTTTTCGGCGTATATCACGGGAAAATCCGCGTCGGGCGAAAATCCCATCTCCGGGCATTCTTCGCGCTTCAGATATTCTTCGATACACCTCCAACCGCTTTCTTCGTTGCATCCGAATATAAATCTTATTCTGCGCGAGGGGATAAGACCTTCGTCGGAAAGCGCCTTGGCGGCGAACAGCGCGGCGATCATAGGCGCTTTGTCGTCCTCTGCTCCGCGCCCCCACAGGTAACCTTCCGCCACGGTGCCCGAAAACGGCGGATACTTCCAACCTTCGGTAACGGGAACCACATCCAGGTGTCCCAGGATCCCGAACAACGGTTTATCGGGATCTCCGATTTCGGCATATCCGTAATAACCGTCGCCGGAAAAGGTCCGGAACCCCAACCCTTCGGCTATTTCCAACGCCTTGTCCAGCGCACGTTTGTTTTCGGCTCCGAAGGGCGCTCCGGGCGCAGCTTCCGATTGTACCGACGGGATACGGATCAATTCCGCGGCTGCCGCTACAGCCTGATCGAACAATGACATAAACACCTCCGCGATGCTATTAACCATAGTATACACCCGTTGCGGAAAAAGTGCAAAATTTTCGCTAAGGGATCGCGGCTGCCGTGTCCGGGATACGGTCTTCGCACGCTCTTCGGCAAAGCCCGTCCGCGATAAAATTACAAAAAAAGCACTTGTCAACGCTACTTTAAAGAGTTACAATATTTTCATAAAACGCCCGTACGGGCGCGGGAGAGAGGTAATGGCAAAGAAGACACCTTTGTATTCAAAGCACGTCGAGGCGGGCGGCGTCATCGTCGATTTCGGCGGTTATGAGCTGCCCGTTCGTTATTCCGAGGGCATTCTGGCGGAACACACCGCGGTAAGGGAACGCGCAGGGCTTTTCGACGTTTCGCATATGGGCGAAATTCTGGTGGAAGGGAACGCCACGGCGTACCTTGAAAAGTTGCTGACGAACAGGTTTTCGGATATGGCTCCGGGAAAGGTCAGATACTCCCTGATGCTGTACCCGGAGGGCGGAGTCGTCGACGACGTTCTGGTATACAGGCGCGGCGCCGAAAGTTATATGGTGGTCGTCAACGCGGCGAACCGCGAAAAGGACTTCGAATGGATGAAAGCGCATGCCGACGGAGTCGTTTTAAAGGATATTTCCGACGAAACGGCTTTGCTGGCGCTGCAGGGACCGAAGACAAAGGAGATCCTGGACGGCGTGGTCTTGCCTGAAAAATATTATACTTTCTTGGAAAACGTGGACGTTTTCGGCATAAACGCAACCGTATCCAGAACGGGGTACACGGGCGAGTACGGTGTAGAGATCTTCGTTTCAAACGGCGACGCCGAGGCGCTTTGGACAAAGCTGACCGAAAAGGGCGCTCCGTTCGGGATGCTGCCGGCAGGTTTGGGGGCAAGGGACACTTTGCGTCTGGAAGCCGCAATGCCGCTGTACGGACACGAGCTGAGAAAGGAATATTTCGCCGATGAGGCCGGGTTGGATTTCGCGATAAAGACGGATAAACCCGATTTCGTGGGGAAGGAGGCTCTGTCCCGGCATATACCCGAATACGAAAGGATCGGAGCGTTCGTGGACGGCAAGGGCATAGTGCGCGAAGGCGCGCCGGTTTTCGACGAAAACGGAGCCGTCGGCTTAGTCACTTCCGGGACGGTGTCGCCGACTTTGGGCAGAGCGGCGGCGATGCTTCGCGTTAAAAAAGAGCGCACGGGGAAATTGTATGCCGAGGTGCGCGGCAAACGTCTGCCTTTGGAAGAAACTCCGCTTCCTTTTTACAAAAGGAGCAAATAAAAACCGTCGCCCGATTGCGGCGTGACCGATAAATTAATATTTTCGCGAGAGGTGTAAAATGGCTAAACTGTATTTAAAATCGCACGAATGGGCAGAAATCGACGGCAATATCGCCAAGATCGGTATCAGCGAATACGCCGCGAAGGAGCTGGGCGACGTCGTTTACGTCGAACTTCCCGAAGTCGGCGCGGAGGTGAAAGCCGGCGACGAGCTGTTGGAACTCGAAAGCGTCAAAGCCGCTTCCCCCGTATTCTCCCCGGTCAGCGGCACCGTGATCGCCGTCAACACGGCTTTGGAGGACGCGCCCGAAACTCTTTCCGAGGCCGCCGATTCGACGTATATTTGCGAAATAGAGCTGTCTGCGGCTCCCGAAGGACTGCTCAGCGAAGAAGAATATAAGGCGACTTTGAAATAAAAATGGGCAGATACTATCCGCATACTTCGGAAGACATTTCCGAAATGTTGAAATTTATAGGGGTGGAGAGCGTGGACGCGCTGTATTCGGACGTGCCGGAAACGATGTTTGCCGGCGGTCTGAACATTCCCGAAGGTCTGTCGGAGCGCGCGGCGGAGGATAAACTCGCCGCGATGGCGGCAAAGAATACCGTTTACCGATCGGTGATGCGCGGCGCCGGCAGCTATTGTCATTATATTCCGCATATAGTCGACGAAGTGGCGGCGAAATCTTCGTTTCTGACGGCGTATACGCCGTATCAGGCGGAGATGTCGCAAGGCGTTTTACAATCGATCTTCGAATACCAGACTTATATGGCGCGGATCACGGGAATGGAAGCGGCGAACGCTTCGATGTATTCCGGAGCCACGGCGGCGGCGGAAGCGGTCATCCAGAACGTAAAGAGCGGTCAAAGCGTGTTGGTGGCTTCCGATATACGCCCCGATACCGGACGCGTCCTGGAAACATACCTTGCAAACAGGAATATTCAAATAAAAGTTTGGGTAACCGAAAAACGGAAAGCAGGATACAAAAGCATTCATGACGCCTTGGAAGCCGGGATCGCCGCCGTATATGTCGAACAGCCGGCGTATTCGGGCGAGATATGCGATCTGAAAGCCGTTGCGGACGCTGCGCACGCCGTCGGAGCCAAATTGATAGCCGGCGGAAATCCCATGGCTTACGCTTTGATACCGTCCCCGGGCGAATGCGGCGCGGACGTCGCGGTGGGCGACGCGCAGCCGTTCGGAATGCCCGTGGCTTTCGGCGGACCGTATCTGGGGTACTACGCCGTGCCGAAAAAGGACGTCAGAAAGATGCCCGGACGCATAGTCGGAAAGACTACGGACAGGTTCGGCGCGGAGGCTTACGTCCTGACGCTTCAGCCGCGCGAACAGCATATAAAACGCGAAAGGGCGCTTTCGAATATCTGTTCCAATCAGGCGCTTTGCGCTCTGCGCGCGGCGGTATACCTTGCCGCAACGGGCGGCAGCGGCTTATATAAAGCGGCTTACAACAGTCATCAGAACGCGCGATTTGCCGCTTCGGAATTTGAAAAAGCCGGATTAAAGGTATTGAACGAAACTTTCTTTAGCGAATTCGTGACTTTTTCGAAAGGCAATTCGGACAAAATCCAGGAGGCTTTGGCGCGCGAAGGCATTTTGTCGGGGCTGAAACTTAGCGACGACGAGATGCTGTGGTGTTTTACCGAACTGAACGGCAGGCAGGACATAGAAAAGGCGGCGAAGGTGATCGGAGGTTTAAAATGAAGACGTTATTCGAATACCGCAAAGAAGTCCCTTCCGATTATACGGGCGAAGCCGACGTACCCGTCGCGGCTTTGCCGGATACTTTCAAAAAAACTCCGCCCGATTTACCGGAACTTGCCGAAGTCAGCGTGGAAAGGCATTATTCCGCGCTTTCGCGCAGGGCTTTCGGCGTAGACGACGGGGCGTATCTTCTGGGCTCCTGTACGATGAAATACAACCCGAAACTCAACGAAGCGACGGCGGCTCTGAAGGGGTTTACCGACGTGCATCCGCTGGCTCCCGCAAAGGACGTACAGGGCGCGGCAGAATTGATTTACGAATTGGAATCGGCGCTGAACGAAATCACCGGAATGGACGCCATGACCTTCCAACCGGCGGCAGGCGCGCACGGCGAATACACGGGGCTCAAAATAATCGACGCTTATCACAAATCGCGCGGTGAAAAACGCACTAAAGTGCTGGTACCCGATTCGGCGCACGGCACGAACCCGGCTAGCGCTGCGATGTGCGGCTTCGAAGTGGTCAATATACCTTCGTCGGGGCACGAAGTCGATCTGGAGGCGTTGAAAGCCGCCGTAGGCGAAGACACGGCTGCGCTGATGCTGACGAATCCGACGACTTTGGGGCTGTTCGAAAGGAATATCGCCGAGATACGCGATATCGTGCACGGCGCGGGCGGATTGCTGTATTACGACGGAGCAAACCTGAATGCCGTAATGGGCGTCGTCCGTCCCGGAGATATGGGCTTCGACGTAGTCCATCTGAATTTGCACAAGACTTTTTCTACTCCTCACGGCGGCGGCGGTCCCGGCGCCGGTCCCGTCGGCGTTAAAGCGTTTTTGAAGGAGTTTCTGCCTTCGCCCGTCGTTAAAAAGAGCGGCGACGGCTTTGTTTTTGCCGAACCCGAGCACAGTATCGGCAAAGCGAACGCTTTTTACGGCAACTTTTCGGTGCTGGTGAAAGCGTACGCCTATATACTTACTTTGGGTAAAACGGGCATTCCGGCTTCGGCGAAAACGGCGGTTCTGAACGCGAATTACCTGAAAAAGCTGCTGGAGCCGCAATTCGAGGCGGAAGGCGGCGGATACTGTATGCACGAATTCGTGGTTTCCGCGGAAAAACTCAAAAAAGAACACGGCGTCACGGCTTCGGATCTTGCCAAAGGGATGATAGACCGCGGCATCCATCCTCCGACCGTATATTTCCCTCTGACCGTGCACGAAGCGATGATGTTCGAACCCACGGAAACCGAAAGCAAGGATTCTTTGGAACATATAGCCGCGGTGATGAAGGA
>CALVXZ010000042.1 GCA_944371785.1 uncultured Clostridia bacterium | reverse complement strand
GCCGTGAACCTGGTGTATTTCGCTTTGTCCGGATACCGCACGCTAAACGTAAGACAAGGATGATCCCCCGTCCGTTACCCGAATATGTTCTCCCCTGCAGGCATCGGTTTCAGCCCTGAATTTTTGTAATAGATCAGAATTTTTTCCAACGCTTTCAAAGTGTGTTCGGTCGGATGCATTAAAATCAATTCGCCGCTTTGGGTATCCTGAGTAGCGCGTTTGTATACCAAATCCGGATTTTTATCGCGCCAATCCACGGTATCCCTGGACCACATGACCACCGTGTATCCAAGGTCTTTGGCCGCTTCGAACATCTTATCGCCGACGGATCCGGACGGCGGCGCGAACAGGCTGATCTCCTTTCCCGTGATCTGTTCCAACAGCCGCTCTGCGGGCACCATCTCGTCGATGTTCCTGTCGTAATTCAGATTTTCCGCGTCCTTGTGATTGTACCCGTGCGAACCTATTTCGTGCCCTCTTTCGGATATTTCCTTTACCAATCCCATATTTTTTGCCGCCCACGAGCCGCCTATGAAAAAGGTGGTTTTTACGCCGTACGCGTCCAGGATATCCAGGATATCGGGTATGTACTCTTCTCCCCAATACACGTTGAACATCAGCGTCACCCCGTCGTTTTCGGGATCGCCGCGGTAAACGGCGGCATTCCCTGCCACTTCGGTCACCGCTCCCGAGCCGTTTAAAGCGAGCGCCGCAAGTACCGTGACTATGACGACGACAGCCGCGATATTCGCTGTCAGAAGTTTCCTTTTTTCGGTATTTTCCATAATTCAACCGCCTTACTTATATAATTATATTGACTTTCCGCGCCGATATGTTTAATAATATTAAGGTAACGAATTATATAATTATTCGAAGGAGAACTTATGGCAAAGCTTACAATGGATAAATTGGTAGCACTCTGCAAGGGCAGAGGTTTCGTATATCCCGGCAGTGAAATTTACGGCGGTCTTGCAAACACATGGGACTTCGGGCCTTTGGGTGTACAGCTGAAAAACAATATCAAAGCGGCTTGGTGGAAAAAATTCGTTCAGGAAAGCCCTTATAACGTCGGTTTGGATTCGGCGATACTTTTAAATCCCGAAGTTTGGGTAGCTTCGGGACATATCGGAGGCTTTTCCGACCCGTTGGTGGATTGCAAAAACTGCAAATCACGTCACCGCGCGGATAATCTGGTCGAAGATTATATGGCGCGCCACGGCGTACAGGAAAATATCGCCGGCTGGTCCAACGAGCAGTTGGAAAAGTATTTGGTAGACCATTCCGTCCCCTGCCCCGTCTGCGGCAAAAGCGATTTTACAGGTATCAGAAAGTTCAACCTGATGTTCAAGACTTTCCAAGGCGTTACCGAGGACACGGCTTCGACGGTATACCTGCGCCCCGAAACGGCTCAGGGCATCTTTGTCAATTTCAAAAACGTCCAACGCACTTCACGTAAAAAAGTGCCTTTCGGTATCGGTCAAATCGGTAAATCTTTCCGCAACGAGATAACTCCCGGAAACTTTATCTTCCGCGTCAGAGAGTTTGAACAAATGGAATTGGAATTTTTCTGTAAGCCCGGAACGGATTTGGAATGGTTCGATTATTGGCGTTCCTACTGCCGCGATTGGTTATTGGGTCTGGGCATAAAGAGCGAGAACCTTCGCCTTAGGGATCACGAAAAAGAGGAACTCGCTTTCTATTCCAAAGCGACCACCGACTTTGAATTTTTGTTCCCGTTCGGTTGGGGCGAGCTGTGGGGCATAGCCGACAGGACCGATTACGACCTGAAACAACATATCGAACACTCCGGAAAGGATCTTTCCTACGTCGATCCCGTGACCAACGAAAAATATATTCCCTACGTCATCGAGCCTTCGCTGGGCGTTGAAAGAATGACTTTGGCGGTATTGTCCAACGCATACGAAGAACAAGAATTGGAAGGCGGAGATACCCGAGTCGTTATGCATTTTGCTCCGGCGCTGGCGCCGATAAAAGTCGCCGTTCTGCCTTTGCAAAAACAGCTGAACGAAACCGCGGAAAGCATCTATGCGGAGCTTTCCAAATCGTTTATGTGCGATTACGACGGAACAGGTTCCATCGGCAAACGCTACAGGCGTCAGGACGAAATAGGCACTCCCTATTGCGTGACCGTGGACTTCGACACCGCCGAGGACGGTTGCGTAACCGTACGCGAACGCGATTCGATGGCTCAGGAACGCGTTGCGGTAGACGCTTTGACGGGCTATTTCGCCGAAAAGCTGAAATATTGATATAACACTATCCGCCAGAAACAGTGGCGTTTTAAGGAGGAGGTCAAAATGTACAAAATTTCCAAAAAAGGCTGGATAGAGGCAGGGATCTCTTTCGGTATCTTTGCCGTCATCGCTATTATCGCGGCTTTTTACGATCTGCAGATCAACAAAGCTTTGTATAACCGCGACAGCCTGTTCGCTCAATTTTTCGACAACCTGGGAGAGATGCCGACCTATTTCGCCGCACCCGTCGCGGGAAGCATCCTCTTTTTCCAACGCTTCGGCGAAAACAAAAAGACGCATATCCTGACAAAAGTTTTGGGCGCCGTCATCGTTTACGTCGGATACCTCGTGGCTATAGGCGTATGGTTCATCGGAAACTTCTTCGGCGAAGAGATCGAATACACCTGGGCATACGCGGTGTTCTTTGCGGCGATAATGTCTGCGCTGACTTTGGCGGCTTTTTCGAAGATACCCGAAAAAACTATGAAAAAGCTGTTCTGGTTTGCGATAGCTTTAGCTTTAACGGCGATAATCGCCAACGCCATTGTGCAGGTAATGAAATTCATCTGGGCGCGTCAGCGTTTCCGTACGATGTATCCCGGCGATTTCAAAACCCCCGAAAACCTATTGGCAGTATATCCCGGATACGATTACGACGGATTTACTCCGTGGTATATGATAAACACGATCTTTAAACCCGAATATCGTACCGACTCATACGTTGAATTCTTCAAATCCGTAGACGACGGAGCCTTCGTATCCTTCCCGTCCGGACATACTTCGGCGGCGGCGACTTCTTTCGCGCTGATAATGATACCCGAACTTTTCCCCAAAATGCGCGACAAAAAGTTCAAATGGATGTTCTGGGTATTCCCGATGATCTATACCGGATTGGTAGCCCTCAGCCGTATAGTATACGCCGCCCACTACCTGTCCGACGTCACATTCGGATACTTCATCGGTTTCGGTACCGCGGCTCTGGTTAGGATCGCGCTGAAAAAATACTTCGCCAAAAAATCGATATCTTTCGAGGACGAAGATATAGTTTTGACCGTGGTCGAAGAATAACGGTTTTCCGACAAAACATTACGGACAAGCCCGCCGATTCAAAGCGGGCTTGTTTTTTTAAATAAAAAAGCGGCTGTCGCGACAGCCGCTTTGTCCGAACGGGTTATTGAGTTTTATTACATTTCGACTTCTTCGGTCAGTTCGAAGAAATCTCCCGAAATATTCAGTCTCACCTCGCATTTCGTTTCGATGATGTATTTACCGAAATCGATGTTCTTTTCGGCGAAGATGTTCGACAGCATACCGCTGCCTCCCGCGGCGCTGTACCCACTTTGCAGACAATCGATAAATTCCTTCATGGGATCGGTTTCCGCGCTACTACCCTTTCCGTCACCCAATCCCAAAGTGTTTCTGAAAAATTCTTCGTCGCAGATCAGAGAAACAAAATTCTGATCCTCCGCGGAAGAAATGCGTACCTTTTTGAATATGAACGCCATTACTTCCAAAACGCCCATCGAATCTTTGGCTTCGAAGGAATCTATCACCGAACCGAGGAATTTCTTGAAGTTCCCATTCCCGACGTATTCGTTCGTGATTATCTCGCCGGCTTTGTCCTTTTCTTGCATTATGATTTCGAACTTCCCGTCATAGTACTTCAGATCGAGCGGAACGTAGGATGGATTGTCGGGGTCGGTTATGGTGACGTGGACGGTGGAATCGGGATCGGAATCCGACAGCCCGCAATATTGGAACGCAAGATCTATATCGTAGAATTTCTCCGCCTCGAAAACGGGCGATTCGGGATCGAAATAGCGTATCTTCCCGTCGACGCGCATGGCTTTTGCGTCGTAGACGTAGTAATTTTCAAAGCGCGGATCGTCGGAAGCGGGCATCTTTTCGGGTGAGATCGCAGAGGATTTGACTTCGCAAGTCATCAATTCCGCGATTATATCGTATTCCTTACCGCCGAAAATAGTCTGCGTGTTCTGCGAAGCCGCCACGTTCAATTCGACTTTTATATCGGACAGTCTTCCCGATCCGGTCGTGTTGCGCAGTCCGCCCGTCGTTTCGAAATAGACTTTCAGCGTCGTTTCCGGCATATTCTTTTCAAGATTCGACGTGCTGACTCCGAAAATAGCTTCTATCAGTTCCTTTACGGGGCTTAAATACTGTTCGAGTTCGGAATCGCGGTCGAAATAGGACAAAAGCTTGCTTAGCGTTTGTGCAACGTCTATCTCCACGGTATACCTGCGCGTGCGTTTGCTGCCCTCCTCGTCCTTATAAGAATATTGGAGTTCGGAAAAATTAATGCTTGCGGAAAGCACCTGCGAAATCAAAGTGCCGTTCATTACGTTCATCGGCAGCAGCTGCGACAGCGAAGAATCGAACAGCGGCAGATAAATGTCGGCGTCGCCTAACGAAATATACAAATTTCCGCCGCTTCTGGCGTTATTCGGATCCGCTTCGGCGTCTTGCGGCAAAAAGTTGTCGTCCGAATAAAAATACACTTCGAAATCGGGTTCCGTTTCCCCTTCGTACACCAAAGTCGCGATCATCCTGGTGGCATCGGCTTGTCTTTCCGTAAACTTTGCGTAATCGTAATCGATCGCAAACGTCAGCAAAGCCGCCTTGTCGTTAATTGAAACCTGCCATTCGGTGTATATCGAAGCATTCGGATGTTCGGCGCCCAAATGCGCCGTAGTGGCGGGACGTAACGCCGAATTAATGCCTCCGACCAATTCGGCGGACATATCCTCTACCGTCGCCTGCGCGGTGACAAAACCGTCGTTCGTGCCGTCATTGTTATTGTCGTCGGACGGCGTCTTTCCTCCCGGATTTGTCAGTTGGCACGCGACCAAAAGCGATGTGACGACGGTCAGTATGCAGATTGCCAGAATCCATTTAAATTTCTTTTTCCTCATTATGATTTTCTCCTTATCCCCTTTTGCGGAGTATTAAATCGAGCTTTCGATTATATTTTTTATCCTGTCTACGCACTCCGCATACGGGCAGGTAAAAGTTTCCCCGGTGGCGCGGATTTTGATCTCCGCCGCGTCGTTTTCGATGGCACGCGGGCTGACGACAAGTCTTAGCGGTATGCCCATCAGATCGCAATCGGCAAACTTATACCCTGCCGAAGCGGCTCTGTCGTCCATCAAAACTTCTATTCCCTGTTTTTGCAATTCGTCATATAAGGCGTAGGCTTTTTCCTTTACGCGTTCGTCGTCGGGACGTATCGCGCACAGATAAACGTGCCATGGCGCTATCGCCATCGGCCAATTCAAGCCCTTTTCGTCGGCGGTCTCCTCCGCCACGGAAGCCATCGCCCTGCCTACTCCTATGCCGTAACAACCCATTATCGGATTGACGGCTTTGCCTTCGGCGTTCAGTACCGTCATGCCCATAGCCGCGGTATATTTGGTGCCGAGTTGGAAAATATTGCCTATCTCGATACCGTTTTCAACGGTCAGTTCACCTCCGCATACCGGGCACCTGTCGCCGGGTCTGACCTTTCGGATATCATAGCTTTCCGATATCGTAAAGTCCCTGCCCTCGGTAACGTTTTTCAAATGGTATTCCGCCTTATTGGCTCCCGAAACCATATTTACGGTACCCTTAACGGAGCTGTCGTAAACTATCACAAGATTCTTGCCTTTTAATCCGACGGGTCCGATATTGCCTGCCACCAGATCCCCGGCGGAAAGATTCGCCGGCACTATGTCGGCCTTTAAGACCTTTTTCAGTTTGGCTTCGTTTACTTCCAGATCTCCGCGGATAAACGCAACGACCGTTCTTTCCGCGTCGCCGCGGATATTGTAACAGACCGCCTTTATCGTGCGTTCTGCGGAAATGTTCCCCAGGTATTCGGTGACCTCGTGTATCTCTTTCGCGGAGCCGGTAAACACCTCCTCCATAGACAGAGGCTTTTCGGCTTCAGTTCCGTTCAGTACCGAAGTCGCCACTTCCATATTGGCGCATAGTCCGCACTTCGGACAGATGACTATCGTGTCTTCTCCTATCGGCGTCAGCAGCATGAATTCGTGGGAAATGCTGCCGCCCATCATTCCCGAATCGGATTTTACCGCAATGAAATTTTTCATTCCGATGCGCCTGAAGATCCTTTCGTATGCGTGATAAGCCCTTTCGTAATATTCTTCCAGATCCTCTTTCGTCATATGGAACGAATAGGCGTCTTTCATGGTAAATTCCCTGACTCTTATCAATCCGCCGCGAGGACGCCCCTCGTCGCGGAACTTCGTCTGTATCTGATAGATCATAAACGGCAGTTGCTGATAGGAATTTACCGCGTCGCGCGCGAATTGGACGGCGGCTTCTTCGTGAGTCATACCTAACACCATATCGCGCCCGAATCTGTCCTTAAATCGCACCATCTCGTCGCCGATAGAGGTGTATCTGCCCGATTCTTCCCATAATTCTCTGGGCATAACTACGGGAAAAGTGCATTCCTGCCCTTCCAGCGCGTCCATTTCTTCGCGTATTATGTTTTCTATTTTCCTGGCGATACGTTTCGCCGGCATCGCCAAAGACCATATCCCGTTTGCGACCAGCTTTATGTATCCCGCGCGGATCATCAGCGAATGGCTTTTTATGACAGCGTCGGACGGAGCCGTTTTGGTACGTTCGCCGACCAATTTGGAAATCAGCATATCATTACGCCCCCACCGCTATCGATAAAGTCGTAGATTTGCCGGCGAACGTAAGGTTCAAAACATAAGGAGTTTCGCCCGTCGCGGCGGTAAATTTTCCGGATTCGTCAAGGACGTTTTCGGCGTTGAAGCTGTATTCTATCGCGGCTGTGACGGATACGTCTTTCGTAGTGCCGTCGGAAAGTTTGCAAGTGACCACGACGTCGTCGATATCGAAGACGTCGCCCACCGAATAATCTACGTCTTCCGCGAGTTTTGCGGAGATCGATTCAACCGTCGGAACGTTTTCTTTGTCGTCGTTGCAGGCGGTAAGCGCAAGGGTTATCCCGAGAACCGTCGCTATCGCAAGTACCAAAGCGATCGCTTTTTTGAAGTGCATGTTTTATTCCTCTCTTCCGGCATAAAGCCGGCGCGTATTTTTCTAATTTATATTATATATTATAGCGACTAACCCGTCAACAGTTTTAAAAATTTTCGGGCGGTATTGTAATGAAAGCAAATCCGTGTTACAATTTAAATCGGAAAAATTTTTACGACACGGAGATTTTTTATGATTTTCGACAGATGGATGGAATATATCGTACCTTCGGCTCCGATGAACAAGCTGATAATGCCCGGCGCGCACAACGCATGTACTGCGGGGTTCCCGAAAATGTCGTGCTGTCAAAACGGCACCCTGGAAGAACAGATGCGTTACGGGATCAGGCATTTCTGCATCAGATTGGATACCGACAGAAAAGGCAACGTCGTATGCTGCCACGGAATCGCCAAAGGTCTGCCCCTGAAGGAAGCCCTGAACGGGGTAAGGGAATTTATGGAGGAACACCCTTCAGAAGTTATGCTGTTGGATATCCGCGAATATTACGACCAAAAGATCCTGGGCCCGATAGTACTAAGGTATTACGCCGATCCGGCAAAAGTCGACGCGATCCTGGCGGAAACCATCGAACCCGAAAAATACGCGTATACCGATTTTAACGAATTGAAAGAGGTGACTTTAGGCGACGTGCTGAAAGCCGGTAAGAGATTCATACTCATCAACGACGGCGAATCCTACCGCTATTCAAAAAAATGCGATATAAACCTGCCGTGGGAAAAGAAAGTCAACGGTTCGAAAGCGTACGAATTCACAAGGGAAACGCTGCGGTATTTCCGCGACTACCCTTCCGAAGGATTGTATATTTTCCAAACCCAGCAGACGCCGAACCCCGGCACAAAGATCGGTCTTACAAATCCGTGGAAATTGGATACGGAACTCAGAAAACACTTTTCATTCCTCATCGAAGGTATCCGTTCCGATCCGTTCTATCTGGAATCGGCAAACGTGATAGCCGGCGATTTCATGACCGAAGATTATATGAAGTGCGCAATGATCATTTCGCTGAACCTGGACAAAGGCTACGTCGTTCCCGGGAAAGAAGAAGAATTCGCGGAGGGATTGAAATGGAACTGACCGCGCTGGGGATCTACGGACCGTATCCGAAAGCCGGAGGGCATTCGGCAAGTTCCTATTTGGTAAGTACCGACCGTGCGAACGTGGTTTTGGATTTCGGATCGGGTACGGTGACCCGCCTTTTCGAAAAAATCGCGTTCAAGAATTTGGACGCCGTGATAATTTCGCACAGCCATTTCGACCATACCTCCGATCTGTTGCCGCTGAATTACCTGGCAGAACTGAATCCCGACAAAAAAGTTAAGTTATACGTCCCTAAAGACGGCAATAATTGGTATCTGAAGCTACTGATTCCTACTAGTTTCGAGGTTATTGAAGTCGATCACGGCGACAAAGCGGACATAAACGGGATCGAGGCGGAATTTTTTGCCATGCGTCACACCGCAAAGACGCTGGGAGTAAAAATCGGATCGGGCGGCAAAACTTTGTTTTATACGGGCGATACCACCTGGTTCGACGGTATCGCGGATTACGTAAAGGGCGTCGATTTCGTTTTGGCGGACGCGGCAAAACCCATAGGATTCAAAGGTCCTCATATGGGTTACGACAAGGCGCAGGCGATATACGAAAGCTGCCGCACACGGGTAGTCGTAACTCACCTGTCGCCGGACTTCGATCCGAAAGAAGCTCTGAAGGGCACTCCGATAGAGGTTGCGGAAGAAGGAAAAACTTATTTGATTTGATATTTTTTATATACTTTTACGAATAACGCCGCCGGCGGTTTGCCGGCGGCGTTCCTTTTTCGGACGGATATCGTATCCGTCGATCAATTAACGGATCTTACCAATTTTTCGATCAGCATGCGCGAAATTTCTTCCGTCACGAATTCACGGTAAGGCACTCCGGCCGCTTTCATCGCCGTTTTTTGTTTTTCGGTGACCTCCGTATAAGGGTAAACGCCGAACAGGAACGGGAAAAAGGAATAAACGAACTCCTCGGCGAATTCTTCGCCGCACGACGGGAAATACCTTTTCAGAGCCGATTTCACGGACGCGATCGCCCTGCCATATGCCGTTTTGAATTCCGTCAGACGCTCTATGCGGCTGCCGTCCTCTATCTCGTAAAGGTTCATAGACATCATTTTCAGCATACATTTGCGTTTTCCGAGCGTCGCCGACAGCCCGACGGCAAAGTCCTCCGAATCCATTGCGTCGATATCGTCCGCCCAAAGCGAAAACTCGCTTTGCAACAGCGACATAAAAATTTCCTCCTTTCCCGTAAAGTAATTGTAGATCGAAGTCCTCGTAAATGAAGTCCTGTCCGCAATCTCCTTCAAAGCTATATCTTTAAAGGGCATTTCGTCGTACAATTGCCTTGCCGCGGAAAGAATTTCCTCCCTGCGACGGTTTGTCAGCTCCTCCGAACCTTTCGCCATATCTGAAAATTATCCGTTGACGATTTTTTTCGCCCATTCGGCAGCGCCCGAATTCACCAATTTCCCGGGAAGAAAAGCGGCGTCGGGGCAATGTGCTTTCAGGCTCTTTTCGGCTCCGGCAATGTCGCTGCCGCCCGAAGTCGCAAAAGGAATGATCGTCTTTCCCTTGAAATCGTGCGCTTCCAGGAAAGTATCGACTATCCTGGGCTCCACATACCACCACACCGGGAATCCGATAAAGATTTTGTCGTAACCGGATATATCGACGTCGTTTTTAACGGGCGGTCGGCTGGACGGATCAGTCATTTCCAACGTGGAGCGGCTCTTTTTATCCCTCCAATCCAAATCCTTTGCGGTATAACGTTCCACGGGTTCGATCTCGTACAGATCACCTCCCGTCGCCGCAGCTATTTCCTTGGCTTTTACAGCGGTCGTTCCTTCCGCGGAAAAATATGCTACCAGAATTTTATTGCTCATATAACACTCTCTTTTGTATCTAAAGATACATTATAAACTATTTTTGAATATCTCTATCACTTCGGGACGAGTCAGAGTCTTGTATCCGCCTTCCATTATCAACGTGGCGTCCGCAAGCCCTTCCAACATCGAAGGATCCACGCCGAGTTCCGTGATATTCATCGCAAGACCCAATTTTTTCATCCAATCTTCCATAGCGGACAATCCGGCGTTTGCGATTTCTTCGTCCGATTTACCGTCGGGATCTATTCCCCATACGTTTACGGCAAAGCGTTTGAATTTCGCAAGTCCGTACGGCAGGATATGTTTGTAATACGCCATCGAAACCGCCGACAAAGTCATTCCGTGTGTTGCGTTCGTATATGCGCCCACCGCCTGTCCCAGCATATGGACTTCCCAATCCGTCGTTTTTCCGCAGGCTATCAGCGTATTCAGCGCCCAGGTCGCCGTCCACATAATATTGGAACGCGCCTCGTAATCGGTCATATCCTTATCCGCTATCAACGAAGAACGAATCAGGGAAAGCATCAGTCCTTCCGCGATATAATCGGAAGTATTGTCGTCGTCGCCTGAAAAATACTGTTCCGATATATGGCAGAAGATATCGAATATCCCCGCAACCATCTGGTAACGGGGCAGAGTAAACGTATACGTCGGATCGAGTATCGAAAATCTCGGCATTATCTTTTCGTCTTTGAACACGTGCCCGATCTTCAATTTTTGGCGCGTGTTGGTTATCACCGAACCTGCGTTCATTTCCGAACCCGTGCCCACCATCGTCAAAACGGCGCCGACGGGCAGAGTTTCGCAGGAGGGTTCTTCGTTGCTTATGAAATATTTTTCCCACGGGTCTTCCGTGCAGTTCACGGAAACCGAAACGGCTTTTGCGTAATCTATCACCGAACCGCCGCCTACGGCAAGCAGTAAATCGGCTTTCGCGCTCCTTGCCGTTTTCACGCCTTCGTACAGCTTTTCCAGGGTAGGATTCGGCATTACGCCGGAAATTTCGGTAACCGTTTTGCCGTTTTCGTTTAAAATATGTACTACTTCGTCGTATATACCGTTTCTTTTTATCGAACCGCCGCCGTAAATCAAAACCACGTTTTTTCCGTACTTCGGCAATTCTTCGTTAAGGTTCATTACGGAACCTTTGCCGAAATACAGTTTTGTCGGATTGCAATAAGAAAAATTTCCTAACATCTTTACCTCCGATCCGTTGCATATATTTTTATTCTGACACTGTGTCAGTATTTTTATTATACATCTGTTCACGGGTTTTGTCAACGGTGACTTGTTTGCCGGGGGATGCCGGATAAAAACGGCCGATTTGCCGAAAGGTATTGAACGGGCGGCAAAGAAATATTATAATCTGGATATGGGCAAAAGATTAAAAAGCGCGGGCGCAGGCTTTCTGTCGCTGCTCGCCGTTACTGGCGCGTTGCTGATACCGGGCTGTACGCGAATAAAAATTGCCGAATATCCGGCGGCGAACACGTCTTTTATGTACGAAAAAGACGATTCCGTACCGTTTACGGACATAGCTTCGGCTCCGACGAATCCCGATCGCGGTATGCGCGGCGAAGCGTATATAACTTTGGGCAGCGGCGAAGCTTATCCCGGATCGGGCGAAGACGCTTACTCTTTTCTGGACGAGTGCCTGGACAGGTATTCCGCGGACGGAATAAAGCTGATGCAGATATACGTTTATCTGAGGGAGTATTGCAACGATCCTTTGCCTTTTCGCGCGCCTTTTCCTCCGCTTCGCTAAGGCTTTTCAGTTTCATACACGCAAAACAATGCACCTGCGGATCTTTCAAATATTCGAATACGTCCTGCGCGTCCGTTTGTTCGAATGGCCGCAATATCAGTCTTTGAGTTTCCATCATCGCCCTTTGTTCCTTCGCATTCGGAGTTCTTCCGACAGCATTCACTCTTTTAATGTATCTTATTTTCTCCGCCGAATCAACCCCTAAACTTATCAGTAGTTTTGTAAGCTCACAATGGCGTTCATAGATCTCTTCGGCCAAAATCCTACCTTTTTTCGTAAGTCTGATCAACCGCGATTCGTAAGT
>CALVXZ010000041.1 GCA_944371785.1 uncultured Clostridia bacterium | reverse complement strand
AACCTATCACTGCAAGCTTGATTTTATCTTTCATTTTCTTTTCCCGTTAATTCGCTCCTTCGAAAACTATAATACTGTGTTTAAGATTTTTTGTCAATTTTCTTTGCTTTCGACACCACCCACATCATAGCGGGATAGAATTTCAAGCCGTGCGCATGCACAAATTCTATGAGTGCAGTTACATCTATATCAACAGTCATACTCATGACATTGCGCAAGTTTTCAATATAAAATCGGAAAAGTTTCCCCCTTTTCCAAGTTTCCAGGTTTCCAAGTTTACAATTTCGTATTTCATTTTCTACCTCCTAAAATTTTTATAATTCAGGAGGCAACATCAAGCCCTTTTCATAAACGTCCTCCTTTAAATACTGTCTTTTCCAATCTTGCCATGTGAATCTTTTGCGAACTAATAAGGATCGTCCTAAGTAATAATCGTTGAGAATTTATAAACTTCAATCTTCATGATTTAATTATAACTTTTTAACATCCGAACGCAATTACCAAACAAAAATAAATATTCGACTTTGTATAATTACTCTCCACCGGTCCAAACCTAAATCGAATAAATCGGTTTAGGTTTTTTGTTTTTATTCGAATTTGTGTGCATTTGCCCCGCCGAATCGAATATAAGGGTGCATCTTGCGCCCTTTTTTCGTGCTTCGGCAATATGCGGAAGATTATTGGATTATTGATCAAGGTATTCGGGCGTTTTGATTTTTAGTTTTGCGAGGATTTTTCTACAATTACAAAAGTCCGGATCGGAATGCGGTTCAGGCTTTTTTGCCGGCGGTATTCTTCGGTTTCGGGAAATTTCATGCGGGCTTAATTGACTTCGGAGCCCCCCTGTCGGAAAAATTTCGGTTCGCGTATTTCGGATTGTCGATAATCTTTCCGGATCCGACCTTTTTTACGGGAGCGTTTAAAACGCGAAGTCGCGGGCTTTTAGATGTGTTCTGATTCCGGAAATTTATGATACGGTAACATTTTGATATGCGTTTTTTCGCATACGGGAATACTCGTATCGGTATTTACCGATATCGTAAATAATCTGCACATTATCGATATGCGCTTTTAATGTTATTAAAAGAGTGACCCCGGATGTATTTTCCTCCGGTGCCGACGCTTATAGAAAGCGGTAGTTCGTGGTTTCCGTACAAAACGCGGTATTGACTTCGCCGTAATTTGGAATTAACATTAAATTGTAATTTATATCGTCATTGTATGCAGTATCTGAGGTGTTTATGGAAAAGACTTTGAAATTCCGTAACTATTTGGGTTACGGCATCGCAGACTTGGGAAACAACATAGCTTTCGCCGCAGTCGGTTCCTACCTGACTTTGTTTTATTCGGATGTGTTGGGAGCAAATTTCGACGAACGCACCTCGGCGGTATGGCTGTCGGCGGTGACGGCTATTATGATCGTAGCCAGGATCTGGGACGCCGTGAACGATCCGATCATGGGTTGGCTGGCCCAGAGGGCAAAGCCGACAAAATGGGGTAAATTTCGCCCTTATCTGCTGTTCGGAGGCATCCCTTTGGCGATCTCCGCCGTTTTGATGTTCTTGCCGATACCGAATATGTCGCTTGCCGAATGTATCGTATTCGCTTTGTTTACTTATATTGCCTACGGGATGATATACACCGTGGTTTTGGTGCCTTACGGATCGCTTGCCACGGTGATGACGCGCGACGTAAGGGAGCGCAGCCGCCTGTCCATAGCCAGGTCAATCGGCGGAGGTATCGGAGGTATTCCTGCCGGAATGCTGTTCCCGTTATTGGTATATTCGACCGTTATTAGCGCAAACGGAGAGGAAGTAAGCGCGCTGGACGGCAATAAATTGGTAATTTGTATGGCGGTCATCGCCGTGATAATGGCGATATGTTATGTGACGGCGTTTTTTACGACAAAGGAAAACTACGAATATCCGCATACCGTCCAAAACACCAATCTGTTCGTGACGTTGAAATCTTTGGTACGCAACAAGCCGTTCGTTATAATGAGCCTTGCGGGAATGCTGCTGATAGCTTCGTCGATGTACATTACTTCAATCGACCTGTACCTTTTCAACGTTTTTTACCGCAAGGAAGGCATGATGACTTTCGTCACTATAGCCACCTATGCGCCTATGGCGATAATGATTCCGTTTACCGAACTGATAATAAAAAAAGTCGGTAAAAAAGAAATGTGCATTTACGGATTGATCGCTTCCGTGGCCGCCACTTTGATAATGACGGTATGGCGCGTCCCGAATCCGTGGATCTTCATCGCTTTGTGCTTCCTGCAAGGCGCCGGCATAAGCTTCTTTACTTTGGAAGTCTGGGCGCTTGCCATGGACGTGATAGATTATCAGGAGCTGCGCACCGGAAGGCGCGAGGAAGCGACAGGTTATGCGGCGTTTACATTTATGCGCAAGATCGGTCAGGCGATCGCCGCGATAGTCCCCGCTTTATTGGGAGTCGTGGGCTACGTCGCTTCCAAAGGATACGCCGGACAGTCCGCGGAAACGGTGGAAGGCATTTATACCCTTGCCACCGTGGTGCCGTTGATAATGTTCGCGTTGATGCTGGTATTGATGATCCTCTATCCGCTGAATAAGTCAAAAGACGCCGAGATGCGCGAAAAGCTGGCGCTCCGCCGCGCCGAATACGACGACGGTGCAGCCCAAAACATTTCCGCCGCGGCGGAAATTCCCGAATCGAAGGAGGCAGAATAATGAAACGCCCTAATCTGGTATACGTATTCGCCGATCAGCTGCGTTGGGCGTCGGTAGGATACAACGGCGACAAGCTTGCCGAAACTCCGAACATCGACGCGATGTCGCTTGAGAGCGCCGACGTTACAAACGCCGTATCCGGGCACCCTGTCTGCGCCCCGTACCGCGCCTCGCTGTTTACGGGGAAATACACCACTTCGACGGGTATGGTCATCAACGAAATAAGGATGAACCCTCACCATAGGTGCTTTGCCCACGTTCTGAACGACGCCGGTTACGATACGTCGTATATAGGCAAATGGCATCTGTATGCGGCTAGGTTGGGTCACCATTACGACGTGGAAAATTCGTTCGTTCCGCCGGGAGAAAACAGATTGGGTTTTGACGGATACTTCGCCGCTTATAATTTCCACCACGAATATTACGCGCCGAAGGCTTATTATCACCTGGACACCCCGGAAAAGATATACGCCGAAGGCTACGAACCCGATTTTATGACGGATCTTGCGATAAAACGGCTGAAGGAATCGGCAAAAGGCGATAAACCTTTTGCGCTGTTCCTTTCATTGGGGACCCCTCACGACCCTTGGACCGCCGATAACGTGCCCGAAGAATATTCGGAGCGTTTCCGCGACAAGGATTTCCCGTTACCTCCCAACTATTCCCCCGTGAACGACCGACACGCCGATATGTGGGCAAAGTTTTTCCCGTTCCAAAGGCGAAAACTGAAAGATTGGATGAGAGTCTATTACGCAATGGTAGCCAACCTGGATATGAACGTCGGGCGGCTGCGCGCGGCGGTAAAAGAAGCCGGGATCGAAAAAAATACGGTGTTCGTTTTCACTTCCGATCACGGAGAAATGTTCGGCGCGCACGGAAGACACGCAAAAAACATATTCTACGACGAATCCGTCAGAGTGCCTTTCCTGATAGAATGGGAGGGTCATATCCCTGCCGGGCGCAAGGATTTCTGTTTCAACACGGTAGATATAATGCCGACTCTGCTGTCTTTGATGGGTTTAAAGTATCCGGAGGAAGTCGAAGGAGAGGATCTGTCGGAATGCCTGATTTCCGATGCGGACAATTCCGAGCCGTCGCTGATGATGGGCACCGGTCCCACCGCGATATTCGGCAGAGGCAAAGAATGGCGCGCCGTCCGCGGCAAACGTTTTACCTATGCGGTCTATCGCTCCGACGGATCGGAATACCTTTTCGACAACATATCCGACCCTTATCAGACGAAAAATCTGGCATACGACCCCGAATTCAGCGAACAAAAAGCGGCTTTGAAAACCGCAATGTATTCAAAAATGAAAAAAATCGGGGATGAATTCAACGGCAACCTGTATTACCGATCCGGGTGGGTCAAAAAACGCAAAATCGTACGCACAGCGACGTTAAAAGAATAAATCACGCGTTTTCGCGCCCGAAACGTACGCGTTCCGCCGTTTACTCCGTGTGAACGGCGTATTTATCCTTTGATTTCGGACGCCAAGATGTCGTATAAAGCGCGTGAACGGTGACTTACCGAATTTTTTTCTTCCGGAGTGGCTTCGCCGAAACTTTTGCCGAGGTCGTCGGAATAAAACAGGCAATCGTACCCGAATCCGCCTGCGCCTTTTTCTTCGAAAAGTATTTTCCCTTCGGTATCCCCCGCCCCGGCAATCGAAGTGCCGTCAGGATACACTATCACTACCGAAGAATGAAAGCGCGCGGTGCGCTTTCCGAAATCGGTGACGCCCGCCATTTCCTTTAACAGTTTTTTGCGGTTTGCCTCATCGTCGCCGTCCGTACCCGCGTATCGCGCCGAGTAAACTCCCGGAGCTCCGCCCAAAGCGTCCACTATCAGTCCCGAATCGTCGGCAAGCGCAGCAAAACCGCTGGCGTCGGATACGGCTTTGGCTTTCTTGTATGCGTTTCCGTAAAAGCTGTCGGCGTCTTCTTCGACTTCCACCTTCAGCCCCAGATCCTTCAGCGACTTCACGTCGAAATTTTTACCGAGAATTTCCCGGAATTCGATTATTTTATGAGGGTTGTTCGTCGCCGCGACAAGTGTTATCATATGCATACTTCCTCATATAACATTATTTAATCGGGGAATCTTTCCCTCTTCGAAGGCTGTTTTTTGATAAAGCCCGTTATCAGTTTCCAGATACCGCGGAACAACCTGCCGTTGACGATATCCAAAAGCCCTTCCGAGGAACGGACGGAAACGTCGCCGTCGCTCATAGCGGAAGTGTTCCTGATAGGCATTTCCAAAGCTCCTGCCCTGGTCATCTTTATTTGGGAATACGGCACGCCTTTGGGCAACAGCAGTATCGAATATTTATATGCCGCCTTCTGTACCAGCTTTGCGAGGAATCCGTCGTTCAGCTGACCGCAACAGGTCAGCATCGTGTATTCGCCCTTTTTGGGTTGGACGAATTTTTCCGGCGGTCTGCCGAGTATAGCGGAAAATCCGGCGAGCGAATAATGTTTCAGCGTCTTAAGCGAATAATAATCGGGCGCGAGTTCCCTGTAATCGGGAGTGTGCTCCTTGCCCTTCACGTTTACGGAAGCGGTCAGTCTGATGTCCTTCGAGGACGCGCCGACGGAGATCGAATATCTGCCGTTTATCGCCCTGAAGGCGCCTTCCGTTACGTCGTAATAGGTAAACGCCCTTGCGTCCAAAGTCAGCTGTACGCGCTTTTTCTCGCCCGGTTCCAAATAAATTTTGTCAAAGGCTTTAAGTTCTTTTTCGGGTACGAAAACTTCGGTTTCGGGAGCCGAAACATATACTTGTACGATTTCGGCGCCGGCTCTGGAGCCCGTATTTTCAACGTCGAAAGATACGTTCACCGATTCGCCTTCGGCTATTTCCGGCGCGGAGACCAACACTCCTGAATATTCGAAAGAGGTGTACGAAAGCCCGTGTCCGAACGGATACGCCACAGGCTTTTCCGCCGTGTCGTAGTAACGGTATCCGACGAAAATGCTTTCGCGGTATTCGGCTATTTCCCTTTCGAAAAATTCGTTCATCGGGTTGTCGGTAACCGATATCGGGAAGGTTTCCGCCAACTTCCCCGAAGGGCTGTAGTCGCCGAAAACCAGGTCGTAAACGGCTTCGCCGCCTGCCTCTCCCGTCAGATATACGTTCAGAATTGCCCTTACCGAATCGGAATACGAGGTGTCGGAAGGCGATCCGCCCGTCAGAATGACGGCGATATTCGGATTGACTTTTCTGACGGCTTGCAACAGGCGTATATGAGCTTTCGGCAATTCCAGATTTTTTCTGTCGAAAGATTCCGATTCGAAAGCGTCCGTCAGCCCGATAAATAACAGCACCGCATCCGCGGAAGCCGCCGTCGAAACGGCTTCTTTTATCAGATCTTCGGTGGTTTCGTCGGTCAGCGAATCGTAGCCTTTTGCGTAGGTGTGCGGGAAACCTATCTCGGTCAGATAATCGACGAACGAATTTTCCTTTAAAGGGTTCAGTCTGGAGGAGCCGGAGCCCTGCGAACGCAGTTTCTTTGCAAGTTCCCCGATCACGGCGACGTCGGCGTGTTTATCCAACGGCAGAATGCCGTCGTTTTTCAGCAAGACGGCTCCGTCCCTTGCCACTTTTCTGGCAAGTTCGCGGTGCGCGGCGAAGTCGGCTTTGTAATCGGAACGCCTTGCGGCGCAGCATTTATCCATCAGTTCCAGGATCGATCTCACGACTCCGTCCAAAGCGCTTTCTTCCAGGTCGCCCTGCCGTACGGCTTTTACGATTTCGGCGTCGGTGACTCCGTTCGCGGTGGGCATCTGCAGATTCATTCCGGCTTTTATTCCGGCGACCCTGTCGGATACCGCGCCCCAATCGGAAACGACTATTCCGTCGAACCCCCATTCGTTACGCAGAATTTCCGTCAGCAACCTGCGGTTTTCCGCCGCATAGGTGCCGTTTATGCGGTTATACGAACACATCACCGTATAAGGCGACGATTTTTTTACGCAATATTCGAATGCCGACAGGTAAATTTCCCTAAGCGCCCTTTCGTCGACTTCGGACGACGAAGTCATCCTCCTGAATTCCTGAGAATTGGCGGCAAAGTGTTTCAATGACACTCCGACGCCGTTGGATTGCACTCCGTCGATGTATCCTGCCGCCATCTCCCCTGCCAGCAACGGATCTTCGGACATATATTCGAAGTTCCTGCCGCAAAGCGGGCTGCGTTTGATATTCACGCCGGGTCCCAAAAGCACGTCTACTTTTAAATCGAGGCATTCCTCGCCCAACGCTTTGCCTACGGCATAACTAAGCCGTCTGTCCCAGGTCGAAGCCAAAGTAACCGCCGGAGGGAAACAGGTGGCGGGCAGAGCCTCGGCAAACACGTTGCCGAAACCGGAATCCGCTCTTTCGCGTCTTACTCCGTGCGGACCGTCGGACAGATATAACGACGGTATTCCCAAACGTTTTATGGGAGTCGTGCGCCAGCTGGTAATACCCGAACAAAGCGCCGCTTTTTCCTCCAGCGTAAGCGAAGACAATAAATCAACATAACCGGGCATAATTCCTCCGCCCGGCGGATACTTTCACGGTAATAACCAATACCGGCAGCCGAGCATATTCAGATTTTATCACACTTGCCGGCGTAAGTAAAGAAAAATCGCCCTGTGCGCGCCTGCGTCGGCGATATGCTTCCGTCTGCGGAAAACCGCATGCGAAAATACGGCTTTTCTTTTTCCCTTTATTGATTTGACTTTCGCGCGGGCGGTAATTATAATAGAAAAAAGATATTTTCTTACCAAGGAGTTTATCATGGCAAAAATCGTAGCAGAAGGACTGACATTCGACGACGTTTTATTGGTACCTCAACATTCCGACGTACTGCCGAAAAACGTGGATCTTTCGACAAAACTGACGGATACGGTAAAATTGAACGTCCCTTTGATTTCAGCGGCGATGGACACCGTTACAGAAGCCGATCTGGCAATCGCCATGGCAAGAGAAGGCGGACTGGGCATCATACATAAAAACCTGACGATCGACGAACAGGCGGCTCAGGTAGACCGTGTTAAAAGAAGCGAACACGGCGTCATCACCGATCCTTTCTTCCTTTCCCCCGATCATCTGATTTCCGACGCCAACGCCTTGATGGCAAAATATCATATTTCCGGCGTGCCGATTTGCGTAAACGGCAAATTGGTGGGCATTCTGACCAACCGCGACCTGCGTTTCGAAACCGATTTCACGCGCCCCATCGGCGAAGTTATGACAAAAGACAACCTCGTCACCGCTCCCGTGGGCACCACTTTGAAACAGGCGCAGGAAATATTGGGCAGACACCGCATAGAAAAACTCCCCTTGGTGGATAAAAATTTCAATCTGAAAGGACTGATCACAATAAAAGATATCGAAAAATCCATTCAATACCCCAACTCCGCAAAAGATAAAAACGGCAGGCTCCTCGTCGGAGCGGCAGTCGGCGTCGGTCAGAATTTCCTGGACAGAGTCGCCGCGCTGATCGACGCGAAAGTCGATATCATCGCAGTCGATACCGCCCACGGTCATAACTCCGGAGTCCTGGACGCAGTCAAAAAGATAAAGGCCAAATTCCCGGACGTCCAACTGATCGCCGGCAACGTCGCAACCGCCGCCGCCACGCGCGACCTTATCGAAGCCGGCGCCGACGTGGTAAAAGTAGGTATCGGACCCGGATCGATCTGCACCACGCGAATCGTTGCCGGTATAGGCGTACCGCAGGTAACCGCGATTATGGATTGCGCCGAAATGGCGGATAAGTACGGAAAGCGCGTCATCGGCGACGGCGGCGTAAAATATTCCGGCGATATCGTAAAAGGCATAGCTGCCGGCGCGTCCGCGATAATGATGGGCAGTATGCTGGCAGGCACGAAGGAAGCTCCCGGAGCCTTGGAAATTTATCAGGGCAGAAGCTTCAAAGTCTACCGCGGCATGGGTTCGATCTCGGCTATGGAAGCCGGCAGCAAAGACCGCTACTTCCAGGAAGACGCCAAAAAGCTGGTGCCCGAAGGCGTAGAAGGCAGAGTCCCCTACAAAGGTTCCCTGTCCGACGTCATCTTCCAGATGGTCGGCGGCATACGTTCGGGTATGGGATATTGCGGAAAGCACAATATCGAGGAGCTGCGCACAAGTTCCGAATTCATAAAGATCACTTCGGCGTCGCTGATCGAAAGCCACCCCCACGATATCTCCATAACTAAGGAATCTCCGAACTATTCTCCTAAAAATTAGCAACGGTTTATGGAGCATAAAGAAATAATCCTCGTATTGGATTTCGGCGGACAATATAACCAGCTGATCGTAAGGCGCATAAGGGATCTGGGCGTATATGCGGAACTCATCCCCTATTCCGCGCCTTTGGAAAAGATCAAGGCTCTGGATCCGAAAGGGTTGATACTGACGGGCGGACCGAATTCGGTATTCACCAAGGATTCTTTGGTTATGGACTCCCGAATATTGGAATTGGGTATCCCTGTTTTGGGAATTTGTTACGGAGCGCAACTTATTGCCCACTTGAAAGGAGGCGAAGTAAAATCCGCCGCTACAAGGGAATACGGCAAATCGAAGATGCACGCCGAAGCCTGTCCTCTGTTCAAAGGCGTACCCGAAAGTTCCGACGTGTGGATGTCGCATACCGATTATGTGGCGCGCGCTCCGGAAGGTTACGGAATAATAGGCTCCACGGATAATTGTCCCGTGGCGGCATACGGCGACGCAGTCAAAAAGATCTACGGCGTTCAATTCCACCCCGAAGTCGTGCATACGGAATACGGCAATACCGTCCTTAGGAATTTCCTGTACGAAGTGTGCGAATGCAAAGGCGATTGGTCGATGACGAATTTCATCGGCGAAATGGTGGAACGTATCCGCAGAAAAGTCGGCGACAGAAAGGTACTGTTGGCGATGAGCGGCGGAGTGGATTCCGCGGTTGCGGCGACGTTGTTGCACCGCGCCATCGGTCCCAACCTGCAATGCGTATTGGTAGATCACGGTCTGATGCGCAAATACGAAGTCGAAGGCATAGTAAAGGTGTTCCGCGACGGTATCGGAATGAATCTGGAAGTCATCGACGCAAAGGAACGCTTCCTTAAAAAATTGAAAGGCGTTACCGATCCCGAACAAAAACGCAAGATCATCGGCGCCGAATTCATACACGCTTTCGAAGATTATTCCAAGAGTCTGGGAAAGATAGATTTCCTGGCGCAAGGCACCATTTATCCCGACGTCATAGAATCGGGTTTCGGCAAAGCCGCGCTCATCAAATCGCATCACAACGTGGGAGGTTTGCCTTCCGTCATAGCTTTCGACGAAATTATCGAACCGTTAAGGGATCTGTTCAAAGACGAAGTACGCAAAGTCGGGTTTGAATTGGGATTGGATAAAAAGATAGTTATGCGTCAGCCCTTCCCGGGACCAGGGCTTGCGGTAAGAGTTATCGGAGAGATCACCGAAGAAAAGCTCCGGATCCTGCGCGACGCCGACTACATTTTCCGCGAAGAGATAGTAAACAACGGTCTGGACGGAGAGATATGGCAATACTTTGCCGTCATCACCGATCTGCGAAGCGTCGGCGTAATGGGCGATATGCGCACTTACGATTATACGGTAGCGCTCCGCGCGGTCACCAGCGTGGACGCCATGAGCGCGGATTGGGCGCGCATCCCCTACGAACTCCTCGCCAAGGTTTCCAACCGTATAATCAACGAAGTAAACGGCGTAAACCGCGTGGTTTACGATATAACTTCGAAACCCCCTGCCACCATAGAATGGGAATAACCGCCGAACTTTCGGCAGAACCGTTTGAAAAGCCGCGTCCGTACCGCAAGGGTACGGATTCTTTTTTTCCGAATATCCGGACTTGGCTTTTTACATGATCCTATTGCTTTTTATCTTCGGCGCCGAACGGCGTATCGGAACGAACGCCGCGTCCGCGATCCCATAAAAAAGGTCCGCAGGTTTTTTCCTGCGGACCCGTGCGTTGCGATTCGGGATCTTAATCAGACTGCCGATCAGTCTTTGTACTCGTCGGCGTCGATATCCTTCTTCTTGTCCTCGAGTTTGCGGTTCAGATCGTTCTTCTTTACGCGTTCTTCCAGATCGGTCGGGACCTTGCTGGCGACTTTGGGCTTTTGAAGTTTCTTCTTTATCTTGTCTTTCAGCTTGCGGTAAGTCAGAACGATTACGACTGCGATGATGATAACGCCTATCACGACGGAGGAAACGATCAGCCATACCTGCGGATTGATCTTCTTGTCGCCGTCGTCTTCGGGATCTTCCTCTTCGGGTTCTCCTTCATCGGTTTCGACCAATTCGTTGACGTATCCGCCGGTAACCGCTCCCGTCAGTTCGCCGTTGATATATTGAGTATATTCGGCGGGAACTCCTTCGGCGTCGGCGTCGATTTCGGTGATGTTTTCTATCGTTATGTTGTCCACCAAAAGTATGCCGTTGTTGAACAGTTCTTCACGTTCGCCGTCCCCTATCGATTCGTTGGACCCGAGGTTGAATTGCAGATACGCCGACATGGAAGACGTGTTTTCGTTATGGAAATAGAAACTGTAAGTCGTATATTCGGTGTCGGTGATCGCGTTAGGAGTTATTTGCAGCGTTTCGTATTCGTTGTCGGCGCTGTTGTAAACGAACCTGAATTCCGTATTTCCGGCTTCGCCGAGAGGCAGGTACTTCGCCTCGAACGTAATCTTATAATAGGATTCGGAGGAGAAGGAGAAGCTGGACGAAGAACGGTAATATTGACCGCCCGCTTCGCCGAGGTTGGCAAGCATCAGCACTTTGCTGTCGCCCGCGTCCGCGCCGGAGCTTAAGAAGGCTTTCAGATCGTTCTTGTTGATATCGAACAATGCGGTATTGCCGTCGTTGTCGAACAGCCTGTTGATGAACGTGTCGTATCCGAGGTCGTTGGTGCGGTCGTAAACGCCGTACAGAATGGTCGGAGCGTCGTCTTCGCCCTGGTCGAATCCCGTATACGCGTGGTGATCGAAGGAAGCCGGCTCGTCGCCCTGGTATTCCTCGTCGTCGTCGCGTTCGTCGAAGTTATCGAACGAATCGGTAAAGCGTTTGATGAGTTTGAACACGTATTCGTTGCTGAAATAGGATCCTGTGCCGGTGGTCTTGTCCAGGACCAACATATCGGAATAAGCAACCGTGTTTTCGTTTACGCTGACTTTGTATTCCCTGACTTCGGCGAGTTTTTCGACCAACGCGTCTTTGTCCATAGCCGCGATTGCGGCGGCTTCTTCGGCAGTGATACCGTAGAAATAGGAATCGTCGTCGTTTTTCTTCAGCAGCTCGTCGCGGAGTTCTTCGGCGTCGGCATCGTCGAGGTTGCCGAATCCGTACACCAATTTGTTATATTCTTCTTCTTCGATGCTGGTCATATAAACGTCGTCGAAGAATACCGTGCCGGAGGAAAGTCCGTAGGAAACCTTTACCGCGTCATAGCTTTGTTCCTCTTCGCCAACGGTAACGGTGCCGCCCGCAAAAAGTTCCGTGGTGTTGTTGGCATATTTGTTGCCCAGGAAGAGCTCTATTTCCGCCCTGGCGGAGTTCATGCCCGTCGCGACATAGAAATCGAAGCGTTTCCATTCGTTCCCGGTATTGATATTGACGTAGCCTTCGTATCTGCCGTTATTCGCCTCGTCGTATCCTACATAGTTGGTATTCAGCTCGTAAGCGTTGGAGGTGTTCGCAAGCGTTACGGAAGCTTTCGCGTCG
>CALVXZ010000040.1 GCA_944371785.1 uncultured Clostridia bacterium | reverse complement strand
GCAAAGATAGTAGATGCCGCTCAGAGTACCGGCGCCAGCATTTCGGGACCTATACCGCTACCGACGGAGAAAGAAGTAGTTACCATACTTCGTTCCCCGCACAAGGACAAAGACAGCCGCGAGCAATTTGAATTGCGCACGCACAAGCGTCTTATCGACATCTACAACAGTTCCGCACGCACTGTCGATTCGCTGATGAAGCTGGATCTTCCGGCAGGTGTGGACATCCAGATCAAACTGTAAGGAGGCTCATCATGAAAAAGGCTATATTAGGTAAAAAGATAGGAATGAGCCAAATCTTTACGCCGGACGGCACGATGATACCCGTGACCGTCGTAAAAGCGGGTCCTTGCCCCGTGGTTCAGGTAAAAACCGCGGAAAAGGACGGCTACAGTGCGGTTAAAGTCGGCTTTGAATCGATGGGAGAGATAAAGAAAGGCAGCTCCCGCGTAAACAAGCCGTTGCAAGGCATATTCGCAAAAGCGGGCGTACAACCCACCAGGTATCTGAAAGAACTCAAACTCGAAAACGCGGGCGATTACGCCGTAGGGCAGCAAATCGAATGCGGAGTATTCCAGGTAGGCGACCACGTGGACGTCACCGGAACCACCAGGGGCAGAGGCTTCACCGGCGTTATCCAAAGATGGAACGCGCAGCGCGTCGGCAGCATGTCCCACGGTACCGGACCCATTCACCGTTCCGTAGGTTCGATGAGCGCGAACTCCAGCCCCTCCAGAGTTTTCAAGAACAAGAAAATGGCAGGTCAATACGGACACGAACGTGTGACCGTTCAGAACCTCGAAGTCGTCAAAGTCGATTCCGACCGCGGCGTCATACTTATTGCGGGCGGCATACCCGGACCCAAAAATTCTTTGGTCATCGTCAAAGAGTCTTTGAAAAAATCCGGCGGCTCCAAATGGTTCAAGTAATAAGGAGATTCGCATATGAAAGCCAAAGTTATTAACTGTTTAGGTAAAAGAGTAAAAACCATAGAACTGAACGACGAAGTTTTTGCCGCCGAATATAACGAACCGTTGATCCATCAGGCGGTAGTGGCTCAGCTTGCCAACGCTCGTCAAGGCACTAAATCGGCTCTGACCCGCACCGAAGTCAGAGGCGGCGGCGTAAAACCGTGGCGTCAAAAGGGCACCGGCAGAGCTCGTCAGGGCAGCATCCGCGCTCCGCAATGGACGCACGGCGGCGTTGTATTCGCCCCGAAGCCCAGGGACTTTTCCAAAAAGCTGAACAAGAAGATGCGCCAAGGCGCGTTCATCAGCGCGATCAGCAAAAAATTCAGCGACGGCGACGTCATTATCCTCGACAAACTCACGCTGGATTCCGGAAAGACCCGCGACGCCGTAAAGGTTTTGGACGCTATCGGCGTAAAAAAGAGCGCTCTTTTGGTGACGCGTGACGTGGCTGAATCCGTAAAACGCGCTACCGGCAACATTCCGAAGCTGGTACTCAGCCCCGCGGATCTCCTGAGCGTTTACGACGTTGTCAAAGCCGATAAATGCATTTTCACCGAAGAAGCGATCATGGCGGTGCAGGACAAGTACTACATGACCGTAGAAGGGGAGGTAGAAGACAATGAATAATTACTATGATATCATCATCAAGCCCGTGCTTACGGAAAAAAGTTTCGACGGAATACCTTCCAAAAAGTACGCGTTTAAGGTTCAGAAGAATGCGACAAAGGCACAGATCAAGGCGGCGGTAGAACACATCTTCGGAGTCACCGTAGCCAAGGTCAATACCGTCAGAATCAGCGGTAAGGTGCGTCGCGCAGGCAGAAAGGACGAAGGCAGGACGGCTTCCTATAAAAAGGCGTACGTCACTTTGACCGAAGGCAGCAAAGCTATCGAATTCTTCGAAAGCCTGGCATAATGGAGGACAGATAAATGGCAGTTATCAGATATAAACCTACATCTCCCGCACGCCGCAACATGAGTGTATCGGACTTTGCCGAGATCACCTCGACTACTCCCGAAAGGAGCCTTTTGGTCAGCAAGAACAAGTCCGGCGGCAGGAACAATCTCGGAAGGATCACCGTCCGTCACATCGGCGGCGGCAACCGCAATAAATACAGGATCATCGATTTCAAAAGGAACAAGGACGGCATACCCGCGAAAGTGGCCTCCATCCAATACGATCCCAACCGCAGCGCGAACATAGCGTTATTGAATTACGCCGACGGCGAAAAACGTTATATCCTTGCGCCTTTGGGATTGGGCGTCGGCGATACCGTAATATCCGGCGAAGGCGCCGACATCAAGGCGGGTAACGCTTTGATGCTGAAGGACATTCCCGTCGGTACCACCGTTCACAATATCGAAATGCAGCCCGGAAAGGGCGGACAGATCGCGCGTTCGGCAGGCGTTTCCGCTCAGCTTATGGCGAAGGAAGGAAACAAAGCCACGCTGCGTATGCCCTCCGGCGAAATGCGCTACGTCAACATCAAGTGCAAGGCGACGATCGGACAGGTCGGCAACATCGAGCACGAAAACGTAAGCGTCGGCAAAGCAGGAAAGACCCGTCACATGGGCGTCAAACCCACTGTACGCGGCGTAGTTATGAACCCCTGCGATCACCCGCACGGCGGCGGCGAAGGCAAGAGCCCGATCGGTATGCCGTCCCCCGTCACTCCTTGGGGCAAGCCTGCTTTGGGATATAAGACCCGCAGCAAGAAGGCTAAATCCTCCAAGATGATTATCAAGCGCATTAATTAGGAGGCATCGAGATGAGTAGATCCGTTAAAAAAGGCCCGTTTTGTGAAGAAAGCCTTATGAAAAGAATAGTCGCCATGAACGAATCCGGTGACAAAAAGCCGGTAAAGACTTGGTCCAGGGCGTCTACCATATTCCCCGAATTCGTGGGTCACACCATTGCCGTTCACGACGGCAGAAAGCATGTTCCGGTATATATCACCGAAGACATGGTAGGATTGAAACTCGGTGAGTTTGCTCCGACCAGGACCTTCCGCGGACATGCGGGCAGCAAAGCTGCTACCGGAAAAAAGTAGGAGGTTAAGATATGGCAACCAGAACTAGAGAAAAGGCGAAAACCAGGCAGGAAAACCGCGAAATGCGTCCCCATGCCGTTGCTAAGATGATCAGGATCTCCCCCTACAAAGTCAGGAAGGTTTTGGATCTTATCCGCGGCAAGAGCTATCCGTACGCAGTCGCGCTGTTGTCGGAAGTCAACAAGTCGGCGTCCGAACCCGTTTTAAAGGTTTTGAATTCCGCCGCAGCAAATGCCGAAAACAACCTGAACATGAACAAAGATACGCTTTACGTTGCCGAATGCTATGCCGATCAGGGACCGACCCTGAAACGCATGAGGGCAAGATCCAAGGGCAGAGGCGCGCGTATTCTGAAGCGCACCAGCCACATAACCGTCATATTGGACGCGGCAAAGTAACAGGAGGATACAATGGGACAAAAAGTCAATCCGCATGGTTTAAGAGTAGGGATCAACGCTCCGTGGAGCAGCACTTGGTTCGCTAACAAAAAGGATTTTGCCAAGAATCTGAAAGAGGACAACGAGATCCGTAACTACCTGAAGAAGAATTATTACGACGCCGCCATTTCCTATATCAGGATCGACAGAGCGGCCAGCAATATCAAAATCGATATTTATTGCGGCAGAGTAGGCGTTGCGGTAGGCAAGCTGAACAAGAGCCGCGATCAAAAAGCCATCGTGGCGTCCTCCGAACAACTTCCCGTCGACACCACGGCGGTCAAAAAGGACGCTAAGGAAAAGGGCATCGATCAGATCAACGCCGCGATCCGCAAGATCGTCGGACCGAACAAGAGCTTCAACGTCAACGTACACGAAGTCAAACACATCGATACCGACGCACAGCTGATAGCCGAAAACATCGCGTCGGCGCTTGAAAAGAGGACTCCGTTCCGCAGAGCCATGAAATCCGTGATGGGCAGGGCGATGAGAGCGGGCGCCAAGGGCGTAAAGACGATGGTTTCCGGCAGGTTGGACGGCGCGGAAATAGCCAGGTCCGAATCCTATCACGAAGGTTCGATACCGCTGCAGACGCTGCGTGCCGATATCGATTACGGCTTTGCCGAAGCCCACACCACTTACGGTATCATAGGCGTAAAGGCGTGGATATACAAAGGCGAAGTCTTTAAGGCAAAAGGAGGTAAAGACTGATATGTTGATGCCTAAAAGAGTCAAAAGAAGAAAGCAGCATCGCGGCAGAATGACCGGCAAAGCGATGCGCGGCAATAAGATAGCATACGGCGAATTCGGGTTGGTAGCCGCCGAACCCGGTTGGATCAAATCCAATCAGATCGAGGCAGCCCGTGTCGCCATGACCAGATATATCAAACGTGGCGGTCAGGTATGGGTGGACATCTTCCCCCACAAGCCCGTGACGAAGCACCCGGCGGAAGCCCGTATGGGTTCCGGTAAAGGTAACCCCGAATTTTGGGTAGCGGTCGTTAAACCCGGCAGAGTAATGTTCGAAATGTCCGGTATTACCGAAGACGTGGCAAAAGAAGCGTTGCGTCTTGCGGCGAACAAGCTCCCCATCAAGTGCAAATTCGCCAGAAAGAGCGATTTGGAACAAGCAGAATAAGGCGGTGACGGTATGAAAGCGAATAATTTTTTCGAAATGACCAATGAAGAGCTCACCAATAAAGTTGCGGAGCTCAAAGCGGAGCTGATGGACCTCAGGTTCAAACACTCCACCAACCAGCTTTCCAACCCGATGGTCTTAGTTACCTGCAAGAAGGATATAGCGAGAGCCAAGACCGTGCTTCGCCTGAGAGAGCTTGGGCGTATCGAGGAGCCCGAAAAGAGCGCCAAGAAAACGCGCAGCCGTCAGAAGAAGGCTTAGTAGGAGGACCGAAAGATGGAAAGAAATCTCAGAAAGACCAGAGTCGGCATAGTCGTTTCCGACAAAATGGATAAGACAATAGTTGTAGCCGTCGAACAAAAGGTAAAGCATCCTCTGTACAAAAAGTACGTAATGCGCACCAAGAAGCTGAAAGCTCACGACGAAAACAACGAATGCGGCATAGGCGACAAAGTAATGGTTATGGAAACCAGACCGCTGTCGAAAGACAAAAATTGGCGCCTTGTCAACATCATAGAAAAGGCGAAATAACGGAGGCATACGATGATACAACCTCAAACCAGATTGAAAGTAGCTGACAACTCCGGCGCGAAAGAAATAATGTGCATCCGCGTAATGGGCGGCTCGTACGTAAGAAGCGGCAACATCGGCGACGTGATCATCGCTTCCGTAAAGAGCGCGACCCCCGGCGGCACCGTTAAAAAAGGCGACGTCGTAAAAGCGGTTATCGTTCGCACCCACAAAGGAATCATGCGTAAAGACGGCACGCACATCAAATTCGACGATAACGCCGCCGTCATTATCGACAACCAGAAACAGCCCCGCGGCTCTCGTATCTTCGGACCCATCGCGCGTGAACTCCGCGAAAAGGATTATATGAAGATCGTGTCCTTGGCGCCCGAAGTGCTGTAAGGAGGCTAAGATGAAATACAGCGTTAAAAAAGACGATTATGTAATGATAATTGCCGGCAAAGACAAAGGCAAGATCGCCAGGATCAGCGCCGTCAACAAGGAAACGGGACGCGTCCTTATCGAAGGCGACGACCTGAACACCGTAAACACCAAAGCCGTCAAAGCCAGAAAGGCTTCCGACAAGGGCGGACTCGTAAAGCAACCCGGTTCCGTCGACATTTCCAACGTAATGCCGATCTGCTCCGCTTGCAACAAGCCCACCAGAGTCGGTTACAGAATCGGCGAAGACGGAAAGCGCGAGCGTTATTGCGTAAAATGCAAGGCCGCCCTGGTCACGAAGAAGGCTACCGCGAAAAAAGCCACCAAAGCCAAGGCTACCCGCAGGAAAAAGAGCGACGCTCCCGCCGCGGAAACCGAAACCAGCGCAGAATAATACGGAGGGCGAAAAATGGCTAAGAAAGTAGAAGCAAAAACCCCCGCAGTTAAGGAAATCAGCAGACTGCAGGTCAAGTATAAGGAAGAAGTCGTGCCCGCATTGATCAAGACTTTCGGCTACAAGACCGTTATGGAAGTACCGAAGATCGAAAAGATCGTTCTGAATATGCGTTTCGGCGACATAAAGGACAATTCGAAGTCGATGCAGCTTGCAACGAACGAACTTGAAATGATAGCCGGTCAGAAATCGGTACCGACGAAAGCCAAGAACTCCGTTGCGAACTTCAAAGTCAGAGAAGGCATGCAACTCGGCGCAAAGGTAACTCTTCGTCGTGACAGAATGTGGAACTTTTTCGATAAGCTGATATCGATAGCGCTCCCGCGCGTCAGGGACTTCAAAGGTATATCCGGAAAGTCTTTTGACGGCAGAGGCAACTACACCATGGGTATCAGAGAGCAGCTTATCTTCCCCGAGATCGCTTACGATCAGATCGAAAAGGTCAGGGGCTTCGATATCTGCATAACGACCACCGCCAAAACGGACGAAGAGGCAAAGGAGCTTTTAAGGCTTCTCGGAATGCCTTTTGCCGCGTAACAGGAGGACAGATAAATGGCAAAGACATCTTTGAAAAATAAACAAAAGAGAAAGCAAAAATATTCGACTCGCGAATATACCCGCTGTTCCATTTGCGGCAGACCTCACTCGGTGCTGCGCAAGTACGGAATTTGCAGGATTTGCTTCAGAGAGCTGGCGTACAAGGGCGAGATCCCCGGCGTTCGCAAGGCAAGCTGGTAGGAGGTATATATGACACAGACAGATCCCATTGCCGATATGCTTACCCGTATCCGTAACGCTTTGACCGTTAAAAAGGAAAGCGTAGACGTTCCCGCTTCGAAGATCAAAGCCGCTATCGCGGACATTTTGGTCGAAGAAGGATATGTAAAATCCGCCGAGGTAGTAAAACCCGAAGGCGCGGTACAGGACGTTATCCATATCGAGCTGAAGTACACTCAAAACAAAGAAAAGGTCATCAACGGTCTGAAAAAGATTTCCAAACCCGGGCTGAGGGTCTATGCCAAAGCCGACGCGCTGCCCAAGGTGTTGGGCGGATTGGGAGTCGCCATAATTTCGACCTCCAAAGGCGTCATGACCGACAAAAAAGCGCGCGCATTGGGCGCCGGCGGCGAAGTATTGGCTTACGTTTGGTAGGAGGTAAGGTATGTCCAGAATAGGTAGAGCACCGATAAAACTCGGAGCGGGCGTGACGGTTGAATTAAAAAACCGCGAGGTCACCGTAAAGGGACCGATGGGCACCCTGACCCGTAAAATCGAAAACGACAAAATCAACGTAAGCATCGACAACGGCGTAGTTCACGTCACCAGAGCTTCCGAAGAAAAGAGCGTCAAAGCCGCTCACGGATTGTACCGCGCGTTGATACACAACATGGTTGTCGGCGTAGAAAAAGGCTATACGAAGAACCTTATCATCAACGGCGTAGGTTACAAGGCAGTCCAACAGGGCGAAAAAGTCGTTCTGACGGTAGGATACTCCCATACTGTGGACGTCGTTCCGCCGACGGGACTGAAACTCGAAGTCGTATCCCCCACGGAAATTTCCGTAAAGGGCATCGACAAGGAGTTGGTAGGTCAATTTGCCGCCGATATAAAAGCGATCAGAAAACCCGAACCCTATCACGGATACGGTATTCGCTATAAGGATGAAACCATCCTCAGAAAAGAAGGCAAGACCGCCGGTAAATAGTAGGAGGAACGAAGAATGCTTAAAAAACCGGATAAAAATACCATCAGGCAGAACAGACACAGAAGGCTTCGTCACCGCATCAGCGGTACCGCCGAAAGGCCGCGCCTTGTTGTCAACCGTTCTTTGGAGAACATATACGCACAGATTATCGACGACGTTAAGGGCGTGACGTTGGTTGCGGCTAACACGATGCAGGCGGATATGAAAGCAGCCGTCGCCGGAAAGACCAAGGTAGAGGCTGCCGGAATAGTCGGCGAAGCAATAGCCAAAAAAGCGCTTGAAAAAGGCATCACCGAAGTCGTATTCGACCGCGGAGGATACCTTTACACCGGCAGAGTCGCCGCATTAGCGGACGGCGCCAGAAAGGGCGGACTCGCAATCGGAAAGTCCGATAAAGCGTCCGACGCCGAATAATTCAGGGAGTATAAAATATTATGGCAAGGAACGACAGAGAAAGATTCAACAGAGAGCCCAAGGACGATCTGATCAAAAAGACCGTATCCGTCAACCGCGTTACCAAGGTTGTTAAGGGCGGACGCAATATGCGCTTTGCGGCGTTAGTCGTCGTCGGCGACGGCAAAGGCAGAGTCGGCGCAGGTACCGGCAAAGCCGCCGAAGTCCCGGAAGCCATCGAAAAGGCTACCAAGGCTGCGGAAAAAGCCATGTTCACGATTTCGACCAAAGAAAGCACCATCCCCCATGCCGTTACCGGTGTGTTCGGCAGAGGCAAGGTTCTGATGCTCCCCGCCGTCGAAGGTACCGGCGTTATCGCCGGCGGCGCCGTTCGTCAGGTTTTGGAAGTCAGCGGTATCAAAGATATCCGCACGAAGTGCATAGGGACCACCAATCCTATCAACTCCGTAAAGGCTACCATCGCGGGATTGAAGGCGTTGAAGACCGCCGAAGAATATGCGGTGCTTCGCGGCAAGAGCGTAGAAGAGATTTTGGGCTAGGAGGATACTATGGCAAAAATTAAGGTTACGCTCGTAAAAAGCACTATAGGCTGCCTTGAAAATCAAAAGGCTAACGTAAAAGCGTTGGGGCTGAACAAAGTCGGCGCCAGCAAGATACACGACGACAACCCCGTCATTCGCGGTATGATATTCAAAGTATCGCATATGGTCAAGGTTGAGGAAGTCAAGTAAAGGAGGCATTATGAAAATCCATACAATTGCTCCCGCAGAGGGCGCCGTTACGCCCGCTAAAAGAATAGGCAGAGGAATAGGTTCCGGGCTCGGCAAGACCTCCGGCAAAGGACATAAAGGTCAATGGGCAAGATCGGGCGGCGGCGTTCGTCCCGGTTTCGAAGGCGGACAGATGCCTCTTACCAGAAGGGTCCCGAAGAGAGGATTCAAAAACCATTTCACCGCAGAATACGTAACGATCAACGTAGGCGCTTTGAACGATTTCAAAGACGAAAGCGTTATCGATCTGGAACTTTTATTGAACGCGGGACTCGTCAGAAAGGACGCTCCCTACGGTCTGAAGGTTCTCGGCGACGGTGAATTAGAAAAGAAATTAGTGGTAAAGGCGGCAAAATTCACCAAAGCGGCTGCGGAAAAGATTGAAAAAGCAGGCGGCAAGGCGGAAATTGTCAAGTAAAGAGGTGGGTAAATGTTTCAAACACTGAAAAATGCATTTACTACTCCGGATATACGAAAGAAGATCCTGATCACGTTCGGGCTTCTTTTGATATACCGGATCGGATGCTTCGTGCCGATCCCCGGGCTGGATTCGTCGCTGATATTCGGCGGCGCGGGTCAGACCGACTTCGGTATGATGCTTTCCGCGGTAACAGGTTCGGCGTTTTCTTACGGCACTTTGTTTGCTTTGGGTATCGTACCGTACATCAACTCCTTCATTATAATGCAGCTGTTGACGCTTATCATACCCAAGCTTGAAAAGTTGAGCAAAGAGGGCGAAGCCGGCAGAAAGAAACTTACTCAATACACCCGTTATGCCACTGTAATTTTGGCTTTGGTTCAGGCTATCGGCGTCATGTTTATGTGGGAAGACGCGATCATTCCCGTCTTTACGCGCGACCCCGAAAACCAAGCCGACCAGATTTGCACGATGATGCTGATCGTGATAATCCTGGTAGGCGGCAGCTCGTTGGTAATGTGGCTTGCCGAACGTATCACCGAATACGGTATCGGCAACGGAACTTCTTTGATAATCTTTATAGGTATCATCTCCTCCCTCGGCGCGTCCGTATGGGGCGCAATGTACGGAGTCATCCCCGGACAGTTGGAACAAAACGACACTTCGGGCGTATGGTATCTGTTGGGATTCCTGTTGTTGGTAGCCGTGCTGTTCTTCATAATCGTATTCATCGATATGTCGGAACGCAAGATCACCGTACAATACGCAAAGAGGATCAAAGGTAACAAAATGTACGGCGGACAGACGACGTTCATTCCGTTGAAGGTCAACGCGTCCGGCGTTATGCCGATAATCTTTGCTTCGTCGCTGATCATGTTCCCCGAAATGATAATCCAATTCGCGGGAGCGGAAACTTCCGGATTCGGATTGTTCTGGTCGGAATGGTTGGGCGCGAACGGGCATATGTATCCGTTGATTATGTTCATACTGATCATATTCTTCGCATACTTCTATTCCCAGATACAGTTCAACCCCGACGACGTGGCGCAGATGCTGCAACAAAACGGCGGCTTCCTGCAGGGCATCCGTCCCGGACAGGCGACGGCGCAATACCTCAGGAAGGTCAACAACAGACTGACGCTGTTCGGAGCTTTGTTCCTGGCTTTCGTGGCTTTGGTACCGACGCTGGTATTGCAGTTGGTCCCCGGCTTCAGAGATCTGGGATTCGGCAACGCCTTCAGCGCTACGGGATTGTTGATAGTCGTTTCGACGGCGTTGGAATTCCAGAAACAGCTTGAAAGCCAGCTGATCGTAAAGAACAACAAAGGCTTCCTTAAGTAAAATGAATCTGATACTTCTAGGCGCGCCGGGAGCCGGCAAAGGCTCCCAGGCGGCAAGATTGAAAGAACGTTACGGCATCCCCCACATATCCACGGGGGACGCCTTTCGCAGTAATATCGCAAAGGGCACGGAAATAGGGCTGTACGCCAAATCCTTTATCGACAAAGGTCTTTTGGTGCCGGACGAAGTCGTTTTGAAGATCGTCGCCGCCCGTCTTTCCGAACCCGATTGCGAAAAAGGATTTATCCTGGACGGGTTCCCGAGGACCGTGGCGCAGGCGGAGGCTTTGGACAAAATGACCAAAGTCGATTGCGTGATCAACTTTTCCGTGGACCGCGAAACGGTGATGCGGAGGCTGACCGGCAGGAGAAGCTGCAGCTGCGGAGGCACATTCCATATTTCGAAGCTGACTTCGGACGTCTGCCCGATATGCGGTAAAAAGCTGTACATCCGCGACGACGACAAGCCCGAAGTCATTTCCGAAAGGCTTAACGTATACGAAAAGACAACGGCTCCCGTCGCCGAATACTACAAGGCGAAAGGATTGCTGTTCGAAGTCGACGCTTCCAAGGAACTTGACGAAGTTTACGACGAGATCGTAAAGAGGTTGGGCTGATGGTCACCGTCAAAAGCGAAAGCGAAATAGCGGTAATGAAAAAAGCCGGCGCCATATTGGCGGACGTATTGGAACTTGTCGAAGAACACGCAAAACCCGGCGTCACCACCAAATACCTTGACAAGCTGGCTTACGAATACATTATCCGTCAAAACGCGGTACCTTCGTTTTTGAACTATGACGGCTTCCCCGCCACGCTGTGTCTTTCCTTAGACGACGAGATAGTTCACGGCATACCCAGCGAAAAACGCGTGCTGGAAGAAGGGATGCTGCTGAAGGTCGACGGCGGCGTGGGGATAGGCGGATTACATACCGACGCCGCGCGCTCCGTGGCGGTAGGCAGGATATCTGCCGAAAAGGCTCAGCTTGCCCGTTGTTGCAAAGAATGCTTTTTCGAAGGCATAAAGGCTTTGAAAGACGGGGCGAGGCTTGGGGATTACGGCGCCGTTTGCCAAAAGTATGCCGAATCGCGAGGCTACGGAGTGGTGCGTGAACTTGTCGGACACGGCATAGGCGCAAGCGTACACGAAGATCCTTCCGTTCCTAATTACGGTATGCGCGGCAGGGGAATGCGTGTGGTGACCGGAATGACGCTGGCGATAGAGCCGATGATAAATCTGGGCACCAGGCGCGTCATACAGACCGAAGGCGACGATTGGACGATCCGTACCGCCGACGGCAAACCTTCCGCACATTACGAAAATACCGTGGTTATCCGTCCGGAAGGAGTGGAAATAATAACGTTAAAGGCATGAAAAGTATCGAATTAGGCTCTGTGGTCTTTTCAAAGGCGGGACGTGACGCCGGCAGATTTTATATCGTGACGGAGATAGTATCCGACGAATTCGTTAAAATCGCCGACGGCGAACTGCGCAGGATAGACAAGCCGAAACTGAAAAAAATCAAACACCTGAAAGTCGAAGGAGTCAACGAAAAGCTGGCGGCCAAACTTTCGGAAGGTAAAAAAGTTTTCGACGCCGAGATACGCAGCAATCTGCGCGCATATAACGGTTCGATATAAATTATTAAAGGAGAATCTTATGTCCAAGGACGATACGATCGAAGTCGAGGGTACAGTAGTCGAAGTGCTTCCCGGAACTACCTTCAAAGTCAAATTGACTAACGGCCACATTATTACGGCATATCTTGCCGGAAAGATGCGCGTTAACAACATCAAAGTCTTTATGGGCGATCAAGTGAAGGTCGCGATGAGCACCTACAACCTCAACACGGGACGCATCGT
>CALVXZ010000039.1 GCA_944371785.1 uncultured Clostridia bacterium | reverse complement strand
GATAGGCTTTTAATCAATGGATCTTTTGTGAATTGGGTCTATTGAAGATAAACGGCTTTGGAAAAAGTGTTTTTTCGTGATTAATCTCCTTTCGGTTTTGATCGATAGGCTTTTAATCAATGGATCTTTTGTGAATTGGGTCTATTGAAGATAAACAGCTTTGAAAAAAAGTTTTTTCCGAACAGGTCCTTTTATTCGGAATTTGACGTATGTTTGGAAGTACGGTTTTTGCGGATTTGACGGGTTTTAGAGCAAGCGTGCTTTGAAAGATATTTCTTTCGGGAAGAAACTTCTGTTTTTTGCTGCTCTAAAGTGTGATTTTTCCGGACGGATCCTAAGGCTAATACCGATGATTCAGGAAACGAGTTTCCCCCGAAGGACTATGCTTTTTCGGAATAAATTTTTAGGATAATATGCCGTTTTCGTCGAAAAATGCTTGTATTTTCGATAAGTGTTTTTGCTCCGAATGACGTTCGGAAGTTTGGGTTTTAGAATATAGCAACTCCGAGAATTATGGAAGGTTTCAAGCTTTAAAGCCGTTCGGAGATATTATCCTTGATTCAAAACCTGTTTTTCAAGAATATAGGCTTTACGGATTAAAAATCTTTAATGATCCCGGAATTTTTCCTAACAAAACGAATTTTCGGAATAAATAATTTTTCGATATTATGGTTTTTTATTCTGATTGACGTTTGAAAGCATCGTTTTCGAAGGAAGCTTCTTGCTTGCGCCCGCGTTTCTTCCCGAAAACCTTGTTTTCGGGATGGGTAGATTCCCGAGTTATAAAGACTTTCGAAAAAATTGCCGTCTGAATCGTACGGTTTCGATCAAAATTCCCCGGATAAAGGTGTTTTCGGACGATCGTCGGCGTCGGATGTTCGCTTTCGTTGTAGCGGTAAACGCAATGAGCAGATATTTTCGGCAAGAGTTTCGTGTTCCTTTGCCGATTATCAGGGTGTTTTCAGCAGAGTTTTGAGCTTTGCGGCAGGTTTTGAAGGGAATTGCGGATGGTTTCAGGGAGTCTTGTCGTCGAATGGTTTTCCGATAAATCAGATCGTGGTTTTGGTTACGGATCATTCGTTAAAGCCTTCGTCGATCCCGCGGAATAATACCTTCGTCACGATTTAAACGCGAAAACAGGGCAGGGGTTTCGGTTAATCGGTAAAAAACCGAATTCGGATAAAACAGTATAAGGGGCTTCCTTCGAATGCAGCCGCCCGGGATAGGAACAGAAACAAAAATTGTCGCAAAGCGGTTTCGCGATCGGTCGAAGTTCTTTTGCGGAGCCGTCCGCTTTTAAATAAAAAATAAATCTCGTAACGGGTAAAAACAATGAGTGAAAAAATCAAATTGGAAATTACGGGTATGACTTGTTCGGCTTGTGCGCAACATGTAGAAAAAGCCGTAAACAAACTTCCCGGAATAAAAAACGCCAACGTCAACCTGCTGACGAACAGGCTGACTGCGGAGATAGACACCGACGTTTTGTCCTCGGACGACGTTATCGCCGCCGTGGAAAAAGCCGGTTACGGAGCTTTTCCCGCCGTCGGGAGTGTAGAAAAAGTCACGCCGGACAGAGCCCCGAACAACGCCTGCGACACAGGTAAATGCCCCGTCGGATCTAACGCCGCAATTAATGCCGCGACGTCGGATTTAAAGGGTTCGGGTATCCGAAAATCGGTATTCGGCAAGCTGAAAGGCGGAAACAAAGCTGCGGCGACGGAACGCGACAAGAACGCGAAAGCCATGAGGACCAGGCTGATCGTGTCGTTGGTTTTTATGGTTTTACTGATGTACGTTGCGATGGGGCACATGGTCGGAGCGCCGCTTCCGAACTTTTTGACCGGGACCGAAAACGCGGTATCGTATGCTTTTATCCAGCTGCTTTTGGCGTTACCGATAATTTATGTAAACCGCGCCTATTATATCAACGGATATAAGCGGCTGTTCGGCGGAGCGCCGAATATGGATACGTTGGTCGCAATAGGTTCCTCGGCGTCGCTTATATACGGTATCTATGCAATTTTCAGAATGAGTTACGGGCTGGGACACGGCGATACGGCAATAGTCGAAAGATACAGCCACGAACTGTATTTCGAATCGGCCGGAATGATCCTGGCTTTGGTGACGGTGGGAAAATACCTGGAAACCTTATCCAAACGGCGCACGGGCGACGCTCTGGATAAATTGAAAAAATTGGCTCCGGACACTGCAATATTGTTAAAAAACGGCGTTGAAACGGAGGTAAGAACATCTTATTTGGCGGTAGGCGATCTGGTCGTCATAAAAGCCGGAATGTCGATACCGGCTGACGGCAAGGTAGAAGAAGGTTCGGGTTTTGCAGACGAAGCCGCGATCAGCGGAGAATCGATGCCGGTAGAAAAGCTGCCGGGATCCGAAGTCATCGGCGGCACGATTTTGAAAAGCGGTTACCTGAAAGTCAGGCTGTTTGCCGTAGGCGAAGAAAGCATGCTGCAAAAGATAATCGCGCTGGTAGAGGACGCGGGATCGAAGAAGGCGCCCATACAAAAGCTGGCGGACAAGATCTCCGGAGTCTTTGTCCCCGTCGTAATGGGTATCGCCGCCGTGACGTTTATCGGTTGGGCATGGGGAACGGGCAATATCGACGACGCCCTGAGCGCGGCAGTATCCGTTCTGGTGATCAGCTGTCCCTGCGCTTTGGGATTGGCAACGCCCGTTGCGGTAACCGTAGGAACGGGAAAAGGAGCCGAAAACGGCATTTTGATAAAAGACGGCGAAGCTTTGGAAAAGCTGCATTCCGTGCGGTACGTCGTGTTGGATAAGACGGGAACGATCACCAAAGGACAGCCCGAAGTCGCCTTCGTCAGCCTTTCGGACGAGGATCTTGGCGCGGTCTGCGCGTTGGAAAAAATGAGCGAACATCCGTTGGGCGCGGCGGTCGTCGAATACTACGAATCCAAAGGCGCCGGGTCGGATACGGAGTTCACCGATTTCGAAACTCTGCCCGGACGCGGCGTAAAAGGCAGGACTTCGTCCGGGTGCGTATATGCTGTCGGAAACGCGCTGCTGATGAAAGAACAGGGGGTTGACGAAACGCGTTTTTGCGACGAATACGAGCGCGTTGCTTCGGAAGGAAAGACTCCGCTGTTGGTAGCGCGCGACGGCGAATACGCGGGGCTGATCGCCACTTCCGACGCGATCAAACCCGACAGCGCGGCGGCGATATCCGCCCTTAAGAAGTCGGGCGTAACCACGGTGATGCTGACGGGCGACAACAGGCGCACTGCCGAAGCCGTCGCAAAAGCCGTCGGCGTGGACGAGGTCATCGCCGAAGTGCTGCCGGAGGACAAAGCCGCGAAAGTAGCGGAGTTGCGAGCGCGGGGCAAGGTCGCCATGGTCGGCGACGGTATCAACGACGCGCCCGCGTTAAAAGAAGCCGACGTCGGTATAGCCATAGGCTCCGGCGCGGATATCGCCGTGGATTCTTCGGACGTCATCCTGATAAAAGACAGCCTGACCGACGTCGTAAACGCAATAAGGCTGTCTTCCGCAACTATCAGAAACATAAAAGAAAACCTGTTCTGGGCGTTTTTCTACAACATTTTGGGCATTCCGATCGCCGCGGGCGTGTTGTACGTCCCGTTCAACGTGATGCTTAGCCCGATGATCGGAGCTTTGGCGATGAGCTGTTCCAGCCTTTTCGTCGTGTGCAACGCGCTGAGGCTGAAGCTGTTCAAGCCGCTGAGTTTCGGAGCCGGTTCCGAGAACGACGAAAATGAGACCGCGGCTTATTCTTCCTCGGAACGCTCCGGCGGTTCCGTTACCGCGGCGGAAGAAACCGGCTCCCGGTCCGAAAAGGCTTTGCCGGAAAACCAAGCCGAAATATCTGCGGAAAACGCGCAGGAAACACCGAAAAATAAAACCGAAAGGAGTTCAGATATGACCAAATTTAAAATCGGAATCGAAGGCATGGCGTGCATGCACTGCGTAAACCGCGTCGAAAAGGCGCTCCTGTCCGTTCAGGGCGTAACCGCAGCCGAAGTTTCTTTGGAAAACAAATCCGCGATCGTCACCGGCGGAGACGAACAGTCGCTGAAAGCCGCCGTTACCGAAGCCGGATACTCGGTCACGGAGATGACCGCTTTATGAAAAGGGACGACCGCGCGTTGGCTACGCTGTTGAAAACCGCCGCCGGGCAGATCGAAGGCATTCAGAAAATGCTTGCCGAAAAAAAATACTGCCTGGACATCTCCAATCAGATAATGGCATGCCAGGCTATATTGGGCAGGGTGAACCGCGAAGTCCTGAAAGCGCACCTGCACGGTTGCGTCATGGAAGCCGTCGGCGAGGACAAAGAACGTAAAATGGACGAATTATCCGTTCTTATCGACAAGCTCGTTAAATAATTCTTCCGCCGCTCTTGCCGCGTCCGCAGGCGTCAAAGACAGTTCTTTCGTGATCTCCGAAAGCGTTCCGCGCACGCCGAAGCGGTCTTTTAAGGCGACGGGCACCGTTTTTACGGCGATCCCCGCCGCCGCCTGCACTTCGGCTACCGCGGAAAAGAGTCCGCCCGTTTCGTTGTGGTTTTCGTAAACGACGGCGGCTTTCACTTTTCCGAGCACCGCCGCGACGCCGTCTTTGTCCAAGGGCTTTAAGGTATGCACGTTGACTACCGCGGCGTCTATGCCCTTCAGCGCCAGGATCTTTGCCGCCTCCAGAGCCGCGCCGACAAATATCCCCGACGAAAATATAGCCACGTCATGCCCGTCGCGCAAAAGGTCTATCCTGCCGAATTCGAAACGATAATCGGGGGAGTGGACGACAGGCAATACCTTCCTGTACATCCGCATATAAACCGTATCGGGGGAGTGGATGAGCTGCGGCAGAGCGGCGCGCAGTTCTATGCCGTCGGCAGGTTCGAACACCTGCATTCCGGGCACGGCGCGCATTACCGAAACGTCCTCCACCGCCATGTGCGAAGCTCCGTTCAGTTCCGCGGAAATGCCGGGATCGGCTCCCACAAGCAGCGCTTTAAGACCCGTAAACCGCAAATTCATAGTGATCTGATCGCAAACGCTCCTGGTGATGAACGGAGCGAAACTTTGGCACACCGGGATAAATCCGTACGAAGCCAGCCCCGCCGCAACGCCGATCATATTCTGTTCGGCGATGCCTACGTCCAGCGTGTTTTCCGGAAAGCGGCGTTTGAAATCCTGAGTGCCCAAAGCCTTCCCAAGATCTGCGTCGACGACGATTATCCTTTTATCCGCGGAGATCGTTTCCGCCAATTTTTCCGCATAACAGACGCGCATTTCTTTTTCCATAAAACCATTATAGCATATCCCGTTCGGCTTTCAAAGCCAAAAACCGCCTCTTTCGCCGCAAAAACCGACCGCGCGCGCTTTTTCTGCCGATTGCAACCCTTTTCGCGGGATAACGACATTTAATTTCCGACGTGTGCGCAAAAATATATTTGTCTTTATTATATAGGTGTGGTATAATGTGGGATATTCGGCGGGCAAGTCCGCTCCGAAACGAGGTATAAATGAACATAGTCGATTATTTGTTTAAAAGCGAAAAACAACGTCAGGTGAAAAAACTCGGCGCATTAGCCGACAAAATAGAGGCATTGGAGCCAAAGTACGCCGCCATGAGCGATCCCGATCTGCAAAGGCAGACGGAACAACTCCGCGAACGCCTGAAAGCCGGCGAAAAATTGGATAATTTGCTGTACGACGCCTTTGCCGTGTGCCGCGAAGCCGCAAAACGCGTGCTGAACATGCGACATTTCCGCGTACAGTTAATAGGCGGAATCGTCCTGCACCAAGGAAGGATCGCCGAAATGCAGACGGGCGAAGGTAAAACTCTGGTGGCCACTCTGCCGGCGTATCTGAACGCGCTGACGGGCGAGGGCGTGCACATCGTCACCGTAAACGATTACCTTGCAAAGCGCGACGCCGAATGGATGGGTAAAGTATACAAATTCCTGGGGCTCAGCGTCGGAGTGGTGACTCCCGGCATGAACCGCGCCCAAAGAAAAGCCGCTTACGCCGCGGACATAACCTACGCCACGAACAACGAAGTCGGTTTCGATTATCTGCGCGACAACATGGCAAAGGATCTGAACGACGTCGTACAGCGCGGACACGCTTTCGCGATCGTGGACGAAGTGGACAGCATCCTTATCGACGAAGCGCGGACGCCTTTGATTATATCCGGTCCCGCCGGCGAATCCGGCGAACTTTATGTAAAAACCGACAGGTTCGCAAAGTCTTTGAAAGAGGACGATTACGTCAAAAAAGAAAAGGAAAACCAAATATTCCTCAGTGAATCCGGCATAGACAAAGCCGAAAGGTTTTTTGCCAGCGGCAGTCTGGGCGACGTTGAAAACGCCGAACTCACCGCCAGGATAAATTCGGCTCTGCGCGCTAACTATCTGATGAGCCGCGACCGCGACTACATCGTCGAAAACGACGAAATAGTCATTGTCGACGAATTCACGGGCAGAAAGATGGCGGGCAGGCGTTATTCGGAAGGGCTGCACCAGGCGATAGAGGCGAAAGAAGGCGTCCGCGTGCGCCGCGAAAACCGCACGATCGCGACCATTACCTTCCAAAACTATTTCAGAATCTACAAAAAGCTGTCCGGCATGACGGGTACCGCCGTCACCGAAGAGGCCGAATTCAAGGGTATTTACGAATTGGACGTAGTGCCCATTCCGCCGAACAAAACCGTTATCCGGAACGATTACGCCGACAAAGTTTTCAAAACCAAAGCCGAAAAGCTGCAGGCAATAGTCGAAGACGTAGTCGAAACCCACAAGACAGGCCAGCCCGTATTGGTGGGCACCACGAACGTGGAAGCCAGCGAGGAGCTCAGCTCGTTATTGGACAAACGCGGCATCAAAGCCGCCGTCCTGAACGCGAAGCACCACCAACGCGAAGCCGAAATCGTGGCTCAGGCAGGGCGTCTCGGCGCCGTAACGGTAGCCACCAACATGGCGGGCAGAGGAACGGACATACTGTTGGGCGGTAACCCCGAATTCATGGCAAGGAACGAACTTGTACGCGAAGGTATGGACGAAGCTCTCATCGCGGCAGCCACCGCATATAACTTATTGGAAGATCCGGACGAGATCGCGGCGCGCGAAAAATACCGCGCGCTGTTGGAACAATACCGCGCCGTGACCGACGCCGAAAAGGAAAAGGTGCGCGCTGCCGGCGGATTGAAGGTCATCGGCTCCGAACGCCACGAGGCGCGCCGTATAGACAACCAGCTGCGAGGCAGATCCGGCCGTCAGGGCGATCCCGGGGCTTCTTGTTTCTACCTCAGTTTCGAAGACAACCTGCTCCGCCTGTTCGGCGGCGACAGATTGAAAGCGTTCCTCGGCGAAGGCATAGTCCTGCAAAGTTCGATCCTGACAAAACAGATCGAAGCCGCGCAGAAACGCTGCGAAGAAAACAACTACGCCATCCGAAAGCACGTTCTGAATTACGACGACGTAATGAACAAACAGCGCCAGCTGATATACGCCGAACGCAACGAAGTGTTAAACGGAAAGGACGTTCACGAACAGGTAATAAAATATTTCGAACCCGTCGCCGACGAAATCACGGATATGTACCTCAACTACGACGAAGGCGAAATGAACGTCGACGTGGACGCGTTCAATGCAGAGCTGGAAAGAAAACTTTTAAAGGAAGGCACAAACCTGATCACCGAAAAGATGATAGGGGAAATGCCCAAAAACGAGATCGCCGATTTGGTCTATCAAACCGCCGTCGACCAATACGAAGCCAAAGTAAAACGCGCCGAAGAAACGGGCATCAACTTCCGCCGTCTGGAAAGAGATATCCTGTTGAGCACCGTCGACCGCCATTGGATGTCGCATATTTCGAATATGGATATTCTGCGCCGCGGAATAGGGCTGAGGGGCTACGGTCAGCGCGACCCGTTCGTCGAATACCGCCGCGAAGGTTTCGAAATGTTCGACGCGATGATAGACGCGATTCAGGAATCCACCGCTCTGCTGTTGGCGCGGGTGGAGCCCGAACAGATCATCGAAGCGGCGAAGTTGCAACAGCAAAGGCGCGAACGCGCTATGGAAAGGAGCCGTTTCGTTTCGACGCAGACCGCCGAAAAAAAGCCGGGCAGAAACGATCCCTGCCCCTGCGGTTCCGGTAAAAAATACAAAAACTGCTGCGGTAAATAAGCTATGGATTTTTACGAACAAAGACAACGACTGCAATCGATAGCCTCCTCCGTGCAGACGTCGCGGGACGCTATCGGCGTCGAAAAATTAAAATCGGAACTTGCCGAATTGGAAAAAAAGCGCGGCGAGGAAAGTTTTTGGCAGGACGTCGAACACGCTAAAACCGTCAATATGCGCATCGCGCGGATAGAACGCTCCGTCAAAAAAACAGAGGAGCTGGAAAAGAAGTGTTCCGACCTGACGGAACTGATCGATATGGCGGAAGGAGAAAACGATCCCGAATTGGAATCGGAGATCGAGGTTATCACAAAAGAGCTTGAAAAGGAATCCGAAGAACTGTTTTTGGAATCCCTTTTGCGCGGAAAGTACGATTCGCTGAACGCCATTCTGACGATACACGCCGGCGCGGGAGGCACCGAGGCGCAGGATTGGGCGGAGATGTTGTACCGTATGTATACGCGCTATGCCGAAAGGAAGGGTTACGGCATAGAAACCACCGACCGTCAGGACGGCGACGAAGCCGGTATCAAAAGCGTGACCTTTTTGATAAAGGGCGATAACGCTTACGGATTTTTAAAGGCGGAAAAGGGGGTGCACCGTCTGGTGCGCATCAGTCCGTTCGACGCAGGAAAGCGCAGGCATACCAGTTTCGCATCGTTGGAAGTCATGCCGGAAATCGTCGACGAAGGCGAGATCGTCATAAAACCGGAGGATCTGAAAATCGACACCTGCCGTTCGTCCGGCGCGGGCGGTCAGCACGTCAACAAGACGGAATCCGCCGTCAGGATAACTCACCTTCCCACGGGGATAGTGACCTGGTGCCAGAACGAAAGGAGCCAGGTGCAGAACAAGGAAACCGCGATGCGTATGCTGTACGCAAAGCTTGCCGAACTGAAGGAGCGCGAACAGACCGAGGAAGCGTTGAAATTAAAAGGCGAGATCAAAAAAATAGAGTGGGGTTCGCAGATACGAAGCTATGTTTTCTGCCCTTACACTATGGTCAAGGATCACCGTACGGGATATGAAACTTCGGACGTAAACGGGGTAATGGACGGGGATCTGGACGGATTTATATACGACTATTTGGTGAAAGCCAATTCTTAAAAGCAGATTAGACATACCGGAGGAACAGACTATGTTGGATTTGAACCTGATAAGAAGCGACAAGAACTTTGTCGAAGCCGCTTTGGCGAAGAAAGGTTGCATCGTGGATTTGACGGAAGTTATAGACGCCGACCGCGAAAGGAAAGCGTTAAAACAGGGCGCCGAGGAAATGAAAGCCGAAAGAAACCGCGTTTCCGCGTCAATTCCGAAGCTGAAAAAGGCGGGCGAGCCCGTCGAAGCCGTATTCGAAGAAATGCGTAAATTAGGCGAAAAGATCGCCGAATCCGACGCAAAGATCGCGGAATTGGACGAAAAAATCAACGATATCCTGTTTGCTTTGCCGAATATGCCGGACGAAGATCTGGTCGCAGGAGGCAAGGAAAACAACGTCGTAATAAAAATTTCCGGCGAAAAGCCCGAATTCGGGTTCGAACCGAAAAACCACGTCGATCTTTGCACGGATCTGGGGCTGATCGATTACGAACGCGGCGCAAAACTTTCGGGCGGCGGTTTCTGGATCTACAGGGGCAAGGGCGCCGGATTGGAATGGGCGTTATTGAATTATTTCGTCGACACCCACCTGAAAGACGGTTACGAATTCATTCTTCCCCCTCATCAATTGGGGTACGCGGCGGGCTTCGGCGCAGGTCAGTTCCCGAAATTCACAGACGAGGTTTATTGGCTGGAAGGCGAGGACCGCAAGAAAAACCGCTTTATGCTGCCGACGGCGGAAACGGCTTTGGTAAATATGTACGCCGGCGAGATCCTGGACGAAAGCGCGCTGCCTTTAAAATTTTTCGCTTATACTCCCTGTTACAGAAAAGAGGCGGGCAGCTACCGCAGCGAAGAACGCGGAATGATCCGCGGACATCAGTTCAACAAAGTCGAAATGGTGCAGTACGCGCATCCCAAACACTCCGCGGAAGCCTTCGAAGAGTTGGTAAACAAGGCGGCGGCTTTGGTGGAAGGTCTCGGTTTGCATTACAGGATCTCCAAACTTGCGGCGGGCGACTGTTCGGCGTCCATGGCAAGGACCTACGATATCGAAGTATGGATCCCGAGTATGGGGATCTATAAGGAAGTTTCCTCCGTATCCAACGCCAACGATTACCAGGCAAGAAGAAACAACACCCGTTACCGCGATTCCGAAACGGGCAGGACTCAATTCGTACATACCCTGAACGGATCCGGGTTGGCGACAAGCCGTCTGATCCCCGCGATAGTCGAACAGTTCCAATGCTCCGACGGCTCCGTAAAAGTACCCGAAGTATTGCAAAAATACCTCGGCACCGATAAGATTACAAAATAATGTACCGTCCTTCCGCCTTAGCCGAAATTTCGGGCTCCGCCGTCCGATATGCAGTAAACGGGATAAAGGGCGCGATAAAAAGCGCGTGGATCCTTTTATGGCGTACCGGTACTTTGTGGAGCCTGGGCTACGCCTTGTACGCGGCGGCGTTGACAGCCTCGGGATTCAATCCCTTCGAAGGCAGCCTTTCGGGAATTTTCATAGCGGGAGGAGCGGTGACTTTGATATTGAATGCGGCGGTGGCTTTGACCAACCTGACCGAAAATCCGGTTACGGGAGCTTCCGTCGGGTACCGCCATCCGATATGGGAAAACGACGCCCACAGAAAAGAGATCTACCGCGAAACAGCCGCCGCGAAAGATGAACGCAAACAGGAAAAAACCGGGCGCCGTACGTTGTCGGTGAAACAATGTTCCGAATGCGGTTATTATATCGACTGCGTCCGTGCGGAGAAAAAAAAGCAGGCGCCCGTACCGCGTTCTCCGCGTCGGAATACGGACGCGTCGGTCGTTAAAAATAAAGATACGGGATACCGAAAATCTGAATACGGGTACCGTAACGACGTATATATAAAATATGCGAAACCTAAAATCTATATGTCGGCTTTGGAAGACAGGCTGATATACGATTATCCGGACAGATTCGAAATTTACGTTGTGGAAGGTAATTCGAAAAGGCTGGAAAGGACGGAATACAAATAAAAAGATGACGGCTGCCGAAGAAAAAATCAAAACCGAAAATCCGTCTGACGGCGTCGTGAATCCCGTCGGACCGCGCGGAAAAAGGAAACGTCCGCGCGCCTGGGAATTGGACGCTTTAAGGGGACTTTCCATACTGATGGTGGTATGGGATCATTTTATGTATTCCGTAGGGCATATCTTCTATCTGAACGGTTGGGAGAACACGGATTCGGCTTTTCTGAACGCTTTCGGCGAATTTGCCTTGGACTATTGGAATTCGACTCTGCGGCTGTACGGTTGGCCGGTATTCGTTTTCATATTCTTTTTCGTTTCGGGGATATGCACGGCTTTTTCTAGAAACAATTTCCTGCGCGGACTAAAACTCGCCGCCGTGGCTTTGGCGGTCAGCGGACTTACTTATATCCTTGACGAAGTAATGGGATTTTCGGGTTCTTTCATTCTGTTCGGAGTCCTGCATTGTCTGGCGCTTTGCATACTGTTATTTTTCTTTGTTTCTCTGATCACAAAACTTTTCAGCGGTTTTAAATACGCAAACTTTATAAAAGCCGCGCTATACGCCGCGATCGCAGTCGTTTTGTACGTTCTGAATTCTGTTTACAACGTTTCCCTGATGGATGTTCAAAAGTACGGGCTTACCGTTCCGGATACTTCCGCGGTAACGGGAATGTTCGTTTTTACTCACGATTGGTGGACCGCCGATTATTTCCCTCTGCTTCCGTTTTTCGCGTTCTTTATGACGGGAGCGGCTTTGGCTCCTTTGTTATATCCTCACGGCAAATCGCTGCTGCCGAAGCTGGACGGAAAGTGGAATTCGTTTTTGACAGTCCCCGGCAGATACTCTCTGTATATTTATTTAGGTATACAGGTGATAGCCGTCATTTTACTGTGGCTTCTGACGCTTGCCGTCACGGGCGAAGTATATTTCTTTTAAAAACTTCCGTTTACGATTGCTTTAATTTTTCTATCCGACGCTTTTTTTTCCGCACGCTTCCGAAGCCTTCTGTGTCCGCGTTTTTTTATGGCGGAAACGGCGGCTAAAAAGTTATCAACGCTTTTTTTCCGGAATATGGAAAGTGTGGATTTTCTACGTTTATAATGTTAATAAATTAATGACCGATATAATACCTTCAAATCGCGTTTATTTGAATTTCCGGACTTAAATCCGACTTATCAACATATCAACGCGCTTTATAATTATTATTATATTTAATTTATCCTTATATAAAATAAAAAGAGGGCGGAGCCCGGAAACGGCAGTTTCGCGACAAATAAAAAAACGGTAAACGGAAGGCATAAAAAGGACGAAAAAAAACAGATACTGCGAAAAATAAAGCAAAGGAAAAAAATGGTTCCGAAGCAGAGGAAATATTAGTCTATTTTGTTTGACAACCAAACCCCCTTAATATAAAATATATATGTCGGTAAAAACCGATATTACTTTGGAGGAACGGCCGTGATAAAAGGGAAGCGCCACACAAAAAAAACTTTCATTTTATTTTTCGGCACGGTAGCGATAAGCGCTGCCGATAAAGAGGCGGAAAACCGCGCATAACGACGTCATACCGATAGAGTATGGCGTTTTTCGTTTAATAACAAACGGCGAAAGCCGAAAAAAAATACTACGGAGGTAAAATCCAATGAAACTTAAAAAGGTTTTGGCTATCGTGCTGGTAGTTGCCGTATTGGCTGCTGTAGGCATTGCTTTGACCGCATGTAACGATGACG
>CALVXZ010000038.1 GCA_944371785.1 uncultured Clostridia bacterium | reverse complement strand
TAACGACCCGCCGACGTGACCGGAGCCCGCGAAATTGGCTGTTTTTACGATATTCAGCCGCAGCTCTTTAGCCTTTTCTTTGAGTTTCTGAACGGAAACATCTTTCGGCATTACCTTTTGTCCTCCAAAATTAATGAATATAGCGGAACTACCGCTACTTATAATTATAATAGGTAATATATATATCCGTCAATACCGAAAATCGCCGTAAATCAGCCTTCCGGGGGAATTTCGTCAACCGATATAGGTTGATTTGGTTGACGAAAGCCTCCGAAAAGGGTATTATGTCGATATGAACGTAAAGAAAACGGTTTTGAAGATATTGCAGGAAAATCAGGGAAAGAAGGTCGGCGGAGCCGAACTTGCCGAAATCGCCGGCGCCAGCCGCAATGCCGTATGGAAGGCGATCAACGCTTTGGAAGCCGACGGACACGATATCGAACGCAGCCATAACGGCTATGTTCTGAACGAAAATCTGTCCGCGAACGGGATAGCCAAATACTACCGTTATCCCGGAGCGTCGATAATAGTAAAAGAAAGCGTCGGTTCCACGAACTCGGAAATGAAAGTCCTGGCGGCGGGAGGCGTACCGGACAGGAGTATGGTAGTCTCCGATATGCAGACAGAGGGGCGCGGACGCTACGGCAGGAAATTTTACTCCGAAAAGGGCACGGGCGTATATTTTTCGATACTTGTCAGGAACGTAGACTTCGAAAGGGGACGTTACCTGACGGCGATGGCGGCGGTCGCGGCGGCGGAAAGCGTGGAAAGCGTTTTTTCCGTCGAAGCAAAGATAAAGTGGGTAAACGACATATACGTCGGCGGCAGAAAATGCGTAGGTATCCTGACGGAGTCGGTCACCGACATGGAATCGGGTGTGATAAATTACGCGGTCGTCGGGATCGGGATAAATATGAAAAAGCCGGCGGGCGGATATCCCGAGGAGATCCGCGACATAGCCGGAGTACCCTCCGAAACGCTGCCGTCGGACGCGTTTAACCGCATAGTCGCGGAAACGGCAAACGTCTTTTTCGGTTTGTACGACGATTTCGACAAAAAAACTCTGGCGGAAAAATACCGCTCCGGGTCATTTTTGACGGGCAGGACCGTGAACGTCATCGTAAACGGAGAAAAAGCTTACGAAGCGGTCGTGAAGGGGATCGGCGACGAGTTAGGCTTGATTGTTATAGCAAACGGCAAAGAAATAACGCTCAACTGCGGCGAGGTGTCCGTACATCCATGACACGCACGAAAAGCCTTGCATTCACGGCTCTGTTCGTCGCGTTGGTGGCGATCGGAGCTTTCATAAGGATCCCGACGCCGTTGGTCCCCATAACTTTGCAATTCGCATTCTGCCTTGCCGCCGCCCAGACGATAGGCGTAAAAGGCGGCAACGCGGTGGCGATATATTTGCTGATGGGGCTGATAGGGCTGCCCGTTTTTACCGAAGGCGGAGGCTTCACCTATGTGCTGAAACCTTCGTTCGGATATCTGATAGGTATGGTTACGGGAACCTATATCTGCGGTTTGATAGTAAAATACAAAGGCGATAAGATACTGTTCAGGTTGCTTGGTTCTTTCGCGGCGTTGGTGATCGTCGATTCTTTCGGCGCGACGTATATGTACCTGCTGTACAGGTATTATCTGGGCGAAACCGTCGGTACCTGGGAATTCCTGGTCTCCGCCGTGGCGGTATTCCTGCCCACCGACGTCCTGTGGGCGTGCCTGTCGGCGGCATTGGGATATAAACTCAGAAAATATACGTTTACTCTCCCGACAAACCCGACAAATCGTTGACGAGCCGACATATTTTCCTGTATAATTTTAATCGCAGTAAATATTCGGGAGGTATTCTCGCAGTGGAATATTTAATCGAAACAATCGACGCCGTAACGATCAAACACGTTGCGATGTGGGTGGTCGGCGGACTCTTGATTTTCTTTGCGATCAAAAAGAAAATGGAGCCCGCGCTGTTGTTGCCCATGGGGTTCGGCGCTATATTGGTCAACATTCCTTTTTCGAACGTATTGACTCAGCCCGGTTCCGATTCCGACGGTATCATACAATGGCTGTTCGACGTCGGGATACACGCTTCCGAAGCCATGCCGATACTGCTTTTCATCGGCATCGGCGCGATGATAGATTTCGGACCGCTCCTGACAAATCCGAAGCTGTTCCTTTTGGGCGGAGCGGCGCAATTCGGCATATTCATCACGATCCTGCTCGCCGCTTTGTTGGAATTCCCTCTGAACGACGCGGCTTCGATAGGTATAATAGGCGCGGCTGACGGCCCCACTTCGATAATGGTCGCGTTGCAGCTGGGAACGGACTATCTCTCCGCTATAATGGTTGTGGCGTATTCGTATATGGCGTTGGTCCCGCTGATACAGCCCGTCGTGATCAAATGCATAACCACTAAAAAAGAAAGATTGATCCGTATGAACTACACCAACCGGACCGTGACCAAAACGACCAGGATACTGTTCCCGATAGTAGTCACGCTGGTCGCGGGTCTGATCGCTCCGGCTTCCCTTGCGTTGGTGGGATTTTTGATGTTCGGAAACCTGATACGCGAATGCGGCGTGTTGGATTCGCTGTCCGAAACCGCACAGACCGCGCTGTCGAATCTGATTACTCTGCTGTTGGGCATCACGATTGCCTTCCAAATGACCGCAGAAAAATTCATCCAATTGGAAACTCTGATGATAATGCTCCTGGGATTGTTCGCGTTCGTGTTCGATACCGTGGGCGGAGTAATGTTTGCGAAATTCCTGAATCTGTTTTCAAAGAACAAGATCAATCCCATGGTGGGAGCCGCCGGTATTTCGGCGTTCCCGATGGCGTCCAGAGTCGTGCAGAAACTCGGGTTGGAGGCGGATCCTTCGAACCACCTGCTGATGCACGCGATAGGCACCAACGTTTCCGGACAGATCGCTTCGGCTATCGTCGGCGGTCTGATAATAGGATTGGTCACGGGACTGTAAGGAGGGCTTTATGAACGGTATTATGTTATTGATGAGCGAAGAAATGAAAACCGCGGTATTGGGCTCTCTGAACATTATGTGGAAGGGAGTGCTGGCTATATTCATAGTCATCGGGATTATCGCGATAGTCACCTTCATAATGAACGACATCGCCGCGACAAACGCAAACGGCGGCGGATTATGGAACAAGCTGAAAAAGAGCTTTTCCGAGAAATTCGGCAAGAACAAAAAACAGGCAAAAGACGAATAACGGTCACCCGAAAAGGCTTTAACGGTATACCGAAAGACGATTTGGCGGAACAGGATCTCGTCGCCTGCTCCCGACGGGAGCCGCCTGAAAGGATAGCGTACCTGCCTTTTTTACGGGCGTCGAAAGCGGCGGAAATTATATATAAACGCTTGCGTTGCGCGCGGAGCGGTGGTATACTTACAAAAAAAAGCGGAGACTTCAGACATGAAAAAAGTATTCGACAAGATAATATCGATAACGCTTGGTGTGATCAGCTTGTTTTTCGTAGTGCTGATGCTTGTGACTACTTTTGGCGGTCTGGAGCAAGCCGATTTGGATAACAACGTCGTAAAGGCGCTTTTGATAACGCTCGGCGTGATATTCGCTCTGCTGACCGCGCTTGAAATAGCCGTGTCGTTCCGCGACGACGAAAAGCTAAACGCCGTACTTTTATATAAGGATAGGGAATCTTCCACGAAAGCCACCGTGGCGGTCGTCAAAAAGACCGCAAAGAGAGTGGCGAAGACCATAAAGACCGAAGCCAAAGTCGGCAAGGTACAGATAATATCCGACGACGCCGGCAACACCAGGCTGAAAGTCGACGTAAAGATCCTTACCGACCGCACCGAGGAAACTTCCACAAAACTCAGGGCGATACTTATCGAAAGTTTCAAAAAGATTTTCGGTATCGAATTTTCGTCCATCGATTTCCGCGTAATACAATCCAAGAGCGCGTACGTTCCCGGTGACGCCGAAGTCGCCGCGCGAATCAACGAGATCAAAAACAGCGTGACCGAAAACGCTGACGACCGAATACAACCCGATGACGGCATTATTATCCCCGAGGGAGGGGATACGGATCAAACTTTAACGGCGGAAAGCGCCGACGAAACAACGAATAGTTTTGCCGCGTCGGAGGAAACGGACGATAAGACTCCCGAACCCGAAGCGGCTGCCGCGGAGGAAGAGTCCGAAACGCCCGCGGAAGCGGAAGAAGAGACCGCAGAGCCGGTTTCCGAAGCAGCCGCGACCGAGGAAACTTCCGAAAGCGGTGACGATACTGCCGCAGCTCAAGAAGAAAACAAATAAAAAAAGCTGTCGGCAAATCCGGGGAAACCCGAAGGAGCTGATATGTATACCGATAACGATATAAAAAAGATAGCGGAACGCCTTAAATTTTTAAGGGAATCCCTGAACAAAAGCGTCGCCGACGCCGCCGAAGCGGCAATGGTTTCGGAAGCCGAATACCGCAAAGCCGAAAGCGGTCAAAGCGATTTTTCCTTTAACTTCCTGCAAAAACTAGCGAAATATTTCGGAGTCGACATCGTACAGTTGATCTCCGGAGAATCTCCGCGCCTTACCGGGTTCCAGGTGACCAGGGCGGGCGACGGTATGCCTTTGGAAAGACGGAAAGGGTTCAATTATTTCCACCTTGCGTCGCATTTCAAGGATAAATCCGCCGAACCGTTTATCGTAAAGGCGCGCTTCGATCCCGAGGAACAGACGAAACCCATCCACGTTTCGACCCATAACGACGAGGAATTCGACCTTATTTTAAAAGGTAAGCTGAAAGTCACCGTAGACAATTACACCACCGTTCTGACGGAAGGCGACAGCATCTATTACAATGCACAGCTGCCTCACGGAATGATAGCTTACGAAGGCGATTGCGAATTTCTGGCGATTGTCATAAAAAAGAGTTCGACGCTTTCCGAAATAGAGGAAACCGCGACTGCGGAGGACACCGTTCGCGCCAAGGATTCCGACGCCATCTACAGGAAATTCATCACCCCGGAAACCGATGAAAACGGCAGGCTGGTAAAACTCAATTTCCATCCTCCGGAAAATTTCAACTACGCTTTCGACGTCGTGGACGCTTTGGCGGAAAAATGCCCGCACAAGACGGCGATGGTGTGGTTGGACCATAACAAGAACGAAAAAGTGTTTTCGTTCGAGGATATGTCGGAAATGTCCTCGAGAGCGGCGAACTACTTCAAATCTCTGGGCATCCGCAAGGGGGATACGGTGCTGTTGGTGTTAAAACGCCGTTATCAGTTCTGGTTCGCCATCCTCGGCTTGCATAAGCTGGGGGCTATCGCGGTGCCGGCAACTTACCTTTTGACTAAACACGATTACGAATACCGTTTCAATACCGCAAAGATCACCGCTTGCGTTTTGGCAAACGAAGACGATATGATCCGCGAATGCGAAGCGGCTCTGCCCGATTCGCCCACGGTGCGCCACTGCATTTCCGTGGGAGGAACTCCCAAACCCGGCTGGCTGGATTTCGATATGGGGTTGGAGGAACAATCCCCCGTATTCCCGCGCCCGGATACCGCTTTGGACGATCTCATGCTGATGTATTTCACTTCGGGTACCGCGGGATATCCGAAGATCGCGGCGCATACCCAGCGTTATTCTCTGGGGCATTTCGTGACCGCGAAATATTGGCATAACGTCGATCCCAACGGCTTGCATTTCACGATCGCCGATACCGGTTGGGGCAAATCCGTATGGGGCAAACTGTACGGACAATGGCTTTCGGAAGCCGCGGTGCTCACCTACGATTTCGATAAATTCAAAGCCGCCGATATTCTGCCGCTGTTTGCTAAATACAACATAACGACTTTCTGCGCGCCGCCCACGATGTACCGCTTCTTCCTTTTGGAGGATCTGAAAAAATACGATCTCAGTTCGCTGAAGTATGTGACGACCGCAGGCGAGGCTTTGAACAGGGAAGTGTTCGACAGGTTCTACGAAGCTACCGGATTAAAGATAATGGAAGGCTTCGGTCAGACCGAAACGACGCTGTCCATCGCCAACCTGGTGGGCAACGAACTGAAATTCGGATCGATGGGTAAACCCACTCCGCAATACGACGTCGATATCGTGGACGAAAACGGCAACCCGATGCCTGCCGGCGAAGTCGGCGAGATAGTTATCCGCATAGACAAAGGCATTCCTTACGGACTGTTCAGCGGATATTATCTGAACGAGGAAACCACCAAAAAAGCCATGCACGACGGATTGTACCATACCGGCGATATGGCGTGGAAGGACGAAGACGGTTACTATTGGTATATGAGCCGTATCGACGACGTCATAAAATCCAGCGGCTACCGTATAGGACCCTTCGAGATCGAATCGGTCATAATGGAATTACCTTACGTCGTGGAGTGCGCGATCACGGGCGTGCCCGATCCCATCCGCGGACAGGTGGTAAAAGCCACCGTCGTTCTGACGGAAGACACCGTACCGTCCGAAGAACTCAAAAAGGATATCCAGCGTTACGTCAAAGAAAACACCGCGCCTTATAAATATCCGCGCGTCGTCGAATTCGTAAAAGAACTGCCCAGGACCACCAACGGCAAAGTGCGCCGCGTGGCGTTAAGAAAACCGTAATCGACAGATACCGATCTAATCGAAAGGCTTGCCTGAAGGTAAGCCTTTTTTGTTGTCGGGATCCGGTTTGTACCTTAGGTAGGCGGCAGGTTTTTCAGGCAGTATCCGGCGGCGACCGACACCGTCGCAACCGTAAGAACGATCAACATAACAATGGCGACAGGGCTCCCCAAATCCTTAAAACGGTTACCTATAACCGTAGCTATCGTAAACGAAGTAAAGCAATTCAATATATGCACGGGCAGCACGGAAGGCGCGCCCAGCACGTCGCAGAATATATATTGAAAAGCGATCACCGACGCTGCGGCGGCGACGGCTCCTGCGATGCCTGCCAGCGCGTGTGAAGCCGGATTTTTACCTTCGTACGGGAACAGGTATCCCGCCCACCATACCGCCAAAAACGGATAAAAGACTATTTTCAGATGCTGCCATACCGATTCGCCCACCGGCGCGAAAGCGCCTATGAAAGGCAGGGGTATCAGATCGTACAGGAAGTGCCACAAAGCCGACAAAGCGGTAAGCGCGAAGGGGCATACCGCAAGGAAAACTTCGAATTTTCCGATACGGGTTGTTTTCGCGGACCCGTCCTCCGCGTGGCTGTTACCGTTCATAAAATAAGTTTATCGTAAAGGCTAGGATTTATTCTTTTTTTCGTCCTTGTAACGGCGTTCCGCGCTCCGTTTTCGCATAAAACGCCGCGCGTTGCGTCGGGCGCGTCCGTGCATATCCGGATGTGAAATTTAAATGAAAATTTTCGGATAGTTGCTCTATTTCTTGACAATTTTTAAATATAATCATATAATTGCTTTTACCCTATTCCGAGGGGTGCGCCTTGTAATCCGAGGCGTAAAGGAGAGATATGCACATATTGAAAACTATCGGAAAGAGCGTGAGGGAGTTTAAAAAACAGTCTATACTCGCGCCTATTTTTATCGTCATTGAAGTCATTATGGAAACCGTCATACCGTTTATTATGTCGATGCTTATCGACGAATTCGGTAACGGTATGGACCCGATTTTGAAATACGGCGGCATACTGTTGGGAATGGCGGTCATATCCTTGGTTTCCGGTATGTTGGCGGCACGTTTTGCGGCTACCGCCGCCACGGGTCTGTCTGCCAATCTCAGGAAGGATATGTATTACAGCATACAGGATTTTTCATTCAAAGAGATCGACAAATTTTCGGTATCCAGCTTGGTAACCCGTATGACCACCGACGTTATGAACGTTCAGAACGCATATCAGATGATCATCCGCGGCGCGATAAGGACGCCTTTGATGCTTATCTTTTCTTTCGCAATGGCGTTCAGTATCAATTCGACCGTGGCGCTGTGTTACCTTGTCGCGGTGCCGCTGTTGGGCGTGGCGCTGTTTGCGATAGTGTTTAAGGTAATGCCTTATTTCAGAAGGAGCTTCCGCCGTTACGACGCGATGAACGCGACGATCCAGGAAAACGTCCGCGCGATTCGGGTGGTCAAATCCTTCGTTACGGAAGAATACGAAAAGGAAAAATTCGCAAGACACGTCGAAGAAGTTCGCAACGATTTCACGAAAGCCGAAAAGATCCTGGCGTTCAACAACCCGATCATGATGTTTTCGATCTATACGATCATCATGATAATTTCGGCTTTGGGCGCGAATATGATAATAGAATCGGGCGGCACTTCGATGACGACCGGCGAACTGACCGCGCTGATAGGCTATGCCGGACAGATCCTGGGCTCCATGATGATGCTTTCGATGATCATGGTTATGATAACGATATCCGTCGAATCGGCAAAACGTATCACGGAAGTGCTGGACACGAAGACTTCCATAGTTTCCCCCGAAAACGGTATAAAAGATGTGCCTAACGGCGAGATCGTATTCGAAGACGTCAGCTTCCGTTATTCCGAAAAAGCCGAAAGGAACGCTTTGGAGGACATAAACCTTACGATCAAATCGGGCGAGACCGTGGGCATCATCGGAGGCACGGGCTCTTCTAAGAGCACGCTGATACAGCTGATCCCGAGGCTTTACGACGTCACCGAAGGCAAGCTGACCGTCGGCGGTATCGACGTGAAAGACTACGATCTGATCAGTCTGCGCGACGCCGTTTCGGTGGTTTTGCAAAAGAACGTGCTGTTCGAAGGCACGATAGCCGAAAACATCCGCTGGGGCAACAAGGACGCTTCGGACGAGGAAGTCAAACGGGTTTGCGCCTTGGCGCAGGCGGCGGAATTCATTAACGAGTTCCCCGACAAATACGACACTCACATCGAACAGGGCGGAGCCAACGTTTCCGGCGGACAGAAGCAGCGCCTATGTATTGCCAGAGCGCTTTTGAAAAAGCCGAAGATACTTATTTTGGACGATTCGACGTCGGCGGTGGATACGAAGACCGACGCGCTGATCAGAAAGGCGATGCGCGAAGAGATCCCGGATACCACAAAGATCATAATCGCCCAAAGAATCGTTTCCGTGGAAGACGCCGACAAGATTTTGGTAATGGACGGCGGAAAGATAGCCGATATCGGAACGCACGAGGAGCTTTTGGAAAGGTCTCCGATTTACCGCGAAGTTTACGAGTCGCAGACTAAAGGAAAGGAGGAAGATGACAATGAATAACAAGAAACGTCCCTCTATGCCGAAAGGTCCCACGATTCCGAAAGGCACTACGAAAAGGCTCCTGAAATACGTATTTTCCACTTACAAGGCGTATTGGATAATAGTTTTGATATGCATAGCCGTTTCCGCGGTATGCGGCGTCACGGCGCAATCTTTCCTGCAAAGGCTGATCGACGACTGCATTACTCCCGGTATCGCCAACGGTATAGATTCCGTTGCCGAGGAGCTGCTGACCATTCTGGTGACCATGGGCTCCATATATGTGGCGGGATTGATCTGTTCCTTCTTCTATACTCGCCTCGGAGCGATCATTACTCAGGGCACGCTGAAGCGTTTCCGCCTGGATATGTTCAACAAAATGGAGTCCCTGCCCGTAAAATATTTCGATACGCATTCCTTCGGCGATATAATGTCCACCTATACTAACGATACGGACGCGCTGAGGCAGATGATAGGGCAGTCGATACCGATGGTGTTCCAAAGCTGTATGACGCTGATCACCATATTCGTAATGATGGTGCGCTACAGCCTCTGGATGCTCTTCGTGGTTTTGGCGTTCATTGTCATAATGCTGTTCGTCATAAAGAAAGTCGCCGGCGGCTCCACGAAGTACATGCTTGCCCAACAGCTTTCGCTGGCTACCGCCGAAGGCTATATCGAGGAAATGATGAACGGACAGAAGGTCGTCAAAGTTTTCAATCACGAGCCCGAAAGCAAGATCCGCTTTGACGAACTGAACGAAAACCTGAGATATAATTCCTGCACGGCGAACGCTTACGCCAACGCGCTTATGCCCGTTCTGAACAATATCGGAAACATAATGTACGTCGTATTAGCCGTGTTTGGGGGACTGCTTTTGGCGTTTGGGGCTACCAATGTGGGGTTAGACGGAATAGGCGTTATCAGCGTCGGAACGATAGTCTACTTCCTTTCGGTGTCCCGTCAGATGGCAATGACGATAGGGCAGACTTCGATGCAGGTCAATATGATCACCCTGGGTCTTGCCGGCGCGGGACGTATTTTCGAAATGATAGACCAACAGCCCGAAGTCGACAACGGATACGTCACTCTGGTAAACGCCGCGACGGACGTGAACGGCAATCTGGTGGAAAGTTCGGAACGCACCGGAAAGTGGGCGTGGAAGCATTTTCATAAAGCCACCGGCACCACGACGTACGTCGAATTGAAGGGCAACATCGAAATGTTCCAGGTCGATTTCGGATATACCGACGACAAGATGGTACTGCACGACGTGACGATCAACGCGAAGGCGGGCGAAAAGTTCGCTTTCGTAGGCGCGACGGGCGCAGGAAAGACGACGATCACGAACCTGATAAACCGTTTCTACGACATCCAGGACGGAAAGATCCGTTACGACGGGATCAACGTCAACAAGATAAAGAAAGCCGACCTCAGGCGTTCGTTGGGCATGGTGTTGCAGGACACCAACCTGTTCACCGGTACGGTGGAAGAAAACATCCGCTACGGAAAACAGGACGCCACTCACGACGAAGTCGTCGCCGCCGCGAAACTTGCCGGAGCCCACGATTTCATAACCAGGCTGCCGGAAGGTTACAACACAATGCTGACGGGCAACGGTTCCGAACTGTCGCAGGGACAAAGACAGCTGGTTTCGATCGCGCGCGCCGCTCTGACGGATCCGCCGGCGATGATCCTGGACGAGGCAACCTCGTCGATAGATACCCGTACCGAGGCTTTGGTACAACAGGGTATGGACAACCTGATGAAGGGCAGAACGGTATTCGTTATAGCGCACAGGCTGTCCACGGTCCGCAATTCCGATATGATCATCGTTTTGGATCACGGCAGGATAATCGAACAGGGCACTCACGACGAACTGATAGCCCAGAAGGGAACATACTACAGCCTGTACACCGGCGCTTTCGAATTGGAATAAACGCAAGCTGCGGACAGGAAATATTTGTAAAAAAAGTTTTTAAAAAGCGCGTGCCGGAGGTGCGCGCTTTTTTTTCGGCGCAAGCCGCTTTTTCGCGTCCGCCGCCGGAACCGCGGCGCGGCAGAGCTCCCGAACGGCGTTCCGACAGACTTTGCGGCGTAAAATCCGCCTGTATCGGGGCTTTTTTGCGTATAAGCGAAACACGTTCCGATTGCGCCGGTTTTGCCGTCGGCTTTTCGGGAAGCGTTCCGGCAAAGTTTTCGGGAAAAAGAAAATTCAAAAACCTATTGATATTTTATTTAAATGCAAGTATAATGATAATTACTAATGGACTATTTTACGGAGGAGTGTCCCTTGGGATACCTCACAGTAAGGAGAAGGATATGACGAAATGCAGGGTGTGCGGTGAATTGAATCCCGATGGCAACAAGTTTTGCGCGGCGTGCGGCGCTCGTCTGGAAGAAAAAGACAACGCGGCGTTGACGGAAGCATTGGAGAATGCCGAAAAAGAATTCGACAAAGATTCTCTCGTTTCGATGGACAAATCGCGCATTACCTATGTTTGCTCGGTATGCGGCAGCGTCAATCGCATCGATCAGGACAAGTGCAGCCGCTGCGGAAAGCCTCGTCCCAGAAGCGAATACATCAACGCTCTAAGGCGGATAAAGCAGGGCGACGCTTTGCGCGAAGAACGCGCCACTTTGGTAGCTCCGATAGCCGTCGCCGCGCCCGTGCCGGTATTGGAACCGGAGCCCGAACCGCAACCCGAACCGCAGCCGGCGCCGGAACCCGCTCCCGCTCCCGCGGCACAGACCGTTGGCGGACAGGCGGCAGCGATCCAACAACCTTTCGTCATAGTTCCTTACGTCAATCCGACACAGCCGCTGTGGCAATACAATCCCAACCAGCTGTACCGTTACGAGGCTTATACGCCCGAGGAGCTGGAGGCAAGGCGTCAACAGCGCGAAATGGAAGAAATGCAAAGAAAGATGCAGGAGGCGGCAAACAATGCCGCGGCCGCACAGCCCGCGCCTGCCGCGGAAAAAGCGGCTCCCGCGAAATCGCGGCTTAAACCGGCGTTGATCGGTATCCTGTCGCTTGTAGCGGTGGCGGTCCTGGTCGTGACCTGTTTCGCTTCGTCGCCGGCGGTATACGACGGAATGTCTGCGGCGGATATATTCACTTGGAAAGTAGACAGCGCAGACACCTGGCTGTTTATATTGCAAGTCTCCGCGATCGCGACGATCTGTCTTGCGGCGTTTACGCTGATCTATTCCGTCGTAAGGCTGATCGTCGGCAAAAAGTGTGCGTTGGATTGGATAGCTCCTTTGATCTGGCTGGCGGCTTCGGCGGTGTTCGTGGCGGCTTGCTATATGTGGGACAAGGACGTATCCGGAATCGGCGTAGCCGGTTGGTTGGCGGCGGCGGTTTCAGTTCCCGCATTCATTATAGGCTTGGTGCCCGGTAAAAAAGCCGGCAAGGCGGAAGCCGTTGCGGTCAAACCGGAGGCTTCGGGCGAAAACAAATAAGAGGCTGCCGAAGGGCGCGGTTCTCGCGCGCGAATAGATTAAGGTAAGGAAACACTGCCGTGAACGCTAAGCGTACCGGAATTCCGGAAGGAGGATATTTATGGCAAATAAAAAACGATCTGACGGATTTGAGTTGCCGCACAGCGCGTATACCAGTCCATATATGAAAAATTACGTTGCGGCGCGCGCCGGCAGTAAATCCGGCGGAAAATCCGTGAAAATGGTGCAGGTGGGCAACCGCAACCCGAAACCCAGCCGCGAATTTATGCCGAATCCCGTGATGGATTTCGGTATGGGATTCGATCCGGGGACGGTATACAATACCGATTTCGGAATGGGCGCGGAAGCCGGATACAAGGAAGAATCCGCCGTAAAACCGAAACGCGACAGAAGGTTCGTTCCCGTACTGTTGATAGTCATATTTACGTTGCTGTACATAGCCGTATTGGGGCTGAGTTACCTGAATATGGACGCGCTGTCCGATTATAACGGATACTTTGCGATGTACGAAGGCAATCCCGACTCCGACGCATTGGATTCTGATTCCGACGTGGAATCAAAACTT
>CALVXZ010000037.1 GCA_944371785.1 uncultured Clostridia bacterium | reverse complement strand
ATCAAATATCTGCAGGACAACGGCGTGCTGTTCGGACCCGCGAAAGCCGCAAACGCAGGCGGCGTCGCCACCAGCGCCCTGGAAATGGCTCAGTCTTCGCAAAGAATGTATTGGTCTTTCGAAGAAGTCGACAAGGAATTGGAAGGCATTATGAAAAACATCTTCAAAATGTGCGACGAAGCCGCAAAAGAATACGATTGCCCCGGCAATTACGTTATCGGCGCCAACATCGCAGGCTTCAAGCGCGTTGCCGAGTCTATGTTGGCATACGGTATTTATTGATCGGCAAAACTTTATAAGCCCGGAAAGCCCGCACTTTGCAGTGCGGGCCTTTTTGTTCGAAATATCATGACCGGCGATAAATCAAGGCGACGGAACTCGTGTACGGTTTAAACGCTTATTCCCCTTTCGGAAAAGAAAGCACGTACAGCGCGTTTTGTTGTAATTCCGCCTTTGTCAAACCGTTCTCGGCGCGCATCGAGGACAATATTTTGTCGGCGTTACGCCTGCGGACGACGCGACTGATTTCCCCCGGCATCAGCACGTTGACTCCGGCGCGCACGCGAAGCGCGGAGTTCCTGACTCCGGGGAATTCCGGCGATTCTCCGCTTTCCGCCCACCAATCGGTAATGACCGTGCCGCCGTAACCCCATTCTTTCCGGAGTACGGTAGTCGCAAGATCGTAATTGTAATAACAATATGTGCCGTTAATTTTGTTGTAAGCCGTCATAACGGCTTTCGGAGAGGAATTTTTCAGCATTATTTCAAACGCTTTTAGGTATATTTCCCTCAGCGCGCGCGGAGAAACGCGCGAATCGCAGAATTTCCTCCTGTATTCCTGGGAGTTGACGGCGAAATGTTTCGGGCAGGCGCCGACGCCCTCGGACTGCACCCCGTTTACAACGGCGGCGGCTATTTTGCCTGCCAACAGCGGATCTTCCGAAAAGTATTCGAAGTTCCTGCCGCATAACACGTTTCTGTGGATATTCATACCCGGAGCAAGCAGCAGATCGGAACCGGTAATTTTCATCTCCTTTCCTATCAAAGCGTAAATTCGGGATACCGAATCCACGTCAAAGGTAGCCGCAAGTGCGGTTCCGCAGGGAATCAGCGAAGTCACGCGGCGCAGCCTGATCCCTGCCGGACCGTCCGTGGTGACGACGGGTTCCACCCCTTTTGCGATGAGGCTTTCTGATACGCCGCGGAATGCGCCGGCGTTTCCCGGCGCGCCCAGGTCGGAATTCATCTTTCCCTGTCCGTGCGCCAGAGTACGCAATTCGTCCAAGGACAGAGTCGCGACGAAATCTTTTATATCGGCTTTGCCGGAGCATACCTCCTTGAAATCGGACACGGGAGTTTCGGACACGATCTCCCGCGGAAGGTTTTTCAGTATCCGTTCCTTCAGATCGCGCGTCGCCGTCGGCACGAATTCTTCCGAAAGTTTTCCGCCGTCGTTTCTGATCCTTTTGAATTTGATCGCTTCGGGTACGGGAAGCGCCTCCTCGACTTTTTTCACGACCGTGAACGGCAAGGCGAACGAAGCGGCTTTCGCGGCGCTTTCGGAATCTCCGCCGACGTATACCGTATAAACTCCTTCTTCCAATACATAAGCCGAGGGCGTACCGGTGATTCCGGAATCGTCAAACGAAGCGAAATCTTTTAAATCCACCGAAACGCTTTCTTCGGCTTCGCAGCCGGCGGCTATCCCGCGTTTGAAAAATCCTATCAGTTCCCTTTTTGCCGCGCCCAATTTTCCGCACGGCTTTTCGATATATATCTGAACCGCGGCTTTGCCGTCGCGTTTGCCCTTGTTCCCGACGATCACCTTGCCCGAAACGACGGTACCCGAAATTTTCAGCTCCGCGGCGTAAGTAAATTCGGTATAGGACAGCCCGAATCCGAACGGATACAGCACTTTTTCGGGACAGAATGTTTCGAAATACCGGTATCCGACGTATACGTCCTCCGCATAGTTGTTGAAATCGGCTCCGCCGAAATTGCCCGACGAAGGATAATCTTCGTACTTTTCCGCGATCGCGGCAGGCAGTTTCCCCGACGGGTTGACCGCACCCGTCAGCACGTCCGCCACGGCGTTACCCGATTCCATTCCGCCCTGCCAGGCGTAAAGCAACGCGCCGGGATTGAATTCTTTTACCCAGGACAGATCGATGACGTTGCCGCAGTCCATTACGACGACGACTTTTTTAAAACTCTCCGTAACCGCCGCCAAAAGCGCGCGCTCCTCGTCCGTAAGATAATAGCTGCCGGGTTTTAAAATGTTTTCCCTGTCCTCTCCGGCGGCTCTTCCCACCGTCACCACCGCGACTTCGGCGCGCTCCGCCGCCGCTGACACTTCGGCTTTGTCCAAGGGCATTTCCGGGAAATTCATCGGCCAATGCCCCCAGAAACCTTCGTCGGGCAGGTTTTCGGGCGCAGCGCACCAATCCGAATATTTTTTGAAAAGCGTTTCGTCCAGGCATACCCCGGCGTTTTTCAGTCCTTCCGCCAGGTTGACTTTGTAAGGAGCGACGACGTCGCCGCCCGAACCGTATCCGACGGTGAAATAATCGAAGCTCGCCCTGCCGAACAACGCAGTCTTTTCCCCGGGCGCGATGGGAAGCACCCCGTCGTTTTTCAACAATACCGCGCTCTCCGCGGCGAGTTTTCTGCATACCGGCACGATCTCCGGCACCGTAAGAGTCCCGTTACCGCCGGAGTTCAGATCCTGTTCCAACCCCGAACCCGTAAACGTTTTCACGAAAAACCGAACTGCTTTAGAAATCAATTTGTTCATTTCTGCCCTCTTTGAAACATTATCGCGCCGGACGTCGGCGTCCGACACTTCGATTTTACCATATACCTACGCAAAATGGAACTGCTTTTCGGAGCGAGTTTCGGGCTTCCGAACGAATGCTATTCTAATTTGACGGGTTCCGGCATATCATTCGGTGTGTCGATCGTAAAATCAGTAGCCACCGTCACGGGCATAAGCGTCGTGACAAGAGCCATCTCCTTTCTGTTCAAAATCTACCTGACGCGCACGTTGGGGGCGGAAGTCATCGGGCTGTATTCGATATGCCTTTCGGTGTTTTTCCTGTTCATTGCGCTGACGACGGGAGGGCTCGGAACGGTGCTGTCCAGAAAAATAGCCGAATCCGAAGCCGGAGGCGACAATCTGAAACCTGCCGCTTACCTCGGCACAGCCATGGGTATCGCCCTTGCCGCCGCCGCGATAGCGTTGGGCATAGGTTACGCTCTGACGCCCGACAAGACGTTTATCCTAAGCGACGAAAGAGCGCTTCCGATGTTGAAAATAATGCTGCCGGCATTGATTACGACGACTTTTTATATCGTGATCCGCGGTTGGTTTTGGGGTACGAAACAATTCGGCATCTTCTCCGTCACGGAGCTCCTGGAAGAAATTTTACGCGTGCTTTTTACGCTTATATTGGTTTCCGGCGTGATTTCAGGCATTTCCGGAGCGTCGGGTCTTGCCTTGGCGTTTACCTTAAGCGACGTCGCTGTGGCTTTGGCGGTGTTCGCGGTGTTCCTGAAAAAGGGCGGCTCTTTCAAACGCGGCGTCAGCCCGAAAGAATTATTGAAGCCCGCCCTGCCGCTGACCGCGATGCGCGTGCTGGGTTCAGCCGTCGGCACCATACTTGCGCTGATACTGCCGAACGCTTTGATAAACGCAGGTTCCACCGTGTCCGAAGCCACCGCCGCGGTCGGCAGGATCTCCGGCATGGCAAACCCGTTGATAATGGTTCCGAATGCGATAATCGGTTCGCTTGCCGTGGTGTTGGTGCCTGAAATGTCCGCCGACAACGCCAGGGGCGATTCCTCGCGTCTTCAATCAAGGATCGATTCCGCGATCTCCTTTGCGATAGCCGTTTCGGGACTGTTTATGGCGGTATATTCGGCGCTTGGTACCGAACTGACACAGTGGCTTTACAAAGACGTCGAATCCGGGGTCTACCTGGAAAAAGCCGCCTGGCTGATGCTGCTGACGCCCGTAAATATGATCGTAGCCACCTGTATGAACTCCGTGGGTATGGAAAAAGAGAGTTTCCTCAGCTTTATCCCGGGTACGCTTTTGATGTTGGCGTCTTGTTGGTTCCTGCCCGGATATATCGGTATCGACGCCGTGATAGTAGCCAACCTTCTGTCGCTGTCGGTGGAAGTCGTCATCAATTTGATATTGCTGCATAAAAAAATAAAATTGAAGTTCGGGTTCATCAAAACCCTAGTTTCGGTTGCCTGTATCGCCGTTTTAATAAAACTGTTTGCCGACTTCGTGTGCGGTATCTGCGCACGGCTCCCTTTGTTTGCCGGGTTGGCGATTTCGGGGATCACGTCCTGTTTGCTATACGCCGGGATGGCGTGCGCGTTCGGTTTGGCGGATTTGAAACGGCTGTGCGGTGTATTCAAAAAAAGACGGAGACAACAGCCTCCGTCAAACAGTGCCGACCGATTGAAGTCATCGACGTAACGCGCCCTGTTCCTTTCCGGCGCGCGCGGCTTTTTCGGCTTTCTGCCGCTGCTCCTGCGGCAGCTTGAAAACGTATTTCGCCATCGGATAATACATTGCCGAAGTCAGCGCGAGGTTTACCGCCCAAACTATGCTTTGAGTGGCAAGTCGTCCCAGCATAAACACGAAAAAGCCTTTGCCTTTCACATAATAGAACCATATCCCGAAGCTGTTTAGCCCCGCCGTGCACACGACGAAAATCAGGATGAAGGAAATTATTATCTTCAATACGGGCGTCAGCTTCAGTTTGAATATCAACCCGGGAATGACCCCCAGGAATATCGAACCCATCGTAATGAAAATGTTGAACGGACCTGCAGGTTGGATCAGCCAGCCTATCAGATCTCCCACTCCGCCGACTATGCCGCCGGCGACCGGTCCCAGAAAGATCCCTGCCATTACGCAGACGATATAGCTGAAAGTCAAAGTCGCCGATGCCCCTACGCCGAATACCGGCAGGAATATCCCGAAGCCGTTGGCCGCTATCGCCAGCGCGGCGAAAAGCCCGGTATAGGCTAACTTTTTCAGCGCGACGTTTCTTGCGCCTCTTTGATTCATAAAAAAAGTCCTCCTTGCAGAGAGAACTTACGCATAAATAGACTTTTACTTCGGCAAAGCATTCGGTTTCGGCAAAAAACACCGCATTGTCGGATTTTTCGCTTACGCCGGAAATGCCGCCCGGTTTTCTATTTTTCGCAACGGACGCGGCACGCCACCGCAGGTTTCCCTTTCGTCCGCGAACGACATCCCATTTCGCGGCACTTAACGCGACGTACCTACTCTGCTTTTTTATAATATTACATTACGGTTTTTTTTGCAAGCGAATGCCGCATCAATAAAAAAATTCCGTGCAAAATTTTTAGGATTGCTTGCATACTAAGTCCGTATGTTGGTCGTATTTATCCGAACGATAATAATATATATCTGCCTGTTGATAGGCATAAGGCTGATGGGAAAGCGCACTATCGGCGAACTTCAGCCTTTCGAATTCGTCATCACATTGGCGATAGCAGACCTTGCGTGTATGCCGATGCAGGACATTTCCGTCCCTATCGTGTACGGATTGGTGCCGCTGTTCACGATGTTTTTACTGCATTTGTTCTTCACCTGGCTGGCGACGAAATCCATTAAATTCAGAAAAGCTCTGAACGGAAAACCCGTCATCGTCGTAACTCCCGACGGCATAGATTCGGAGGCCATGGCAAAGCTGAATTTTACGGTAAACGATCTGTTGGAATCGATACGTTCCCAACAATATTTTTCCGTGGAGCAGATAAAGTACGCCGTGCTGGAAACCAACGGGAACCTGTCAGTGATGGTGGACGAATCGGCGGACACTCCGGAAAGTATTCCCGTGACGTTGGTGGTCGAAGGCAAAAAAATGGCGGACAATTATTCAAAGGCAGCCGTGAACGAAGCGTTCGTCGACGAAACGCTGACGAAAAAAGGTCTGAATCTGAAAGACGTCGTATTGTTTTCAAAGACCGAAAACAAAATCTTCATTCAGCCGCGCGGTAAAAAATATATATCGGAAAAGCTGAACGGGGATATCGAAAACGCAGATTCGGGAACCCATACAAACAATATCGTAATCGGAGCAAATTTATGAAATACAGAATAGCGGCGGCGGTCATATCAATAGCGCTGATATTGGGATTGGGCGTCGGAGAACAAATAATAGTAGCAAAAACAATGGACGAAATGTTGGCGAGGCTGGATTCTTTTATCGTGGAAACGGACGAAGTTTACGATTACGACGAGATAAAGGCAACCGGCGAATGGTGGGCAAAACGGCACAAGCTGTTGGAACTGTTCCTGCCGCATAACCAGATTCTGGAGATTTCGATCACCTACGGCGAATTGACGGGCGCGGTCGGAGCCGAGGACTTCGACTCCGCGCAGGCGCTGCTGACAAGGATCCGTATGACCTGTCAGGAATTCAAAACCGTCTACTCCGTCCGCATCGGGAACATAATCTGAAAATCCCGTATACTAGGAAACGAAAACTCAGCAACGTTCCAACAAAGGCTTTAAAAATTGACCCGTGTAGCTTAAAGGGTTTTCGGCGACTTCTTCGGGCGTACCCGTAGCCACCACGGTACCGCCTCCGTCGCCGCCTTCGGGTCCGAGGTCGATTATGTGGTCAGCCACTTTGATGACGTCCAGATTGTGTTCGATTACCACTATCGTGTTCCCCGCGTCGGCGAGTTTCGACAGCACGTCCAACAGCTTTTCCACGTCGTAGCTGTGCAGACCCGTAGTGGGCTCGTCCAGGATATACATCGTCCGTCCCGTGCTGCGTTTGGAAAGTTCGGTGGCTAGTTTTACTCTCTGCGCTTCGCCTCCCGACAAAGTAGTCGAAGGCTGCCCCAATTTTATATATCCCAACCCGACGTCCTTCAGGCATTTCAGCTTGTTGTAGATCCTCGGCACGTTTTCGAAAAATTCCGCCGCGGCGTCCACCGTCATTTCAAGTACGTCGTAGATGGATTTACCCTTGTATTTGACTTCCAGGGTTTCGTGGTTGTAACGCTTTCCGTGGCATACGTCGCAAGGAACGTAAACGTCCGGCAGGAAATGCATCTCTATTTTCACGATGCCGTCGCCCTTGCAGGCTTCGCACCGTCCGCCGGGGACGTTGAAACTGAAACGCCCTGCCGTGTATCCCCTCGCCTTGGCGTCGCGGGTACCTGCGAAAAGTTCCCTGATCGGAGTAAACAATTCCACATAGGTGGCGGGGTTGGATCTCGGGGTCCTGCCTATCGGGCTTTGATCTATACAGATGACGTTTGCAAAATTGTCCGCGCCTTCTATCCTGTCGCAGTTACCCAATGTTTTGAATGCGCCGTTGATCTCGGAAGCCAGATACGGATACAGCACTCCGTTTACCAACGAGGATTTTCCCGAACCGGATACTCCCGTTACCGCGGTGATCACGCCTACCGGGATCTCGACGTCTATGTTTTTCAAATTGTTCTGCCTGGCGCCGAAGATCTTTACCGATTTTCCGTTGCCCACCCTTCTGAATAAAGGTACGTTGATCTTCCGTCTGCCTGCCAGATAATCGCCCGTGATAGAATCAGGATTTGCGATTATCTCCGAAACTGTACCCTGGGCTACCAATTTACCGCCTTTTTCGCCCGCCATAGGTCCTATATCCACTATGTGATCGGCGGCAAGGATCGTTTCTTCGTCGTGTTCTACGACGATCAGCGAATTGCCTATGTCCCTGAGGTTTTTCAACGCGTTTATCAATTTGATATTGTCGCGTTGGTGCAGACCTATCGAAGGTTCGTCCAGAATATACAAAACGCCCGTCAGCCCCGATCCTATCTGAGTAGCCAGCCTTATCCTTTGGCTTTCTCCGCCGGAAAGCGTCATCGCCGAACGCGACAGCGTCAGGTAATCCAAACCTACGTTATTCAAAAACCCGAGGCGGGCTTTTACTTCTTTCAAAATCGGAGCGGCGATCTGAGTCTGTTTTTCGTTCAGTTGCAATTCGCCGAAAAATTTCAGCAGTTCCTTTACGGGCATATCGGTGACTTCGGCAATGTTCTTGCCGCCTACGGTCACCGCCAGGACTTCTTTTTTCAGCCTTTTGCCGCCGCAGACTTCGCAGGGCGAGAAGCTCATATATCTTTCGATATCCGCCTTTACGCCTTCGGATTGCGTTTCGCGGTAACGCCTTGACAGATTGTTCACCATTCCTTCGAACGGAGCCGTGTATACGGAAGAAAACCTCTTTGAATTCCATTCCATTTCCACCGTTTCGTCGCCCGTCCCGTACAATATCAGATTTTTGTGTTTTTCGCTGAGGTCTTTGAAAGGAGTATCTATGCTGAACCCGTACTTCCTTGCAACCGCCTGCAGTTCCCTGCCGTACATTTTCCCCATATCCATAATCGACCAGCCGGAAACTTTTATTGCGCCTTCGCGGATACTTAACGACGGATCGCGTATTATCTTGTTGACGTCAATTTCGTGGCGCATACCGATACCGCCGCAAGCCTCGCAGGCTCCGAACGGGCTGTTGAACGAAAAACTTCTGGGGGTCAGCTCCTCCAAAGTGATACCGCAATCGGGACAGCCGTATTTAGACGAATACACCGTTTCTTTGCCTTCGATGTCCACAGCGACCATTCCGTCGGAAAGACGCATTGCCGTTTCCACGGAATCGGTCAGTCTTCTGGTGATGTCGGGTTTGATCTTCAGCCTGTCCACGACGACGTAAACGGTATGTTTGAATTTTTTGTCCAATTCGATGTCTTCTTCCAGCGAACGCATTTCGCCGTCAACTTTCACCCTGGCGAAGCCGTCCTTCCTCAGCCTTTCGAACAGGTCCTTGAATTCGCCCTTCCTGCCGCGGACGACAGGCGCGGAGATGATTAGCTTTGACCCTTCGGGCGCGCGCATGATCTCGGCGTTTATCGTGTCCACGCCGACCGCGGATATTTCTCTGCCGCATATCGGGCAGTGGGGGATGCCGACGTGCGCGAAAAGCAGTCTTAGGTAATCGTAAATTTCCGTGACCGTTCCCACGGTGGAACGCGGATTCTTGCTGGTAGTCTTTTGGTCTATGGAAATAGCCGGCGACAAGCCTTCTATCGAATCGACGTCGGGTTTTTCCATCTGTCCCAGGAACATTCTGGCGTAGCTTGAAAGGCTTTCGATATAGCGGCGTTGACCTTCGGCGAATATGGTATCGAACGCAAGCGAAGATTTGCCGGAACCGGACAAGCCCGTAAACACGACGAATTTATCCCTGGGAATGGTAACGGATAAGTTTTTAAGATTGTTTTCCCTTGCTCCTTTAATTACTATATCGCCCTTCATCTTTTATCACCTCTGAGCTTTTTCAGCTCTGCGATCCTGTCCCTCAATTTTATCGCGCCTTCGAAATCGTACGAAGCGGCAGCCGCCGTCATCAGTCCCGTCAGATGTTCGATCTCCGCGTTAATTTCGCGTTTTGTCATCCTGTCATCCGATTTTTGGGAGCCCTTTTTGATGATTTGCAGAGTGTTGACTATCGGTTTCACGATAGTCCTGGGCACTATTCCGTGCGCCTTGTTGTATGCGATCTGTTTGTCCCTTCGTCTGTCGGTTTCGGCGATCGCCTCTTTCATGCTGCCCGTCACGGTGTCGGCGTACATAATTACCCTGGCGTCCTTGTTCCTGGCAGCCCTGCCTATTGTCTGGATCAGCGAAGTCTTCGACCTGAGGAATCCTTCCTTGTCCGCGTCCAATATCGCCACAAGGACGACTTCGGGAATATCCAAGCCTTCCCTCAGCAGGTTGATGCCGACGATGACGTCTATATCTCCGCGGCGCAGACGGTTTATTATATCTATTCTGTCCAAAGTATCGATGTCGGAATGCATATACTCTACCTTTAAATGATGCTCCTTAAGGTAGTCGGTTAAACTTTCCGCCATCTTTTTTGTCAGCGTTGTTACCAAAACTCTGCCCCCTGCGGCGACGGCGCCGTTGATTTCGCCTATCAGATCGTCCACCTGTCCTTCTATCGGTCGTATACTGACGGGCGGTTCCAACAATCCCGTAGGTCTTAGCAGCTGTTCCACCACTTCGCCGCCGGCTTCCGCAAGTTCGTATTCGGCGGGAGTTGCCGAAACGCAGATCATTTGCTTTATCCTCGCGTTGAATTCGTCGAAATTCAACGGGCGGTTGTCGTATGCGGCGGGCAATCTGAATCCGTAATTTACAAGATTTGTCTTCCTCATCCTGTCGCCGTTGTACATACCTCTGATCTGCGGCAGAGTAATGTGGGATTCGTCGATGAACACGACGAAATCTTCCTTGAAATAGTCCATTAAGGTGAACGGCGGTTCGCCCGGTTTCCTGCCGTCGAAATACCTGGAATAGTTTTCTATGCCGTTGCAATAGCCCATTTCCCGTATCATCTCGACGTCGTAATTTACACGTTCACGAATGCGCTGCGCTTCTATGAGTTTGCCGTTAGCGTTAAAATAGCTCTCTCTTTCGGCGGCGTCGGAAAGTATGGCTTCCAAAGTCCTTTCCAGATTTTCCGAACCCACGACGTAATGCGAAGCGGGATATATCGCTATATGGCTGAGTTCGTTCATCGCCTTCATCGTGACGGTATCGAATTCGGATATGCGTTCTATCGTATCGCCGAAAAATTCCACACGGACGGCAACGGTGGATTGCGACGCCGGGAAAATTTCCAACGTGTCGCCTTTCGCGCGGAAAGTGCCGCGCGTAAAATCTATTTCCGCCCTGACGTATTGAATGGAAACCAACCTGTCTATGACTTCGTCGCGGTCGATCTCCTGACCTTCGCGCAAAGATATGGTATGCTTGAAATATTCTTCCGGGGCACCCAAACCGTATATACAGGATACCGAAGCTACGACTATCACGTCGTTGCGTTCGCCCAAAGACGACGTCGCGGAATGGCGCAATTTATCGATCTCGTCGTTTATGGCGATCTCTTTTTCGATGTAAGTGTCGGATCTGGGGATATATGCTTCGGGCTGGTAATAGTCGTAATAAGAAACGAAATATTCTACGCGGTTTTCCGGGAAGAGCTCCCTGAATTCGTTGCAAAGCTGCGCCGCCAAAGTCTTGTTGTGAGCGATGACCAAAGCCGGCTTGCCGTATTTTGCGATGACGTTTGCCATCGTAAAAGTTTTGCCCGAACCGGTGACGCCCAAAAGCACCTGGGTGCGGCGTCCTTCGTTCAGCCCCGACACAAGCTCTTTTATCGCTTCGCCCTGATCCCCGCTGGGGGAATAAGGCGCGGTCAATTTAAAGGAATGTTTTTCCATATGCAATTATATCAAAGCGGAAATAATTTCTTTTATCGCCCAGCCCAAAACAGCCGAAGCAACGACGACAGCCAATTTTATCAAAAGCTTGCGCCTGGCTGTCTTTTTGTCGCGTTCATAAGAAAGACCTTTGGCTTTCAACACCACGCAATAGACCTTTTCGCCCTTTTTATCGGCGGTATCGTAATCGAAATAGCCTTCGATCTTCAACGCTCTTAAGGTAGGTTCGATATCGGCTTCGCGGAAATCGTGTTTATAAGGGATCAGCTTCAGCAACTCCACGCCGGTCGCCAGGCAGGAACCCGTCGCCTTCGACAAGGAGTAGACTGCGTTCATCATCAGCTTTTCCTTCTTACTAAGTACCATTTTGCCAATTTACAAGGTTTTTATGATAAAAAATACCGCAATAGCCAAGATCAGCACTACCGCTCCGCCCAGGACGCCGCCCCAAAAGCCGGCTTTGAAAGAACCGCCCTTCGCCTGAGTCCTTAAAACGGGAGCGTCGCGGACGGGTTCGGGAAGTTTTTTATCGGTCGGCTGCAGGCAAAAGGTTTCGCCTTCGGAGTATAAAAGTTTCAGATAGCCGTTCAGAGCCAGCTCTTTTATATCCGAAGGGCGTATGTCGCCGCCGCATTCCCGCAGCAATTCGTCAAGCTCGACGACTACCGGCTTACGTTCCGGCGAAAGCGACGAGATATAATCTAAAATGCGCGACGATCTATCGTTCATTTCCTGAAAATTCTATTTCCCCTCTTGTTCCCTGATATCTTTGTGTTTTACTTTGCCGGAAATGGTTTTCGGCAATTCGGTGACGTATTCGACTATGCGCGGATACTTATAAGGCGCGGTAGCGTTTTTGACGTGGTTTTGAATGTCTTTCGTCAGCTCTTCCGAAGGAACGTAGCCCTTGTTCAGCACTATTGTGGCTTTTACGACCTGACCGCGGATCGGGTGCGGAGCGCCCGTTATGGCGCATTCCAGAACCGCCGGATGTTCCATCAAAGCCGATTCGACTTCGAAAGGTCCGATGCGGTAGCCGCTGGATTTTATGATGTCGTCCTTTCTGCCGACGAACCAATAGGTTCCGTCTGCGTCCTTATATGCAAGATCGCCGGTATGATAATAACCCGTGCCGAAAGCGTTCTCGGTACGTTCCGGATCGTTGAAATATCCTACGAACAGCCCGAATTGGTTTTCTCTGAGTTTTATTACGATCTCGCCTTCGACGCCGGCTTCGGTGACTTCCTTGCCGTCATAGTCCAACAAATGCAGATCGTATATGGGATCGGGCTTGCCGCAGGAACCGGGAATACCCTTTGAATAACGGAAGTTCGCAAGTATTACCGCCGTTTCGGTCTGACCGAAGCCTTCGCGGATTTCCAAACCGGTATGTTCTTTGAAAAGTCTGAACACTTCGGCGTTCAGAGCTTCGCCGGCGGTGGTACAGCTGACCAGCGACGAAAAATCGTATGCGTCCAGATTTTCGCGGATAAGGAACCTGTAAATGGTAGGCGGCGCGCAGAACGTGGTGATTCCGTATTTGGCGATCAGAGGCAGGATGTCCGTAGGAGTGAACCTGCCGTAATAATCATAACAGAACACGGCGCTGCCGGAAAGCCATTGTCCGTAGATCTTGCCCCAGCTGAACTTCGCCCAGCCCGATTCCGCCATGGTGAAGTGCAAACCGTCATCCACGACCGCCTGCCAATAATAAGCCGTCATTATGTGTCCCAAAGGATATTTGAAGTTGTGGGTGACCATTTTTGGCTGTCCCGTCGTGCCGGAAGTAAAATACACCAACATAGGATCGTTTAACGCAGGTTTTTCCTCTGCGGACAGTTCCAGGACGTCGGAATATTTGCGCGCTTCTTCGTGCAGATCCAAAAAGTTTACGCGCTTCCCTATCGTGAATTTATATTTCAGTCCGGGGCATTTTTCGGCGGCTTCCTCCACATATTCGATGACTTCGTCCTCGTTTATGCAGATCACGGCTTTTACGCCTGCGGAATTGACGCGGTAAGCGATATCTTTTACCGTCAGAAGATATGTAGCGGGGACCAAAACCAATCCCAGCTTACAGCAAGCGACGTTGACGATATAATATTCGTAGCGGCGGTTCAGCATCGTCATAACGAAATCGCCTTTTTTCAGACCCATTGCGCGGAACATATTGGCGACTTT
>CALVXZ010000036.1 GCA_944371785.1 uncultured Clostridia bacterium | reverse complement strand
GCCATAAAGTCGATCTGTTTCTTTACGTCGTCTACCGAAAAAAAGTAGCGCGACACGTCCAGCATGTATCCGCGCCAAGCCCACACGGGGGCATCGTATATTTTGACCGCGCAGCCGGGTCTCCCGTCCGACGCGATCAGATTCAAAGTCGTTTCGGCGTATCTGAACCCCGATTCCGAACCCGATTTTATCTTTACGCCGTTCGCTATCGTCAATTCGTAGCTTTCCGGCGGCATTCCGCCGTCGTAAACGCGCTCGTATTCGGGCGCGCCGTATTCGTCGGCGGATATTTCGGAAGAACCCTCGACCTCTTCCGTTCTTGCAGGATAGGGTATCAAAGACAGCATACGTCCTCCCGGGTAAAAAGCCATATTATGCTTCCAGAACGGCTTTTATCCTTCTGATCCCGGCGGAGCTGGACTGTTCTTTGACGATCTTGAAACGTCCGAGCTCCCCTGTGTGCGCGGCGTGCGGTCCGCCGCAGATCTCTTTCGAGTAACCGCCCATCGTATAAACTTTGACGACGTCGCCGTAGCGGTCGCCGAAAACGCCTACCGCGCCTTGGGCGTGAGCTTCGTCGGGAGTCATCTCCTCGCACGTCACGACGACGTCCGCGGCTATGGCTTCGTTGACTTTTTCTTCCACCGCGGCGATCTCCTCGGCGGTAAGCGGACGCGGGAAGTTGAAATCCAGCCTGAGCCTCTCGGGAGTGATGTTGGAGCCCTTTTGCATTATGGTCGGGTCTTTCAGCACCCTCCTCAGCGCCTCCATCAGAAGGTGGGTCGCCGTATGCAGCCTAGTGGTTTCGGCGCCGGAATCGCTTAATCCGCCCTTGAATTTCTGTTCGGCGCCGGCTTTGGATTTCTGCTGATGTTCGTTGAATGCGCGCGTGAAGCCTTCCATATCCACGGTGACTCCGTGTTCGCGGCTGAGTTCCACCGTCATTTCGGGCGGGAATCCGTAAGTGTCGTACAGCCTGAACGCCGCTTTGCCGGAAATTCGGTTGTCCTTTATATAACCCAACAGCTTTTCGAATTCCTTCAGCCCCTGGTGCAGGGTCTTGTCGAATTTTTCGGTTTCCAGACGCAGTTCTTCCAATATCTTTTCGGAGTTTTCCTTCAGCTCCGTATAGAAATCGCCGTATATCGCGATGTATTCGGCGGCGCATTCGGACAGCACCGAAGCGTCCAGCCCAAGCTGCCTTGCGAACCTTACGGCGCGCCTTATCAGGCGGCGCAGAATGTATCCCCTGTCCACGTTGGACGGAGCCACTCCCCTGGGATCGCCCAGAATGAAAGTCGCCGTCCTGGTGTGGTCGGCTATGATCCTGACGGCGCGTTCCGCCTCGGCGGAATCGCAGGAGATCTTTTTACGCAAAAGCTCCGCCACCGGACGCAGTACGTCGGTATCGTATACCGAACGGTAACCGTTCAGCGTCATCAGCGTGCGCTCCAGACCCATACCCGTATCGATGTTCTTTTGCTGAAGTTCCGTATAGCTGCCGTCGGGATGTTTGTAATAGTGCATAAACACGTTGTTCCAGATCTCGACGTATTTTCCGCCGTCGTCCGCGGGGCTTTCGCCGGGTTTGGATTCGTCGATATAGAATATTTCCGTGTCCTCGCCGCAAGGTCCCGTAGTCCCGGCTATCCACCAGTTGTTTTCCTTCGGAAGATAAAAGATCCTGTCTTCCGGTATTCCCATTTCCTTCCAACGCGCGGCGGATTCTTCGTCCCTGGGGCAGTCCTCGTCCCCGGCAAACACCGTCACCGCAAGCTTATCGGGAGATATCCCCAATTCCTTTGTAAGAAATTCGTACGACCAGGCTATCGATTCGCGTTTGAAATAATCGCCCAGCGACCAATTCCCCAACATCTCGAAAAACGTACAGTGCGTGTCGTCGCCCACTTCGTCTATGTCGCCCGTCCTGACGCATTTCTGAACGTCGGTCAGCCTTTTGCCGCCGGGGTGTTTCTGCCCCAGCAGATAAGGCACCAGCGGTTGCATCCCCGCCGTGGTGAACAATACGGTGGGATCGTTTTCGGGGATCAGGGACGCGCTGGGTATAACGGTGTGCCCGCGCTTTGCGAAAAAGTCCAGATATTTTTTTCTTAAACTGTTCGAATCAAGCATGCCTGCCCTCCGTCAATAGTTTGGAAATCATTTGCCCGTTATCCAGGTATTCGCCTTTTTGGGCATCCTTTTCGTTGTATTTGAGTACCGAATCCACAGGATCGGTGCTGTCGTAGATCATATAAGGCACCGGGTCGGATACATGCGTCATCACCGAAATCGGCGTGGGATGATCGGGCAGTACCGCCATTCTGAAACCGTCGGCGCAGTTTTTCAGATACCTGTACAGTTCGCCCGCGGCTTCGTCTACTTTTTCGATGGCTTTTATCTTTCCGGGTATATCCCCCTGGTGTCCGCATTCGTCGGGAGCTTCGAAATGCAGATAAACGTAATCGATACCCCTTTCGAAACAATCCTTTACGGCGTCGACTTTGCCCTGCCAATTCGTGGTCAGCGTGCCCGTAGCCCCTTTGACGCACGGACAGTACATTTCCGTGCCCTTGGCTATGCCCTTCAGCAGATCCACCGCGGAAACTATGGCGCCGGTTATACCGAAACGGTTTTTGAACGAAGTCAGCTGCGGCTTTGTGCCCGCTCCCCAAAACCATATATGAGTGGCGGGACGTTTGCCCTCGGCCGCCCTTTTCAGATTGACGGGGTGATATTTCAATATTTCGCCCGAACGGCGTATGAGTTCGGTAAGCTCGCCGCCCATAACTCCCTTGGGCAGGAACGCGCCCACCTTCTTTCCCGAAATGTCGTGCGGCGGAGTAAGTTCCGTATCCGCGCTGCCGTCGGCTTCGATAAGACAGTGCCTGTAGCTGACTCCCGAATAAAAACGGAATTTTTCGGAGCCCGATTCTTCCTGCACGGCTTCTATCAGACTGCGCGCTTCCTCCGTCGGGATCTCCCCCGCGGAATAATCTATCATACGCTTGTCTTCCAACGCGTCTTCGTCGGATAAAGTCACCAGATTCGTCCTGACCGCCACGTCGCCCGGTTTCATAATAACGCCGATACTTAAAGCTTCCAGGGGGCTCCTGCCCGAATAATAGATCTTCGGGTCGTACCCGAGCACCGAAAGGTTGGCAACGTCGCTGCCCGGTTTCATGCCGTCCGGGACCGTCTTTACCAAACCGATCCTGCTTCCCGCGGCGATTTCGTCGAAATTGGGAGTGTCCGCCGCCTCAAGCGGTGTTCTGCCGTCAAGTTCCGGCAACGGCCTGTCCGACATGCCGTCTCCCAATATTACCAAATATTTCATATTTACCTCTGTTGCGTAAGTGCGCATACGCTCGGTACATCCGCGCGTATGCGCGCTTCTTACTTAAGCGTATTATACTATCTGTCGCGTGCGGTAGTCAAACGATACAAGCCCGATTTTCCGGCGCGCGGGAAATTAGGACGCCTCCGCACCGCTTTTCGCCGGAACGGGGCTTGTTTTGCCGCCGCGACCAGGGTATAATTTAATCGGATATCCTTTTCCGGGAGAAATGAAAATGACCGACAATATTTTTGAAAAGCTGCATTCCGGGGAATTATACGATCCCGGCGACAAAGAATTGGCTAAAGCCCAGGCGCAATGTCTGGAGCTTTTACACGAATACAACTCGACTTCCCCGAAGGAATCGAAAAAGCGCGGCGCGCTGTTGAAAAAAATGTTCGCAAATATCGGAGAAGGCTGTTATATCGAACCGCCTTTCCATGCGAATTGGGGAGGAAAATTCGTCAGGTTCGGAAAATGCGTCTACGCGAATTTTAACCTGACGCTGGTGGACGACACCGAAATAACCGTCGGGGACAACACTATGTTCGGGCCGGGAGTCATCGTGGCGACCGCGACGCACCCCGTCGCTCCGGAGCCCAGAGCCGCCGGATACCAATACAACGCGCCCGTTCACATCGGCAGAAACTGTTGGCTGGGCGCGGGAGCGATAATCCTGCCCGGAGTCACCGTAGGCGACAATTCGGTGATCGGCGCCGGAGCCGTGGTGAACAAGGACGTCCCCGAAAATTGCGTCGCCGTAGGCGTGCCCGCGAAAGTCATAAAAAGGTTTTGAGTAAGTATTGAAAAAGGGACGCGCGGTGCGCGTCCCGAAATTCGTTTGTACTGTTTTATACGTTCACGCCTGCGTTCCTGACGCCGCAAACGGCGGTTACATCCTGGTGGTCTTGTCTTCCCCTATTCCGTAAGCGCCCGAAAGATTGTACACTCTGCCTTCCGTATCGACTACCTTTCCGTATATCCTGCCGAAAGGCAGGGCGTAGTATACGTTTACCACCAAAAAGCGTATGGGCAGACAGAACACGTTGTCTATTTCGAATCGCAGATCGACCTTGCCGTATTCGTCGCGTATGTACCAGGTCTTCGCCTTTTTGGAATCCTTCGTGAAAAACACGGGCGGCAGCGGATAGGATCTCCCTTCCACCCATATCAGATTTTCGTTGTAATCGTCCTGGTTCAGCGATTGGTTCCTGGTCAGATTGAAAGCGAACTTACGCGGTTCCCCGTCAATTTCCACGTCGCCCATCGTCGTCAGCCAATCGTAATGGGCGTGATAAGGATAAAAGCCTTTGTGGTCGTCGATTATCGATACCGATCTTTCGTTGGTCACGAACTTTTCGCCGTTCAGCACGACGTAGCCTTCCGCCTTTAAAAAGTCCTTTTCGGAATACAGCGGTTTGTTTTCCCCGAAAGGTATGCTGACGATGCTGGGAGGAGATATCCTTTCTACGGAAACGTCCAATTCGAACCTTCCCGCCCTGCCCTCGGAATATCCGACGGCGCGCGCCTTGCCGTTGGCGAGATCGTTCACGATACGGAATTCGGATTTGTCGGTCTTCAGATAACATTCGCCGTCGATCAGCTGATCGGCGACTTTCGCCTTCGATACGGGCACGAAATTTTTCCACGCGTAAATACGGTTGTCGCGTTTATCGAACCACACGAATATCGAAAATCCCATGGGTCCGGTGTTGTATACCGCGCTGACCAGCATCCCTTCGTCGAAATGCAATTCGAAAGCCTCCCATTCGGTCAGCCTTCCCTTTTTCATGCAATCGGGCATCAAGGCTCCGCACGGCTTTTCGCAATCCAACAGATTCAGTTTCCCGAACGGCGTTAAAAAAGTACCGAAATGCGCTTTCCCGTTTTCTACAATGGCTTCCGGGGTCTCCTTAGGAACGCGTTTCGCGGAAATATAATCGGGGTATTTTGTCATCGTTTGCCACTCCTTCCTTGCCCGTTTGATACATAAAAAATTATATCAAAATTTTTCCGCCTTTTCAAGGAGTAAATTAAAAAAATGTTCGCTTTTTAAGCGTCTGAGCCTCGGCTCCGTTTTCGCGTCGCCGCGCCTTTTGTCATATCCGGTATTCCGGAACGGCGTCGAAATAATTTTCCAAAGCCTTTTCCGAGCGCGCAAGGCTGCAGAAAGCCGCTTCCGATATCCCCGCGATTATGATGTGATCCAACAGTTTGATCCCCACGGAATAGTAGGCTTCGCTGAAATTTTTCGTAGTCGTGATATCGGCTTCGGAAGGAAACGCCGCGTTGTTGGGATGATTGTGCGCCATTATAACGCGCTTCGCGCCCACGGTCACGGCTTCCGCGATCAGATACGCAGTGCTGATGGTCACCTTCGAAAAGTTGCCTTCCGCCACCTGCTTTGCGGTGATCAGCCTGTTGTCTTTGTCCAGGTGGAGAACGTAAAATCTCTCCTTTTTCCCGTAACCCAACAGCTTCGAAAGTATCTTCGCCGCCCTTTCGGGGCTGTCTATCCTGCCTTTATACGCTATCAGCGCGGCGGAGGAACCGTACAATAAAGGAGCAAACTGCGATACGGTCAGCGCCGCCTGCGCCGGCATACCTTTTACGGCTTTCAATTCGTCGGCGGAGGAAAACAGCACCGCCCTCAGCGAACCGAATTTGGCGATCAGTTCCTTTGCAAAAGCCTCGGGAGGTTCTTTGAAATACGGCAGCAGCAGAAACTCCAATTTTTCAAAATCTTCGGCATTGCCGCCGCATACTTTTTCGGTAAGCAGCCTCTTTTGTTCGGCTGCCGCGGCGGCTGTTGCGGCGTTCGCGGCGGAAGCCTCCGGAACCGCAGGCTTCTCCGCGGCGGATCCGTAACCTTTTGCGCGCAAAAGTTCGTCCAGATAAGCGGCTATCCTGGTTACGGAAACGCTTTCGCCGGCACGGGTGACGGCGCCGTTTCCGGAACGGCAGGACCGGACGTCTTTGTCGCTATGTTTCGCGGGCGATTCGTTCAGATTGACCGACGGCTTTCTGTCGGCACGCGGCGGACGGCTTACGGACGGGCAGCCCTCCTCCGGAAATCCGCGATCGATTATGCGGATATCCTCCGCGGACGGAAAATCCTCGGTCGCGTCGGAATGCGCCGCGGCTTCCCCGACGGCTCCGTTTGTGCTATTGCGGAAATTTTCTTTTCGGTCTTTTGTCATCTATGCCTTTTCCGCCGAAAGTATCGGTATCCCGCGCGTTCGAAACGCAGTCGCGGTCATATCCTCTTATAGAGCCTGTACAGGCTGTATCCGCCGGACAGGTTGCTTGCGTTGAACCCGTTTTGCAACAGTATCCTTACGGCGAGATATCCGCGCAGTCCCACCGCGCAGGAAGCCACTATCCGTTTGTCGCGCGGCAGTTTGTCCAAATTTTCGCGCAGGCTGTCCAACGGAATGTTGACCGCGCCGGGAATGCCGCCGACGCGAAGTTCCGACGGGTTCCTGACGTCCAGAACGAAATCGTCCTCCGTCAGATCCTCCGGATACACCGTGGGACACAGCCCCGAAAGAATGTTCGCGGCGATAAATCCCAACATATTCACGGGGCTCTTTGCGGAATTGAAAGGAGGCGCGTAACAAAGTTCCGCCTGTTCCAGATCGTATACCGTGCCGCCGAAATGCATAACCGCGGAAATGACGTCGATCTGCTTTTCGGCGAACTGTTCGCCGATCGCCTGCGCGCCCAAGATCTTGCCGTCGGGCGCAAACAGAAGTTTCATCTTCAGCTGTTTGCCGCCGGGATAGTATCCGGCGTGCGACATCGGAAACGCATAGGCTTTCAGATAGGCGTCGCCCGAGGCTTTCAAAGCCTTTTCGTTCTTGCCCACCGAAGCCGCCGCGATATCGAAGATCTTTACGACGGACGCGCCGAAAACGCGCTTTCCGTTTTGGTCGGGAATGCCGGCAATGTTGTTTGCCACGCTTCTGCCTTGGCGGTTTGCGGGTCCCGCAAGCGGCACTTTGGTATCCCTTCCGAAGGAATCTTTGACGGCGATCACGTCGCCTGCCGCATACACGTCCTCCGCCAGAGTGAAATCGGGATCGGTCAGCACCGCTCCGGCGAAAAGTTTTGCAAAGTCCTTTACCAATCCGCTCCGGGGGGTCACGCCCGTCGCCAGCACCGCCGCGCCGGCTTCGGTCACGGAGGAATCGGTGAACGTGACGGTCAGTTTCCCGTCTTTCCCCGTAATGCTCTTTATCCCCAGCCCCGTCCTTACGTCGATACCGCGGCTTCTGAGTTCGTCCTCGCATACGACGGCGAATTCGGGATCCAACGGCGGAAGTATATGCGGCTGAAACTCTGCCATAATTACGTCGAGTCCCCTTTCTTTCAGGTTCTCGGCAGTTTCGACGCCGATGAATCCGCCGCCTGCGACCACGACTTTTTCTACGCCGTGGCGCGTGACGTAATCGTCCAGAGCCAATGTGTCGGCGACGTCTTTCAAAACGAACACTCCGTCGCCGCCCAGACCGAAGGTGTTGGCTTCGGCGCCGGTCGCCAAAACTAGTTTGTCGTATTTCAAAACGTATTCGCCGTTTTCGTCCCTTACGGTGACGGCGTGCGCTTCGGGATCGATTTTCACCGCCTCGGAACGCACTCTGACGTCGATATTGAAACGCTTTTTCAAAAATTCGGGAGTGGCTACCGAAAGAGAGCTCTTTTCGGAAATGACTCCGCCCAGATAATAAGGTAAGCCGCAATTTGCGTATGAAACCATATCGCCGCGTTCCAAAATAACTATTTCGGCGCGTTCGTCCAATCTTCTTAACCGGGTGGCGGCGCTTGCTCCGCCTGCCACACCGCCGACGATGACAACTTTCATATTAACCTCCCGGATCTGTATTTTATGACGGAATGCGGTCTTCGGTAAAAAACCGTATCAGTTTTTGTTGGCGTGTACCGGAGCCGCGATCCTGCCGCCCCTGGATATAAGTTTTGCCGGACTCAGCGGATTTACGGGCATTATCGGCGCCGAGCCCAACAGTCCGCCGAATTCGGCGCGTTCTCCGACGCCCTTTCCGTAAACCGGGATCAGCCTGACCGCGGTGGTCTTGTTGTTGACGACGCCTATCGCCGCCTCGTCCGCGATTATCGCGGCGATCACCTCTTCCGGAGTATCCCCGGGTACGGCGATCATATCCAATCCGACGCTGCAAACCGCGGTCATCGCTTCCAGCTTTTCAATGTGCAGCGCGCCTTTTTCCGCCGCCGCTATCATTCCTTCGTCCTCGGAAACGGGGATAAACGCTCCCGACAGCCCTCCGACGTGCTGCGAAGCCATTATGCCGCCCTTTTTGACGGCGTCGTTCAGCAGCATCAGCGCCGCGGTGGTGCCGTGCGCGCCCACGCTTTCCAACCCGATTTCTTCCAGGATCCTCGCCACGGAATCGCCCACGGCGGGAGTCGGAGCCAACGACAGATCGACTATCCCGAAATTGGCGTCCAGCATCTCCGCCGCCTTCCTGGCGACCAGCTGCCCTACCCTGGTGATTTTGAACGCCGTGCGTTTTATGACTTCGCCGACTTCGGAAAGATCCCCGTCGGGAATCGTTTCCAACGCCGTCTTTACTACGCCCGGCCCCGAAACGCCGACGTTGATCACCCTGTCGGCTTCGCCTATGCCGTGGAAGGCTCCCGCCATGAACGGGTTGTCCTCGACGGCGTTTGCGAACGCTACGAATTTAGCGGCGCCGATGCCGTCCCTATCGCGGGTCAGGTACGCAGCGCGTTTCATTATCCGCCCTGCCGCGGCGACGGCTTCCATATTTATCCCCGCCCTGGTGGAAGCTACGTTCACGGAAGAACATACCTTTTTGGTACCTGCCAGGACTTCGGGGATACTTTTCAAAAACAGCCTTTCCTTTTCGGACGCGCCCTTTTGCACCAACGCCGAATAACCGCCGATAAAATCGATGCCTATGCTTTCCGCAGCCTTGTCCATCGCCAGCGCAATTTTTTCAAAACCGCAGGAAGCGGCTCCCACAATCGCTATCGGGGTTACCGAAACACGCTTATTTACTATCGGGATACCGTACATATCGGCGATCTCTTCCGCCGTCGGCACCAATTTTCCGGCGGCAAAACAGATCTTGTCGTAAACCTTTCGGGCAGTCGCTTCGGCGGATTCGGAAATGCAATCCGTAAGGCTTATGCCCATAGTCACCGTCCTGATGTCCAGGTGGTGCTCCTTTATCATTTTTACGGTTTCTAAAATTTCTATGCCGTTGATCATAAACGAATTTTACACCCTGTGCATAGCGTTGAAAATGTCGGCGTGGCGGACGGAAATTTCCACGCCCAGCCTTCCGCCCAGCCCGTTTAACGCCTCTTTCAGCTCCGAAAAAGACGCGGCGTCGGATATGTCGCACGCCATAATCATAGTGAACATCCCCTGCATGATCGTTTGGCTGATGTCTTCGATATTAACGCCGCGTTCCGCCAGCAGATTGCTGACGGCGGCGATTATTCCCACTTTGTCGCGCCCTATCACCGTGATAAACGCTTTCATTTCAACAGCTCCTTTGCGGCGGCGGCCAGCTTTTCGGCTTTTTCGCGCGCCGCGCCTTCGCCTTTGGCGAAAACGGATACGTAAAGTTTAAGTTTCGGTTCGGTGCCGCTTGGACGGAATACGACGAACTGTTTGTCGGGCAGTTCGTAATACATTACGTCCGATTGCGGCAGCCCCGTTCCGGTCACGCCCGCGGCGCTCTTTACGGTGTCGTTCAGGTAATCCCTGACCGCCACTACCGTAAGATCCGCCAGAGAAACCACGTTTTCGGTCCTGAGTTTTGCCATTACCGCCGCCATTTCCTTCATCGCGTCGGCGCCGGAATATTGCACGGACGAGTTGTTTTCGACGTAATAACCGAATTCGGAGTATATCTCCTTCAGCCTCTTGTAAACGCCGGAACCGCGCGATTCCAGGTACAGCATCATCTCCGCGAACAAAACCGCGGCGGCGACGGCGTCCTTGTCGCGCGCATAGGTGCCGGCAAGCGATCCGAAGGATTCCTCGAAACCGAATATGTAAGTATAATCTCCCGAGGCTTCCCATTCTTTTATCTTCTCGCCTATGAATTTGAAGCCCGTCAGCACGTTGAATACCGTAACGCCGTTGGCTTCGGCAAGCCTGTCCGCCAAAGTCGAAGTGACTATCGTCTTTACCACGGCGGCGTTTGCGGGGAGCGTGCCCGTTTCCTTCCTGCGCGTGATTATATAATCCATTAAAAGAATGCCTATCTGGTTGCCGCTTAGCGAAACGAAATCGCCGTTGTCCAACCTGAGCGCGACCCCCAGCCTGTCCGAATCGGGATCGGTGCCCAAAACGACGTCGGCGCCTATCTGTCTGCCCAGCTCTATTCCCATGGAAAGCGTTTCTTTGTTTTCGGGATTGGGTACTTTTACCGTCGAAAAATCGGGGTCGGGCGCTATCTGTTCCGCCACCACGTTTGCCTGTATCCCCAACCTGGTAAACATCTTTGTTACGGGCATATACCCCGATCCGTGGACCGGCGTGTATACCAATTTAATATCTTTGCCGCGTTCGGCGACTATATCCTTCGACAGCAGGATCCTGTCTATTTCGTCGAAGTATTTTTCGTCGACTTCGGATCCGATTATCTTTACCGATCCGAACTCGTCGCCCTGTTTGAAACCCAACGGGATATCGACTGTCGGTATCCCGAAATAATCGTTCTTTTTGATATAAGCGACCACCGCTTCGGTGTCTTCAGGGGACATCTGCGCCCCGTCCGAGCCGTAAACCTTATATCCGTTGTATTCCTTCGGATTGTGGCTGGCGGTGATCATAATGCCGGCGTCCGCGCCCAGATACCTGACGGCAAACGAGCATATCGGCACCGGACGGACGTCCTCGAAAAGAAATACTTTTATGCCTTTTGCGCCCAACACTCCTGCGGCGGCGGCGGCAAATTCCCTGGAACAGCGCCTAGTGTCGTAAGCTATGACGACTTTGGGGTCGGTACGCGAACTTTCAAGGTAATCCGCCAAACCCTTTGTCGCCCTTTTGACGGTATAGGTATTCATTCCTGCGGTTCCGAGGCGCAGAATACCGCGCATTCCGGCAGTACCGAATTCCAATTCCGTCCCGAAACGTTCCTTAATCTGATCGGGCTTGTCGATAATCGCCGTCAGCTCCTCTCTTTCCGCGTCGGTAACCCCGTTGATCCACTTTTCCAAAACAAACATACCGCCCTCCTACGGCTATAAATATAGAATGCTTGCCGCGATACCGCCCCCGAAAAGAGCGGCAACGAAGCCGGAGATCATATTGACGGCGTTGTTGTCCATCCGTCCGATCCCCCTGATAAGTTGCGTCTCACGGCAACAGTACCTTTTTTCGGTCAGCGTTCCGCATTCGGGACACCGGTACAGCGCCTGCACCGAAGCGCCCAGGAGCGAATCTGCCGTGACCCCGGAAACTGCGCCCGCGATCACCGCGCCGTATACCGCCCATCCGTATCCCGAAAAAGGAACGGGTATCAGCGCCGCTGCCGCCGCGGACAGCACCGCGGCAATGCTTCCTGCCGCGCTGATCCCGCCCGAAAGTCCCCTTTCGCATTCCCGGAAAGTCAGTATACTGACGGTTTTTCCGCCGAAAGCCATACCGAAATCCCCGGCTTCGGAATCGGCGAAGCCTTCCGCCAAAGCCGCCGCCGAGGCGGCGTAAAGCGCTTCCGCGCCCGTAAAAAACGCCGCGCCCATCATTATCAGCGTCGGCAACCCGTTGCAGAGCACCTGCGTCAGACCTCTTGCGCCGGAGTGCGAATGCAATTTGGTTTCGCGCTGTTTCCGTCTGTTTCTGCCTATCCGCCCGAAGACGGCGTTCAGCAGAAACGGAGCCGCATACAATACGATCCCGGCATATCCCCAAAACAGAGCCGCCGCAACCAACATTACCGCGGCGGCAACCGCCGCAGGCACGGTCAGATGCCTGAACGCCACGGCAGGCACGGTCAGAACGACCGCCGCCGCCAATGCCGTATATATTGGTATAAAGTCCGTTATCGCCGGCAACCCGTCCACCTCCGGAAAGTTTGGGTCTACTGTCAATAAAGCGCCCGTTCGTTCCGTCTGATCAACGGTTTCGGTTTCCCGGAATGCACTCGCAACGCACTTACTTATGTATTAACTGCCCCGAAATAAAACAAAATGCCCCCTTTACGAGGGCACTCTGTACGTTTTCTTACTTCTTGTCGGCAGCCTTCGGCGCCTTCTTTGCCGCAGCTTTCGGAGCGGCTTTAGCTTCCGCCTTCGGAGCGGCTTTTACTTCGGCTTTCGGAGCGGCTTCCGCCTTCGGAGCGGCGGCCTTCGGAGCCTTTTTCGCGGCGGCTTTCGGAGCGGCTTTCTTCGCCGGCTTTTCGGCTTTTACTTCCGCCTTTTTATCGGCTTCGGCTTTTTCCATTCTCTCGTAAGCCAAGGCGCAGGGGTATTGGTCTTCGCCCTTGCAGTAGTCGCAGTAAGGCATGTGTCTGCACATATCGATACCGTTGTTTTCGCTCTCGTGCCATTTTTTGATGTCGAGATGGTTTTGTAATTCAGCAATGTTCATTGTTTTTACTCCTTTTTTCGCATTTATTGCTTGTTTGCGTCATCCGACGTAAACTTCGTATATTTCTTTTTTGATCTTGTTGGCTTTGATCTCCAACCAGCTTTCGACGTCTTCGTTCAGTACCAGCTTGTTCTTGTCGTTCCTTTCGAATATGTCCGTGGGGACCTTTTTTACGAAATCGTTGTATACCGCGGTACGGTTTTCATCTTTCAACCCGTCGCGCAGCGTATCGTACATGCTTTCGCCGGATACCGGGTTCGTTCTGTCCTTCAGATAGGCTATTATTTCGGAATCGGCAGGCATTGCCAATTCGTCGTAAATGCCGTTTCCGTCGCCGTCGGAGGCGCCGCTGAACGGAGTAGAGGAGATCATCATAAGATGTATGCCGTAATCGGAAGCGCGCCAGGCAAGTTTGTCGTCCGATTCAAACGCGTTGCCGACTTTCCCGTCCAAATCCGCGTTGTCGTAGGTAAAGATGGCGTCGCCCAGATCGTTGAACGCGTCCACCCATCCGGAATCTGCGGGGTCTGCGGTCATCAGATATCCGTAATCGTTATTGAAGATGCCGGGATCGTCGTTGTATTTATACATATAATCGACGAAAATTTCGATAGCCGCCGCCTGTTTTCCTTCCGGGGTGGTCAGATCTTCGGCGGTGAAACCGTATCCGGCAATCGGGTTGCCTTCCGCGTCCGCAGGCATATTGCCGGCATAAACCGCCGCCAACTCGTCCTGCAGTCTTTCCACTACGGCGCTGACCTTTTCCTCATCGCCGAAAGGCGCCGAGGTTACGTCCTCGATATCGAAATCGGGATTTGACGCCTGCGTCTTCAGCTCGCCGTAGAATATTTCGGTGAAATCCTTTATGGCATCTTCGTCGCCGTCAAGTTCTTCCAGGAACGCAGCCTGCTCGTCGGTGAACGAGAACAGGATCTGATAGA
>CALVXZ010000035.1 GCA_944371785.1 uncultured Clostridia bacterium | reverse complement strand
GCCGCGTCGCCGACCGACGAAAAATAACGGTTTTCCGGCGACAGCCAGGCGTATTGCAGATCGCTGAGCGAACGGTTGTACAGCACTTCTCCGCCGCTTTCGTTGCCTACCACGGAAATCTTCGGACGAAACACGAATACTTCGTCGGCTTTGCTGCCCGTTCCGCGGTATACGGCGTCGATATTGCCCTTCGAATCGGAAAAATCGTCGGGTTCGCGTACTCTGTAAACTATCAGACCGCTGCCGGGGATCTCCGAATCGTATCCGGAAATGTTTTTCCTGCGGTATTCCAACATAAAATATTCGTCGGGATCGTCGGTATAGATCCTGTAGGCTATCCTGCCCTCTTCCGAATCCGCCGGGATCAGCGTATAAGTCCCGGAAGCGGTGATATCGCCGATGCGTTCTTCAGACAGACCGCCTATGTAATTTTCCCTGAGGTAAGTCAGCATATATTGCGGCACGTCGTCCTGGGCTTGCATCAGGCACCAATCGCCCACCGGCGCAAAGTCCTTTACGCTGTGATACAGATCGGGCGCGCCGAATACGTGAGCGGTCTCGTGCGCCAACAGCCCGAGGTTTAGCCCCGAAAGGAAGTTGAACGAATAATCCCCGACTTTTACGCCGCCTATCTCCGAATAACCCGAGCCGTCGATGGCGTCCAGGTTCCAACTGTGCGGCCACAACAGACCGCCCCAATCATTTCCGGAATCGCCGCCGATCAAAAACGACACCGAATCGATATAGCCGTCGCCGTCCGTGTCCAGATCGATGTCCGAAGGGAAAGTCAGATATTCCTTCACCTCGTTTATCGCGCCTTGCAGAAGTTCGGTTTCCAGATTCTGACGGTTATATCCCGAAGCGTCTTTTATATTGTAATGACTTCTGGGGTTGCGATCTTTATAAACGTATACATTTCCGTCCTTAGTCGGAAAGTAGGATTCGATGTTTATAGTGCCGTCGGACTGTTCCGCAAAATAATTCTGCAGAGAGTATTCGGAATCGTTGAAAAGGTCCAATTCGTCGCCCGGCGTCACGGTCTGGTCGGCAAATTCTATTATAATGACTATGTTTGCGATCTCGGAAGCCGCCGTGTTCAACACGGTTCGGCTATAGACTTCCTGCGAATTGTCGGCTATGTATGTCTCCGAAAAATCGTACGCGGTCATCTTCGGTACGGCGGCGATATCGGCGGCGTTCGCCCCGACGGATACTCCCGAATCCACGGGTGAGCCTCCGTCGGACACGGCGTAATTGACCGCCCCCGTTTCCGTATCGCGCAGAAGCACATAGCCGTTTTCGTCGTGGTAGTACCTGAAACTTTCGTCGCCCGATTCGTAAAATTCCAAAACCGTTCCGTTATATTCGCTTTGACGTTCGAAAGTATAAAAGCCGTAATCCGTATTCGGCGCGGAAGAAACGGCGCCGCCGTCCGCGTACAAAAACGCCGCGGCGGCAATTACCGCCACAAACGCGATCGACGCCGAAACAATCAAAATTTTCACCCGGGTTGCGCGCCTCGCGCGCGTTGCATGTGCCTTATCAAACATACGTTTATTATATAATAACAGTCGATGTGTGTCAATATCGCTCGTTTTTTGTTGACCCAATTTCCCACAATCGTTCACAAACCTTTTTCGGGGGCGGCTGCGCCCGGATCGTTTTCGCGGCGCGAAAAAAGCGCGCGGCGTTTTCCGCCGCGCGCTCCGCAATTTAATTTCGTATATTTAATTCCGCCGACTCGGGGCGCGAAAGATTATTCCTTCGCGGCGGCGACTTCTTCAGTTTCCGCAGAACGGGCATCCTGTTCGGCGGTTTCGGTAGCCTTTTCTTCGGTTTTTTGATATGTATACAGCCCGTCCAGGAACCCGAAAACCATAGCCATAGCTTCCTTCGAAGCCTTGACCCAATAGTTGAAATGGTAACAGTGATTGTCAATGAGTTTCACCGAATGGTGTTCGGAAACTTTGACTCCGGCTTCGGACAGCTTCTGATACATCAGTTCGCCGTGACCTTTGCAGAACACGTCCTTTTTCGCCATCGTCAGGACGGTGGGCGGCCAGGAGGAATTGACGTAGTCTATCGGCGCTATGTCTTTCAGGTATTTGTAATCTTTCAGGTTGGAAAGGTCCTTGTCGAGTTTGAACCCCATAAAAGATTCGGCAATGTTTTTCACCAATCCGAACGGCAGCTTCGCGTTTATCGCAGCCAACATATCGTACGGTCCGCAGAACAGCGCAAGCCCCGCGGGCTTTACCTTGCATTCGGGGATCCCCAGCCTTTCCCTCAGCGCTCGGTCGGTGACCACGGCTTCGGTTTCCGCGGCGAGATACGCGCCTGCCGAATCCCCCGTCAGGACGACTTTGTCCAGGTTCAGGTCGAAACGCTCCTTCAGCTCCGTCAGGTAGTTGACGGCGTTTACGACGTCCTCCACGGCAGCCGGGAAGGCATATTTGGGGCTTAGGCGATAATTGATGTTGGCGACGAACCAGCCGCGCTCCGCATACATATGCGAAACGGAGATCCTGTGTTTTTTGTCGCCTTTCACAAAGCCGCCGCCGTGAATATTAACTACTACGGGCATCGGAGTTGCCGCGCCTTTTTTGTAATAAATATCCATTTTGCAGGCTTCGGCGTCCGCGTCGGAATAGACGATGTCTTTTTCCGATTCTATGTCCTTATAGCGGATATAGTTTTGAGGAATATGGAAAAGCACGTCTATTATCGCAAAAATAAATTCCGATCTGTTCATATTGTACCTCCTCCGAACCTTCGCCGGTTATTTTTGAATGACTGTTATGAACTTGGCGGATTTCGTCATAGCCACCTGCGCGTGCGGCAGAGTGGCGTCGAAATAAAGGCTGTCGCCCGCCCTCAGATAATATTCCCTTTCGCCCACCATTACGCGCAGCTGACCTTCCAAAACGTAGTTGAATTCCTGCCCGGTATGTTTGACCAATTCCGGAGTCACGCCTTCGTCTATCGTGACGATCATGGGTTCCAGCTGTCTGTCCACGAAGTCGGCGTTTAAAGATATGAACGAATACCCGGCATAGCGTTCGATCTCTATGCCGTTGCCGTTATATACCGCCGTGGCTATGCGCTGGGTGGAGCCTTTGCCGAACAGAATGAAGCTGGCGTCCACTTCCAGCACCGTGGCTATGTTATACAACAGCCCTATCGGGATATCCTTTTCGCCCGATTCGTATTCGGCGTATTCGTCGACGGTAAGTCCCAATTTCTTTGCGAACTCTTCGACGGTGTAGTCGTTGAAATTTCTTAGATCCTTTATCCTTGCGGACACTTCCTGAATGCTGTACATAATATCTCCTTTAAACTCTGCCGTAAGGGAACTGTCTGTTTTTCCGCCTGGAATCGCGCATTTTAAACGCCAGAGGATTGACTTTTGATTTTAAAAATTCGCACAGATTGCCGAAATCCCCTTCCGTCAGATCGCCGTATTTTACATAATACGCCACGCCCGCGCCCAGGAACAGATACAGCCGGTCCTTTAACAACGCGATCTTTTCCACCGCGTCGTAGCCGCGCCGTTCCGAATAGGAACGTTCGCCGCGTTCTTCCATGACCTCTACCGTAAAATCCTCCGCGCCGAAGCTGATATTGACTTTTTCGGTATGTCTTTTTTCGTACTCTTCGCGGTAGCCCTTGTCCGCAAGCGCCAAATAGACCGCCATTGCCGCGATCATTATCACCACCGTCAGCCCGGCAAGCAGCATTATCAGCCATTGGTCGAACGCGAACAGCAGTACCAGACCGCCGATCAGCAATAACGCCACCAATATCCCTTCGCGCACGCCGAAAAACCGCCTGAGGTAATAGACGTTCATTTTGAAATAAGTTTTCCTGTCGAGTACCGTTACGCTTTTAAACATATATGACGAAAGACTAGATCAATAATGTCGGCCTGCCGCCGTCCTCCACAAACGAGAAATTCCACAGGTCTTCGTCGAAGTCCATAACGTCGGTATAGAATTCCACGGTGTCGGTATCCGCGCGTTCCTCGACGGAGTTGTAGTTCAGCCCGAACGTTCCGCCGGAAACGGCAGCGCCCGTATCGAACAATTCGCCGTTCCTTTCCACCGTCATTCCCGCCGCGGCAAAGACGTTGTAACAATCGTCTGTATTCACCAGCGAAGTGCTGTGTCCGACAAAGTTGTTGGCATAGGCGATGTTGTATTCGCCCGAAACAACGCCGTCGCCCAGATCCACTTCGACGTCCGAGGGACGGTTCGAAGTCGCCGCAACCGAACCGAAAGTCGCCGAATTGCGGATATACAGTTCATAGGACTGACCTATGAAACTGCCTGCGAATACGGCATAGAAAACGTCCGGAGCGTCGGTGGTGGGATTGCCGTTATAGTCGGTATACACTATGTTACTGACGTCGATCAGGACGTCGCCGTAGGAAAGGCAGTTTTCTATCATAAAGAAAGTCTGCAGATCCGAAGTGTGCTCCGTCGAATCGTCGAACACCGAATCGTCGTAATCGCCTCTGCCGCCGTAAGGCATATTGGATACCGCCCTGCCGACAAAGCCTCCGGCATATTCGCCGCCCTCGACGTCGCCGGTGGCGTACGCGTCGGATATCGTGCCGCCGACAGCCGTTTCGAAATCGAAGATGTTTACGCCCACCAATCCGCCGGCGGTTCTGCCGGACACATCGCCCGTAGCGTAACAGCGCACTATGTCGCCGGAGGAATAATTATACGCCGCCAATCCGCCGGCTATGCCGGGATACGCCAAAGACGCACCCGCCTTGCCGGTCGCAAACGTAGTCGAAAGCATCCCGTTGTTGTAACCTATCGCTCCGCCGGCGTAACGCCCGTATACGTTCATATGCGAAACGGAACCGGTTATGCTGGGCCTGACGGAATTTAAGACGTTGCCGTCTTCGTCGGTTTCGTTATAGTAATCGGAAACGCCTACGATGCCGCCGATATAGTTGTTGCTTTCGTTGGAAATCGAATAAATATCGTTATCGTCGCCGTCCCCGGTGCCTTCGGATATGCAGCGCGACACGGTGCCGCCTTCCACGAACCCCACCACTCCGCCTATGTACGCGCCGGTCGTGGGTTCGGCATAAGATCCGGCTATCTGATCCCAGAAGTTGCCTTCGTATTCAAATCCCAGGTTGGTTATCTTTCCGGATACGGTGCAATCCGAAACCGTTCCCGTGCACAGCCATCCGGCTATGCCGCCGATATAAAAACGGGACTGGTCGCCGGGAAGATCTATGGAATATTCCAGGTAAAGCCTGGAGATCGTGCCCGTCACTTTGCCGAACAGCCCCACGGGTATGTAATTGTATTCTTCGTCCTGCACCAGGTTCCTGATATTCAGCCCGGATATAGTGTGCCCGTTGCCGTCGAAGCTTCCCGAAAATTCTTCGCCTTCGACTATGCCGCCGATCGGATCCCAGCCGCGGTTTTCCTCGGTTTCGTCGCTGTCCTCGGTCAGAGTGCTCCAATCCGACAAGTCGATATCCGCCACAAGCCTGTAATTCAGGGAAGGTTCTTTGGCTATCGCGGCGAGTTGCTCCGCAGTCGAAATATTGATCGTGCCCGTCGGCACCCATTTGGCATAGATAACGGTGTCCGAAGTCAGCCTGTCGCCTGCGCGCGCCGGGGAGCCGGTGTACGCGGAATTATAATACCACGCGTCGAAATAGTACCCTTCAAGCGCGGGCGTGGGCGCGGTAAGATCGTCCGCCGATAGAGTCACCACGTTGTCGACGGTCTGCGCAGGCTCTCCGTTACCGGGCTGTTTGGTCAGCGTATACGAAGTGGGCAGCGGATCGTCGCCGTCCGCAAGCTGAGTAAACCCCGGTACTTCAGCGGCGTTTTGCACGGCGGAAGTGGCGGAAGTCTCGCCGCAACCCGCCAAAAGCGCGATCGAGATCACTGCGATCAATATAAGAATAACGACTCTTTTCGCCTTCATACGCACCCATTATATCATATGCGCGCACGCAATGCAACACCAATTTTCCGCCGTTTACGCTTTTTAGACCCCCGTTTCCGCCCGCCGCCTTTGCCGTTTTAAACGAAAAAAGCGCGGATTCGCTCCGCGCTTCGGCATATAGGATCGCGTCCCCGATTACTCCGCGGTTTTTTCGGAAGCCGCTTCGGCGTCGGCTTGCAATATTTCTTCGGCAGCCGGAGCCTTCGCTTCTTTTTCCGCGGCGGTCGGATTGTCGATGAACGAATCTACCGCCTCCGTGTATTTTTCGGTTTCCATAGCCATGGCTTCGGAATATCCCGCGCTTTCGGCGATGAATTTCGCCTTAGGCGCGGTGCAGGCGCTGTATAACGCTTCGCACATATACACGGGAACCGTGCTGTCCTTTCCGCCGTGGATAAACAGCATCGGCACTTCGGCTTGTTTCACCGAATCCAAAGTGCGCTCGCGGCGGAATCCGATCTTTATAAACCGCTTCGCGAAAAATTCGGCTATGTGCAGTATGGGGAAGGGTGTCAGCTTGTAGACCTGCCTGATCTGGAAGCACATTATATCCCAGATCCTGGTGAAAGCCGAATCGGAAATTATACCCTTTACGGCGTTGGGAAGCCCCTCCGAACAAGACAGCGCGGCAGCCACCGCACCGATGGATACTCCGTGAATGAAAATATCGGTATGGGGCGCCAATTTTAACGCTTCGGATACCCAAACTTTGACGTCTTTGGATTCCAGAACGCCCAATCCGGAATATTGTCCTTCCGATTCTCCGTGTCCTCTTTCCGACGTCAGCAACACGTTGCAGCCGCGTTCCAGATAGTGAGGAGTTATCAGCGCGAAATCCCTGATGGAGTTGGAACTGAATCCGTGCATACAGACTATGGTCTTTGACGCGTTTTCCGCCTTATAGAATCTGGCAGACAGTTTCAGACCGTCTTCGGATTCCACGCTGACCCATTCGAAAGGGATTTTTTCAAGCACTTTGCTTGCGGCGTCGATCTTTTCGGCGTATTCGCCGCTGTGCGGACAAAGTATTCCGTGCAAGGGATGCTTATCCGGCGTGTTGTTCTTGGGACGGGCAAACGTGTTTTTAAAGGTGATATACCCCAAAAGAAACATCAGACCGATGATAAATCCGCAAGCGACCAACAGACAGCCTATGGTAGTTCCGACTATCGCCGGCACACCCCAATTAATGTCTAACAGCATTTCAGTTCCTCCAAAAGACCGTTTGAGTTCCCCTAAGTCCTTTATATTATATCATAAATTTTAAATAAGTAAACAATTTTAACGCATTTTGCGCCCGGGCGGACGCGCTCAGCGCCGGTAAACCTATGATTTTTCGGCTTTTTTCGGCGCGGCGTGCGCCGATCTTCCCGGGAAAAAACAAAGGCGCCGCCCATTTCGGGCGGCGCGCCTGCAGAAGGTTTCGTTTACGCCGGGATCAATAGTTTTCGGCGTGAACTTCGAAAAACGATTGCGAATATTTGCAGACCGGGCACACTTCCGGCGCCGCCGTTCCTACGGCGACGTGTCCGCAGTTGCGGCATTCCCATACGGTGACGCCGCTCTTTTCGAACACCTGTCTGTTCTCGACGTTTTTCAGCAGCGCGCGGTATCTTTCCTCGTGCCGTTTTTCGATGGCGGCGACTCCGCGGAACTGAGCGGCAAGTTCGGCGAAGCCTTCTTCCTCGGCGTCCTTTGCCATTCTGTCGTACATATCCGTCCATTCGTAGTTTTCGCCCGCCGCCGCGTGCAAAAGATTTTCGGCGGTATCGCCCAATTCCCCAAGCGCCTTGAACCAAAGTTTCGCGTGTTCGGCTTCGTTTTTCGCGGTTTGCAGGAACAGCGCGGCGATCTGTTCGTAGCCCGCATGTTCGGCGACTTCGGCAAAATAAGTGTATTTGTTGCGCGCCTGCGATTCCCCGGCGAACGCTTCGCGCAGATTTTTTTCCGTCTTTGTCCCGGCATACGGATTCGCCGCCGCGGCGGGTTCTTCTATCTTTACGAATTTATCGGCGGTCGCTTTGCAGATCGGGCAGACGAAATCGGGCGTTATCGGACCTTCGTGTATATATCCGCAAATCGTGCATTTCCATTTTTCCATACTCTTTTTCTCCTTTTTAAAATCGGTTTCGTTGAATTTTAAACTTGAAAGCAGGCTTTCCACGGCTTCTTTCGGAACGCCCGGATAATTTAACAGCCCCCTGAGGAACAGTTCCGCGTTCGCGCTTTCGGGGATCATGAATCCGGCTTCGCGTTCCAGGTCCTCCGCCATCAGCCGCGACGATTTTTCTATCGCCGCCGCCAAAGTATCCGGCAGCCCCGACGCGATCATTTCCGCCTTCGCCTTCGACAAGGCAAGTATGCGCTGCGCCTCAATTACTTTTTCGGCTTTCTTTTGCTGGGGCGGATACTCGAAGGGCGCCATCGTGATGGCTCCGGACGGGCAGGATTCGGCGCAGGCGCCGCAACCGATACATTTACCGACGTCTATGACGCTGTTTTCCGTATCGCTGGCGCCCGTCGGACAGACGTACAGACACAAACAGTCTTTCGTGCACAGCCTAAGGTTTCTTACCGCAAATTTTTTAGCCATTACCGCGCCCTCCTTTCGATTTTTTCAAACTTCCAGGAAGGTACCTTGCACACCGGACAGAGCGCCGGCGCCGCCTCCCCCACATAGACGAAACCGCATACGGTACAAACGAAAACTCCGGTGTTTTCCAACATCTTCTCGCCTTCCTTGCGATAGCGCGACAATAACGAATACAACATCGCAGTGACTTTTTCGCTCCATACCAGGCTTCTCATCGCCCCCCTGTCGGAATATTCCTCCGCCGCCGAACGCGCATAAGGGAAACCTTCGTTCAGATCCTTTTCGATCAGATCGTACAATTCCCCGAAACCGCCGTCGGCAGGTTCGGCTTTTCCGCGGAAAAACTCCGCAAGCGCGATAAATTGTTCCGCTTCCTTGAAAAGATACTGCTTTTCGCAGCCCCTGGCAAGGTTGGAACAGATTATCGAGATCTCAGCCGCGGACAATTCCTTTATCTCTCCGGCGGACGGTTTTTTTACGGTCGTCTTTCCGGCGGGCTTGACTTCTTTGAAAGCCTCTTTCCCTGCGCCGCAGACGGGGCATTTGAAATCGTCCGGAAGCTCGCCCTTATGAACGTAACCGCAAACGGTACAAACATATTCTTTCATAAATTTACCTCCTGCCTTTATCATAGCACAAGTTTTAGCTGAATCCAAGACGGCAAATCAACCGATTTTTGCGTCCGCGCAAAAAGCCATCCGAACACCGCCGCGCCTTTAAACCCGTTTATTTTTTCTTTGCGAAGATCGCGTAAATATTGCACATTTCGCATAAATGTATTAAACTATATGAGTATTCGCAAATACTCGTCCGCCCGCCGCGACGGCGAAACGCGGAACGGCGGACCGCCGAACGGAGATAGCTATGGAAAAATTCATCACCGACGTCAAAACCTTTTTCACCACCGCAGGGCTGAAGATCCTGCTGGGCATCGTAATAATCATCCTGGGATTATTGGCGTGCAAGATCGTAAAAACATTGTTGAAACGCGCTTTGGCGCGCGGAAAACGCGACGAAGCCATGTCGCATTTCATAGTATCGCTGACGGATATCATCCTGAAAATAATTGTTCTGGTGTGCGCGCTGGCGACTATGGGCATCAACACGGCGTCCATAATCACCGTACTCGGCACCTGCGGAGTCGCCATCGGTCTTGCGTTGAAAGACAGCCTGGGCAACCTCGCCAGCGGCGTATTGATAATTTACAACAAGCCCTTCAAAAAAGGCGATTACATCGAAACCCCCGAAGTGTCGGGCAAGGTCAGCACGATCAACCTTTTCAATACCGTTTTGCTGACTGCGGACAACAAAGAGATCGTCGTCCCGAACGGCACCCTGGCAAGCGAACACATAATCAATTACAGCACGATGGCTACGCGCAGAGTGGAATTGAAATTCGGCATTTCCTACGACAACGATTACAAGCAAGCCAAGGAAATAATTTTAGACATCTGCAACGCCCACGAGGCGGTACTGAAAGACCCCGAACCCATGTGCCGGCTGTCCGAACACGGCGACAACGCGCTGATCCTGACAGTCCGCGTATGGACGGCAAACGATAAATATTGGGACGTCTATTACGATATCGTCGAAAGAGTAAAAGACGCTTTCGACGCCGCCGGGATCGGCATACCCTATCCGCAGCTTGACGTTCATCTGCACGGATCGGACAAGACGTCGGATTGAAATCTTTTCGTCGGAATATAATAAACGGGATACCGTATTATAATTTACGGTATCCCGTTTTCTTTGCTGTCGGAAAAAACATACCGTGCAAAGCGCCGCGCGTTATCTGTTTTTCAACAGGACGCGTCCGGCTTTTTCGGAAAGGAATTCCCCGTCTTTCAATAACGCCTTTCCGTTCGCGTAAACGCGGACGATGCCTTCGGGGGTGAAATCGGGGACGTCGGGCTGAGTCTTTATCTTTTCCGGGGCGAACACGGTGATATCGGCATAATAACCCTTTTGCAACCTGCCGCGCTCCTTTATCCCGAAACGCTCCGCGGTCTGCGAAGTCATCTTACGCACAACCTGTTCGGCGGGTATGCCGAATTCCTTCGCAAGTTTGAAAAACTGCAAAAACGCCTGGAACGCCGCGCCGTTCTGAACGCCGGCTTCCTCTACCCAGGCGTCGGTCATAAACACCGAAAGGTCGTCCGTCATCAGCCTGCGAAGGATATCTTTGTTGTAATATTTTCCCAGGTACATCCTGCCCTGCCCGTTGCTGAGTTCCACCAAACGGATATAGGTATCGAATGCCGATTCTCCTTCCGCCTCGGCGATCTCGCTGACGGTTTTGCCTTCGTAGCGTTTGTACTCGGGCGAAATATACGCCACCGTAAAATCGGAAAAATCTATGCCCAGGAGCTTTTTCGTTATCCACACCAGCATCTTCAATTTCAGCCTCGGCAGACCTTTGTTCCTCTTTTCCTTATCCATTTGCAGATACCACGCCGGCAGAACCACCGTGATCACCGAAGCGCCGTATTCGAAAGAGTAATTGTCGTAAGCGATACGATACCCGTCGGCTGCTTCGGAACGGATCTTCGAAAGCATCGGCTCCACCGACTTCCACGAAGTTTCCCCGACGAAAATCAGATGCGAAAACTCCGTCTTGACTTTGCTGTCGTGCATTATCTCGATGACTTCGTCCAACGCAAGCTCCAGATGCGGCTTGGAGATCAGCGGAAACCCCAAAGCCACCTTCGAACAAGCGCGCGGATGCACCGTCAGTATGCCGTCGTATTCGGCGATCTTTTTCGCGAACGCCTTCAGTTCGTCCTTTTTGCAATATATCCCCGGTTCGTACATCAATCCCAACGAACCGCCGAATGCGCCGTTCGCCATCGCTTCGTCGACGAAGGAAAGGCTTTCTGCCAGCTGTTCGGCGCTGAGTTCCCCGGGGTCGTAGCCGTTAACACCTATCCTGGCGGTGCCGTGCCCTATCAATGGCGCTATGTTGACGAACAGATTGCCTTCGGCGCGGCGGACGAAATCGGTAAACGATCCCACGCGCTCGGCGTGGAACAAACCGCCGCCGACTTTGTCGGCGAAGGGGCTGTTTTCATCCAACCCGAACGGGGAAAAGCCGCAGTTACCGGTGATCTGCGTAGTAATCCCCTGGCGTACGAACGGTTCGAAAAAGCGTTCAGAATCGGCACGGTCCACGAAAAAGTCGTTGTGCGAATGGGCATCTATCCATCCGGGAGAAACGCACAGCCCGGTGCAGTCTACGACTTCGTCGGCGTCCGATTCGATCCATTCGCCGACTTGGGCAATTCTGTCGTTTTCCACCAATACGTCGCCGATATAGCCGCGTTCGCCGCTGCCGTCAATGACGTATCCGTTTTTGAAAAGGATCTTCATGCAAACCTCCGAAAATTTTTTAAGCCGCGCAGGCAAGGCCGAAGGATCCGCCCGTCCGGGCGGCGATCCGGGAGCCGTTAATCATACTATTTTAGAACTCCCGTGAGGGATAAAACCAACACGATAACGCCCATACACAACAGCACCGCTCCGAAAATAACGAATATTATCGGCAGGATCTTTTCCCTGGAAGAATAGGATCTGATCCCGTTTTTAGTGTTGTATCTGTACTCGCAATTAAACAGATCCGCGGGCAGTATTTTTTCAATCGCGTTGATCACGGCGAACTTTCCGGCGTTGTTTTTATCGTAAGCCTTAAGGCACGCCCTCCAATTCGAGGACAGGAATATGAAAACGATCCCTGCGACGATTCCTATATATGCCGTTACCAACCAATTTTCGAAAGCGAACGAGGCTCCTATGACCGCCACCAGCGCGGAACACAAAGTAGTATACAGATTGCTGATGTTCTGCCGCCGCTCCATCAGTTTTTCCGAAGTATCCACCATCAGCCTGTATTCTTCGAACAAAAGACCGTAATACCCCTCTTCCCCCAATTTTTCTTTGTCGAACTTTTTATTGATAACGTCGTTTTCGATGCTCCATTCCGCCTCTCCGATCAGAACGTCGAAAGCCTCTTCCTTTTCGTAGATTCGGTATTTGTTCAGATTCAGCAGCTCTTCCGAATAGTCCATTCCGAAAATGCTCTGAGTAAAACCGTTCCTGTGATTTTGCAGCTCCGAGGGATCGAGTTTGAAAATGAACACCGTTTTCCTGTATTTGTTCGCCAGCTTCAATTCCCATTTCACGTTCTTTGCGTTCGCGGCGCCTTCCGACACATTGCAAAAATAGCAAACCACGTTACAGGTCTTCATCTTGTTGACGGCTTTTTTGTGCCACAGCCGATTGCTGCCGCCGACTTCGAATTTGAAAAAATTCAGCGCCCCGTCCCGGTCTCTTTCTTTCATCTGCCGTATCAGCTCTTCTACCTGCCTAGCGTCGCTGAACTTATAGATCACGTAAATATTCATTTTGAGTATCCCCTCGGTTTTTTCTTCTGCCGGCATTCAGCCGTTTCTTTAGCTATGATATTATGATAACAAAGATCCCGTCGCCGCGCAATAACCGTTTTCGGTACAGAACGCACGGCTCACGGGGAACCGACGGCTGCGGAATAAACCCGTCCGCAGGATCTGAACGGCTTTGCGCCGCAAAACGCACCCTTTCCGAAATCGGAAAAACTCAGGCTTCCGAATTGTCGTATTCCTCGTCGGAAACGGGTTCCAACCATTCGTTACGAGTATCTTCGCCCGGCATCTCCACGGAAATATGCGAAAACCAACTGTCCTTTTTCGCTCCGTGCCAATGCTTTACGCCGACGGGTATTTCGACCACGTCGCCGGGTCCCAGGCTCCTTGCCGGTTTTCCCCATTCCCGATACCAGCCGCTGCCGGCAACGCACAGCAGGATCTGTCCTCCCCCCTTTTCCGCGCGGTGAACGTGCCAATTGTTGCGGCATCCGGGTTCGAAAGTCACGTTTGCGAAAAAAGGCTTGGTCTGCGGCGAAGTCAGCGGATTCAGATATGAATTCCCCGTAAAATACGCGGCGTAAGCGGTATTCGCCTCTCCTTTCCCGAATACGTTAAGTTTGTCGAATTCTTTCTCGTTCGTCATCGGTCATCCCTCCAAAACGTCTTTGCTGCAATTCAATGCGTTGAACAGCCTCGGAATACCCATATAAGGCATCGCATGCGCCAATGCGCAAACGATCTCTTCGGCGCTGTTTCCCGCCTTCATTGCTCCGGCGACGTGAGCGCGGACCTGCTTTTCCGCTCCGCCCATAGCGGCAAGCATAACTACGGTAAGCAGTTCCCCCGTCTTGCCGTCCATACCTTTTCTGGAGGCAAAATCGCCGAAACAAAGCTCCGTAAGCCACAGCGGAACGCTTTTACCGAAGCCCTCCGGAAGCCAAGCGTATGCGGAGGCGATCTCGTTCCCGTATAAAGGCTGCTGGATCGCCGCCCCCGCTTCGCGGCGGTCCTCCTCGCCGACGGTACCGCAATCTTCCAACGGCAGCTCTATGCCTTTGGACGCAAACACTTCGTTCATCGCGGCTATCGCGTTCAAGGTCTTCGGAAATCCTATAAACGGCGCGCAACGGTAAACGGCTTCCCTGATCTCCGTCGGAGTAAGTCCCGTGTTCAGACACGCTCCGACGTGCGCTTTCAGCTGCGGCAGAGTCTGATTCACGGTCAGCACGGTCACGGTTATCAATTCCCTCAGCTTGTCGTCCAACGAGCCCTCGTAAGACACTTCACCGAAAATAAAGCGTTGCAGTATACGCATAAATTCCGGGTCGGTCCCTTCGTTTTCGGTGGGCGCGCCCCCGAAAAGCCGTTTGAATTTTTCCTTCGTCCTTTCTGTTCTGTCCATTCGGATCGCCTCTCCTTTAACTGTTTTTTTGCAAAATAAAGTCAAACGCTTTTGCGCGCTTCGATATTTATCGGAAGATACGGTTCCCGAACACCTGTTTTCGGATACCCGTTCAACGCTTTGACGTTTTTCA